>CAIPEB010000068.1 GCA_903863885.1 uncultured Planctomycetaceae bacterium | reverse complement strand
CCTGTCAAACCAACGTTCCGTGACAACGCGCTCGCGCCGTCCTCTATCTGGATAAGCACCAAAACAAGCCGATAGCCATCAGACCCACACCAAGAAAGTCCAAAAAAGTCGCGGGAGGCCACGGATCGGCACGGATTGACACGGACAAAACGGCCGGTACCGCCTACCCGCCTACAGACACCCACACGGCGCCGGCGTGAGGAGAGTGGGTGTCTGTGTCCGGTCCGGGAGGTCACAGCAGGATGGGTGTCTGTGTCCGGTCGAAGTGGCCGGCGGGTGGGTGTCTGTCGCCACGGATAAATCAGGGCGATAGAATCGGGCGATGTTGCCTTGAGAATGGAGTCACTGAAATATGCGGACTTCCTCTCGATGAACCTCGGCACGATTCACCTTGAGACATTCGCCGCGATCGCTGGCCTGTCGCTGGTAATTGCGCTCCTGGTCGCGTCGCTGCTGCGACTTCGGCGGTGGTCATGGCGTAACGTGTTCATAGTTGCTCTTCCGCTCTGGCTTGCTATCGGTTGCTACGCGCTGAGCAAAGGTCATCAACCAGCATTTGCAGCGTGGCACAAATGGCAGAATTCCGCGCTGCCTCGAAACGGATGCCTGACCTACGAACCCTCGTTCACGCGTTTGTATGCGAGCTACAGAATGAGCCGCGATGAATTCACGGCCTGGGTCGCGAATCATCCCTGGCGTCTGCGTACGGGAGACAAGAGCCTGCTGTACCTCGATGGAGATCGCCTCCACCTGGCTGAACCGGAATTGAGCTACGAGACCGATCGGGCGTCAAACGGCCAACAGCTTCGGGTCTATTACAAATCCGGTGTTATGTACGTCTCCTACAACTCGATGTAGTTGTGACGACGGCCAGACACGACAGCGGCAACACACAGTCATCCGCGGTCGGTGTTTCGTTTCGCGGCGACGGATCGGACCGCGGTGCGTCGCTAATGGACGGGCACTACAATGGCACCGGCGAGCATCGCTCCAAACAGAAAACACCGCAGGAGGGTCCCTCATGGAGAGCGTCGAGAATTTCCTGAACGCGCTCAGCGGCTGGGTGTGGGGGCCGCCCATGCTGGTGCTGCTGATGGGTACACACATTTTTCTGACAATCCGCCTGCGATTTATCCAGCGCTACATCGGCCAGGCGATTCGGCTTTCACTGTCTCGCACCAGCGAGGGGCAAGGTGATATCAGCCACTTCGGCGCATTGATGACCGCGCTGGCAGCTACCATCGGAACGGGCAACATCGTTGGCGTGGCGACAGCCGTGGCAGCAGGTGGCCCAGGGGCAGTTCTTTGGATGTGGCTGACCGGCGTCTTCGGCATCGCGACCAAATACGGCGAGGCCGTGCTATCCATCAAGTACCGCACGTCGACCAGCACCGGCGAGATGGCGGGAGGCCCGATGTACGTGCTGGAACGCGGATTGAAGCTCAAGTGGCTCGGCGTCGTATTCGCCTGCTTCACCGCGATTGCGGCATTTGGAATCGGCAACATGGTCCAGGCAAATTCCATCTCCGTGCTGCTGAAAGACCGCCTCGGCGTCTCACCGTGGATTTCCGGATTTGTCATGTCCGTGATGACCGCGCTGGTGATTCTCGGCGGAGTCCGCTCAATCTCGCGAGTCTGCGAAATCCTGGTTCCCTTCATGGCGGTTGCGTATGTCGCGGGCTGCATCGTATTGCTGGTCATCGGATGTTCAACGCTTCCCGCCACGATCGAGTTGATCGTCAAGAGTGCCTTCAGCGGCCAGGCTGCCGCAGGCGGATTCCTCGGAGCCGGCGTTCTGGCCGCCATGCGATACGGCGTCGCCCGAGGCCTGTTCTCCAACGAGTCAGGGCTGGGCAGCGCACCCATCCTGGCCGCGGCCGCCAGGACAAGCAACCCGGTTCGGCAGGCGCTCGTCTCGTCAACCGGCACGTTCTGGGACACCGTGGTCGTGTGCCTGATGACCGGTCTGGTCATTGTGAATTCGGGCGCCTGGAAGACACCCGGCGTCGAGGGTGCGTCGCTGACCAGAGCAGCGTTTGCATTCGTGCCGGTGCTCGGACCCGGGATTTTGATACTCGGACTGCTGACTTTTGTCTTTTCCACGATTCTCGGCTGGTCGTACTACGGAGAAAAGGCGATCGAGTACCTGTTCGGCAAATCCGCCATCCGGCCGTACCGATACTTGTGGATCATCTCGGTGATGGTCGGCTCCGTGCTCACGCTGCCGATCGTGTGGTCGCTCGCTGATATCGCCAACGCACTCATGGCAATCCCGAATCTTGTCGCGTTGCTGGCGCTCAGCGGCGTCATCGTGGCTGAGACGCGACAACACCTCTGGGAGCCAGCCAGTTCCGCAACGATGCCGGCGGATGCTACAGTCACGTGAAAACGCCCGCTGCTCCGCGCGGCGGACTCTCACGTCCCCCCGCCCGGGTTCTTCATCTTTTTCGGAAACCAGAAATGAACTCCGCTCTCGACCGTCTCCCCGAAGTACTGCTGATGGGTCCCGGACCTTCCTGCGTTCCCGAAAGTGTGTACGCAGCGCTCTCTCGCCCCACGATCGGACACCTCGATCCGAGGTTCATCGCGCTGATGGAAGAAATCAAGGATCGTCTGCGCGAGGTGATGGCCACGAAGAATCCACTGACACTGCCCGTCAGCGGAACCGGCTCGGCCGGAATGGAAACGTGCTTCGTCAACCTGATCGAGCCCGGCGATCCAGTTCTCATACTCGTCAACGGAGTGTTCGGTCAGCGAATGACGGACCTCGCCCAGCGACTCCGCGCCGATGTCGACACGCTCGAATTCCCCTGGGGGACTCCCATACTCGCTGAGGACGTGCGCCGCAGGCTGAGCGAGAGACACTACAAGCTCGTGGCCGTGGTCCACGCCGAAACCTCGACAGGCGTCTGCAATCCGGTCGCGGAAATCGGCAAAGCAGTGCAGGACACCGAAGCACTATACCTGGTCGATACGGTCACCAGCCTGGGAGGCATGCCGGTAACCATGGACCAATGGAGCGCCGACGCGCTGTACAGCGGCACTCAGAAGTGCCTTTCCTGCCCGCCCGGGCTCGCGCCGGTCAGTTTCTCCGAACGCGCGGTCTCGCGTCTCCAGGCCCGCAAGGTCAAGGTGCCGAACTGGTATCTCGATCTCACGATGATCATCAAGTACTGGGAAGGCGCCTCGCGCGTGTATCACCACACCGCGCCGATCAATATGCTCTACGGACTCCACGCCGCGCTGGGGTGCATTCTCGAAGAAGGACTCACGGGCGTTTTCCGCCGCCACCTCGACGCTCACCATCAACTCGTCCGCGGCCTGGCGGACATGGGAGTCACAATGCTCGTGCCCGAACATTGCCGACTGCCGATGCTCAACGCGGTCAATATTCCGCACGGCGTTGACGAAGCGGCCGTCCGGCGGCAACTCCTCGACAACTTCAACATCGAAATCGGCGCCGGCCTCGGCCCGTTGGCAGGGAAGATATGGCGCATCGGCCTGATGGGGCACACCGCGCGGCCGCAGAACGTGGACCGATTGCTCTCGGCCCTGCGCTCGCTGCTGAACCGCAACTAACAACGTTCGTCGAGGATTCAACGCCATGAACCGCAGATTCGTCTTTCACCTTGCGATCCTCTGCTCGGCCGCAATGATCCAATCGCCATTCGGTGCGAACGCCGCAGACTTTTCGGCGGGCGCTGCTAAAGTTGATATCAGCGATCCGGACACTCCGTCCCATGACCCGCTGTTCGTCAAAGCGCTCGTGCTCAAAGATGACGCCACCACCGTGGCCCTGATCACCGTCGACGCAGTTGCCATCGGCGAACTCGGACGAATCAAAAACGATTACCTCGCCAACGTCCGCGCCGCGCTGCAAAACGAACTGCACATCCCCCCCTCAAATGTATTGATCAACGCAAGCCACTGCCACGGAGTCGTTTGTCTGGACATCGAGCAGCGCACCATCCAGGCTGTGAAGGATGCAGCCCGAAAACTCGAACCGGTGCTCGTCGGAGCCGGCACCTCGCGCGAGGACCGGATCATGGAGAACCGCCGACTCCGGTTGAAGGACGGCCGCGAAGCCGATGTGCGGCACGCATACGCGCTTCCTCCCGATGAAGAAGTGGCCGCCATCGGACCGGTCGACCCCGAAGTGGGCCTGCTCCGACTCGACCGCCCGAACGGCAAGACATTGGCCGTTGTGTACAACTTCGCCTGCCACCCGATTCTCGGCGTCCCCAGCGGCGAGAACACTGCCGATATCTCGGGCTTCGCCTCCAAGGTCATCGAAGACAATTCCGACAGCGCCGTCGCTCTCTTTCTCCAAGGCTGCGCGGGGGACATTAATCCGGTCACCTACAAGGACGTGCATAATCCCCGCGATGCGGAGACGCTGGGCAACCTGCTCGGATTGGCCGCGCTGCGAGGCCTGAAGCAGATACAGCCGAAGCCGACCGGAACGATCCGCGTGCAGCAGGAGACCATCGCACTGCCGAGAGCCGCGGATTACGAACAGCGGATTGCCGCGATCCAGGCCGCCCAGGCTCAACTGCTTAAGTCGCTGACCGGCACCAGTCTGAACCTGAAGACCTTTGTGCCTCTCTATCTGCAGTACCAGTTGAGCGGAGATTACCCGTCGTATTACTCGCATCGTTACATGCACGACCAGATGCTGGGGAAAAACGATCTCGGCAAACTCGATGCCAACAACCGGCAGAACATTGAGCATTACATTCGAAATGTTCTTGCGATGGAGGAGTTGGCCCGACTCCAAACCAACCTCGATCTGCTCAAAATGCACCAGGCTCAGACGCTGGCCGCCGGCAAACCGACGCTTGACGTCGAAGTCACAGTCCTGACCGTCGGCGACTTTGTGCTGACCACTTTCCCCGGAGAACTGAGCGTCGAAATCGGCCTCAACATCAAGAAGGCAGCCCCGCGTGATTTGACCTTCGTCGCGGCCTACACAAACGGCTACATCTATTACGCTCCGACCGAGCAGCAGCGCAGAAACACAGGCTACGCCCAGGAAGATTGCGATTGCCTGCTCGCCCCCGAATGGCAGAAGATCTACGAGACGCGCGTGAGCGAAATGCTGCGCAAGCCGTAAGTGAGTGCCGGCACTATCGAGTACGCACCGCAAATCCGCCAAGGAGCGAGATGCCGGAGCATCACAGCTCGCCGCGACGCTCAAGCCGCTTGTACAACACAAGCGAGTAGGCGACCGGGACAAGCGCCGCAACCAGGATGAGTCCAACGACCGCCGTGGTCATCGCCGGAATCGGAACCGGCAGTAAAACGAGCACCAACCCGAGAAGCGATGCTCCGACCATAAGTCGTGCCGCGAGTTGATGCGTATCGTCCCACACCCGTTCACTGGCGATGGTCCAGGGAGTTCGCACCCCGACAAAGAAATTGCGGCGGACCCTGCCCAGTACGCGTCCAATTAAACCAAACATCGCCACAAGCCCGAGCAACATCGCACGCGTGATATCGATCGGCCCCTTGACCGCAGCCCACATCGTGAGCCCGTGGATGTACGTCAGCAGAAGAGAGGTTACCAGCACAATGTACCAGTAGGTCGCACTGAACGAGTCGATCTTGAACTGTTTGGGCGACAGCCACGGAATCGCCATCAGAAACGGAAGCAGCACCGCCATAATGCCCGGCATCAGAAACGCGGCCCACTGCTTGTCGCCATAGCCGTCCACCTCGCCGGCCAGATTCCAATGCGTCGGGATCTGCTGCGGCAGGCGAGGATACAACCAAGCAGACACAGCGACCGATCCGAGCACCAGCAGCACCGTCAGCACAATGCACGTTCGCTTCATTCTTGCCCTTCCCAACGCCGCGTCGACCGAACGGCCTCGCGAGACCGCATTCACCTCGCGTTTCCGACTGCCACTGGATCGATCACTCAACGGCGATAGCGCCGATCGCACACGCCCACTCGATCGCCTCGATGATTGCACACGGGCAGATCGAACGCAAACCCCATCGGGTTAAGCCGATCTTCTTCCTACGTCGCAGCCAGCGCGCGATTCAACCGATCAATCGCCTCGTCGATTTCGGCCGGGCTCTTGAAGCCGATTACTACCGCGTGGATCTCGGGCTGAGACATCGCAAATCGGGCGGCCTTTTCACGATCTTCCGGCTTGGTGAAGTCGCCGTCGCCGACCAGCTTCATGCCGATTACGCCGTGCCCCTTTGCATGCATCTTCCGGATTTCGGCCATTACCGGTTCGACATGCGACGCATCGCTCGGCGCATTCACGGCCTGCTCCGGCGTGTCGATCACGTGCCCTTGAGGATTGATGCGGACCAGGTGCACCTCCGTCCAATCGGACGCAGCGGCCGCCTGCAAAGCAGGAAGGCTGTGGCACGACACGCCTTTTGCGCGGATCCACTTGCGCGACTTGGCCTCGTCGTACGCTTCCATGATGCGTTTCCAGTCGTCCGTCCAGCCCGATTTGATCATGCAGTGGACGAGCATCGAATCCACGTAGTCGGTGTCGAACACCTTGCGGTGTCGATCGATTTCGGCCAGCACGTTCTCGGGTTGTCCGCCGATCTTCGACTGGAGGAACAATCGCTCACGCGGCAGGCCCTTGATCGCTCCGGCGATCCATTCAAAGGTCCGGTAACTCTTGGCGCAGTCGAAGTAGGTGATGCCCCTTTCGAAGGCATAATGCACGAGTTTGTTGAACGCCTCCTGTCCGAGACCGTATTGCACATTCCCGCTGTTGCTGCCGGTGCCCATCCCGAGGCGACTGATGGTCAGCCCCGTCTTGCCCAGAGCCACCGTATCCGTCGCGGTGCGCTGCGGCGCGGCCGCCGAAATGGCGGGCGCCAGAGCCGCGCCCGCGGCAGCCGTCGAAATCTGAATGAACCGGCGTCGGCTGATGCTGTGCATCGTCATGATGGTGCCTCCGATGTTGCTCGAGGTCAGGTACTACTTGCCCTGTAACGCCCTGGAAAAACGCATGATCGCCGAGAAAATATCCGCGATGCCGTTCGGCTCGAGATTCAATTCGCCGGCCCATTCCTTGCGGCGTTCCAGCAGAGCCCGCTCCCGCGCGGCGTCGCGGATCGACTTGCCGTGGCTGGCCTTGATCGAACCCGCTCGCTTGGCAAGCTGAGCCCGCCGAGCCAGCAATCGCACCAGGTCGTGATCGAGTTCGTCGATCAAGTCTCTCGTTTCCATGAGCTCAGGTGCCTGTGCTCCGAAGTCGGGAATCGCCAGACTCTCCTGTCGCGTCTCGCCGCCAGCAGTGTCTCCCGTTTTTTCGATCTGTTCAAGCTGACTGTGGATTCGGGACAGTGCGTCAAGAAGTTCCTGGCGCGAGTCGGATGCAAAGGGATTCTCCCGCTCGATGGCCACAAACAGATGCCCCGCATCGGTCCGCACCTGCTCGATGGTGCGGGCCATCGCGTGGAACGACGGCGGCGTGAAAGACGCATCGGCTCCGGCGCCCAAGTCCATCAGTGCCTTCGCCACGAAAAAGGCCAGCGCGTGCGTGCGAGCCATCGCCCGGTCGTGCTCGGCCGCATCCTGCTCGGTGACCACGCACCCGAGCCGCTCGTAGAATTCCCGCGCGAACACCGCAGCGAACGGGTGCACGGCATTCGGGCAGACGACCGCCAACAGCCGCTCGCCCAGCGCTATGCTCGACGAACCGAACAGCGGATGAGTCGAGACCCAGGGCACACGTGAGCCAAGCACATCGTGCATCGCCTGGACCGCTCCCTGCTTCACGCTTCCAACGTCCATCACGAGATGCCGCGACGTCACATGGGGCGCCAGACTCAGCAGTGCCTTGCGGGTTTCAGCCGTGGGCACCGCAATCACAATATGATGCGCGCGGGACGCGAGATCCGCCGGCGACGAAGCTGCAATCGAGGCGGGCACTTCAGCCGCCGGATCCCAAGCCGACGCCTGCAGCCCGTTGTCAATGGCCAACTCCGCAAGCGCCCGCCCGAAGCGGCCGCATCCGAGAATTGCCACTTTCCGTTCTCCGCGCAACGCTTCCAGCTGGTCGTCCGCCCTCGGTCCATCCGGATCACTCACTCGAAATATCTCCTTCCGCGATGAATCGCTTCGCAGCTGATGTTTGAACGTCCATAATGAAACGAACAAGAAACTGTATCAAGAAGGAAACCCCCATGAACCGGCGCAATCACAATACGGCGGCACTTGCCGCGGTCCTTCTGCTGTCGGCGTTTTCGGCTCACAGCGTCAACGCCGCATCGCCGCCTGCCTTGATCCCCGCACCGCAGAAACTCGTGATGCGGGACGGCAGCTTCGAATTGAATCGACCTGTCACGATCGTAGCCGAGACAGACGCCGAGCGGGAGGCCGGCACGCTCGCCGAAGAGCTGCACAGCCTGCTGAATTCCGATCCCATCGCGGTGGCCAAGCCGACCGAACCGGGCGCGATCCGCCTGGAAATCGATCCGTCCCTTGCCGCCGCGCTGGGCCGCGAAGGATACCGACTGACCGTCACGGCCGGCGGCGTGCAAATTCGGGCAGCGGCCGAAGCCGGACTCTTCTACGGCGGCGCGACTCTCTGCCAGTTGCTCGACACAAACGGCGATTCTCCAAGCCATCCAGCCGCCACGCCAGCCACGCCTCTCAGCATTCCCTGCCTGGAGATCGAGGACGCTCCTCGGTTCGCCTGGCGAGGACTGCTGCTCGACCCGGCAAGACACTTCCTGCCAGTCGAGTTCGTCAAGAAGTTCATCCGCACCATGTCGCTCTACAAATTCAACTCGCTGCAGCTCCACCTCACCGATGACCAGGGCTGGCGATTGCAGATCAAGAAATACCCGGAACTGACGCAGATCGGATCGGTGCGGCGCGAATCGCCTAAGAAAGGCGACAGGACTCAGGGTGACGGCACTCCCTACGGGCCTTATTTCTATACCCAGGAAGAAATCCGAGACCTCGTCGCGTTTGCCGCGAAACGGCACGTCGATCTGCTCCCCGAGATCGAGATGCCCGGACACTTCCTCGCGGCCCTGTCAGCCTACCCCCAATTCTCCTGTCGCGGAGTTCCCATTCAAGTCAGAACCCGCTGGGGAATCGAGCCGGATATCCTCTGCGCGGGAAACGACGACGCAATCGATTTCGTCAAAGACATTCTGGCCGAGGTCTGTGATCTGTTTCCGGGCCGATTCGTCCATATCGGCGGTGATGAAGCACCTCGCGACCGCTGGAAGGAATGCCCTCGCTGCCAGGCCAGGATCCGGTCTCAAGGCCTCAAGAACGAAGCACAGCTACAGACATGGATGAACCAGCAGGTCGAGAAATTTCTCGAAGGGCGGGGCCGGCGAATGATCGGCTGGGACGAGATTCTCGAAGGCGGCCTCACGCCCCGCGCAGCTGTGATGTCGTGGCGCGGAATGGATGGCGGAAAGGCCGCGGCCCAGGCGGGACATGACGTCGTCATGTCTCCGACGTCGCACTGCTACTTCGACTACGCCCAGGCGCGCGGACCGGACGAGCCAGAAGCCATCGGCGGCTTCGTGCCGCTGGAGGCCGTGTATTCATTCGAGCCCGTTCCGCCATCGCTGCCCGATTCGCAGAGGAAGCATATTCTCGGCGCGCAGGCAAATCTCTGGGGCGAGTACTTCTGGAGCGGCTCGGATGTCGAGTACTTCGCATTTCCGCGCGCAATCGCGCTCAGCGAAGTCGTATGGTCTCCCGCCGATCGCCGCGACTTCAGCGAATTCCGCTCGCGGCTTCAACGCCACGCCCTAACCCTGCAAAGGCTGGGCGTCCGATTCCGCCCGATCGACTGATCGAACGAACACCCGCCTCAGATTCAAGGACGCACGCGAGAGGATCGCGACCTGCGGTCTCAGCGCCGCATCGGGAAACGCTCGGAGTCCCAGACCACGCGCGGCCGATCACCGTCCCATTCGATTTCGTAGCACGACAGGAACCAGGTTTTTCCTTTGTCCGAGTTGCCCTGCACAAACAGATAAGTCCGCCCATCCCGGTCTTCGAATACGCCCGGATGCCCGGTCTCGCTCGAGTTCCATGTGCCCGGCTTTCCGTTGGGGATCAGCGGCTCGTCGAACAACCGCGTCCAACGGATGCCATCCGTACTAGTCGCACAGCCGATCTGCTGCGGATCGTTGTTGTAGCCGCCTCCGTAGAACAGATAGTACCGATCGCCTCGGCGAATCACGGAGGGAGCCTCGATGCACCGCGTTTCCCACGGCAGCTCCGGACGCATCACCGGTCCGTCGACCAATTGCTTCCAGTTCGAGCGGGAAAAATCGCTGTCCAGCGGCGCTGCCGCCAGCACCAGCATCTGCGTCTTCATTTCGGGGTCGCGCGTCGCGAACAAAAGAAACAGACGATCACCGCAGGGAAAGGCATCGCAATCAATGCCGCGTCCCGAATTCCAGCTGCCTTCCGCCTTGAGAATCGGGTTGCTCGCGTCGCGAGTGAACTTCAGGCCGTCCTCGGAGACCGCGTGGCAGATCGCATCCTTGGCCGCATTGCCGTACGAGTTGTAGAACAGGTGCACACGATCGCGCAACACGATTGCCTTGCCGTTCACCAGTCCATTGGCTTCGCACGGCTGCTCGGGGAGAATCTCTGCAATCTTCTTCCACTGCACCAGATCCGTGCTTTCCGCGACGCCGATCGCCCAGCCCTTGGGACGACTTTTGTCGGACGATGGAGGCATGGAGAAATACAACAGATAACGGCCGCCGAACGAGATCACGCACGGATCCTTGGCAAACGGACGTCCGTGTCGAGTCGCATCGCCAAAGTACATGCGGGGCGTCCAGGACACCGCGTCTTTCGCGGGCTCCGATGCGTGTATCGCAGGCGGGCCGCCGGTCCTGACACCGCTGCCGATTACGATACACGCCCACATCAGATACCGACTTGGTCGCATTGCCTGTTCCCATCAAAAGAACGCGTAGTAGAGCACCGCCACAATGACAATCACGGCGCCTCCCCACCAAGGGGCCGCGCGGCTGAACGACAGATCAATCTCCTGGACCACCGGCATCTTCGCCCGGGCAACCTGCGGCAGCCGGACCAGCGAAAAGAACAGCCAGCCAATCAGGAATGTGCCCGCGGCGGCACAGGCAAGCGGGACAAGCTGCAGATTGACGGTCTCGCCGCCCGGCACCGCAAGAGCCCGTCTGGCCGCAGTCAGAGAATCCGGCGCGACCCAGCTCGCAAATAGGTACAAGTGCAATCCGAGCACGGCGCACCCGAATACCGCGGCGATGAACGTTGCGGTCCGCGCAGCCGCTGATTGTCGATTTTCGAGCATTTCCTGTTGCGAAGCGAGCACCATCGGCGGAACGGGTTTGCGCATGACGAACGTCACGCCGGCGGCGTAAACTGCCAGCAGAATCAGCGTCAACGCATTGGCCGCAGCCGGACTGCTCAGCACCCCCGAACGCGACAAGAGGTCGAAAGTCGGAGCCGCAAGAATTATGAATCCGGCTGCGGCGCTGAGGGCCGGAATGCTGAACGGCTTCTGGGTCGACTCGCCCTCCAGCGGTGTGTGCCTGGCGACCAGAACCATGTACGTGGTGACGGCGATGAACGTGATGGCCTGGTGGTGCAGGAACGCGACGTCGGGCAAGGCCCAAAGGCACCAGCCGTAAATGGCCGGGCTCAGCAACATGGCTCCCAATGCGGCCGGCGCCGGCACGCGAGGCACCGTGATGCCGAGCAGAAACGCAGCCACGATCCCGGGCGTGATGAACCCCCACACGGTCTGTATGTACTTGAAGACGCTGCCGCCGCCGATCTGCGCGACGAGCGGCGCCCACAGACAACCAACCACGACGAACACAGCAGTCAAAGTTCTTCCCATCCACACCAGACTCACGCTCGACGCCTGCGGGTTGATATACCGCTTGTAGATGTCCATGGTGAGAATTGTCGATGCCGAATTCAACATCGAATCCAAAGTGCTCATCACGGCACCGAAGATCGCGGCGAACATCAGGCCGCGAAGGCCGGCGGGCAGAATGTGCCGCATCAGGTACGGATAGGCCTGGTCGGCCGCGGGAATCTCATTGGCATACAGTTCAAACGCAATGATCCCGGGAACCACGATGATGAAGGGTATCAGCAGCTTCAGGCAGGCGGTCAGCAGCATCCCCTTCTGTGCTTCCGCCAGACTGCGAGCGGCCAGAGCGCGTTGCGTGATGAACTGGTTCAAACCCCAGTAGAACAGCTGCGGAATCCAGAGTCCTCCGATGAAGACCGCAACCCACGGGATCTCGCCGTGGTCCCAGGGCTGCACCGTCGACAGCCGGCTGCCTGCGTTCTGCCGAAGCACCGCAATGCCGTGCAGCACCCCCTCGCCGCCTCCCAGCTCCTGCAAACCGAGAATTGTCAGCAATGCCCCGCCCGCCAGCAGGCCGATAGCGCAAAAAAGATCCGCCCAGGCCACGGCTTTCAAACCGCCATAGACCGTGTACACGCCGGCGATCAGACCGATTGTCCAGACTCCTTGAACCACGGGAAAACCGAACACGACCTGCAGGCCGAGCGCGCCCGAGTAGAGCACGGAGGCCAGTCCGACGAGGATGTAGGCGACCGACATGTAGAACGCCATCAAACCCCGCGCAGTGCTGCTGTACCGGTATTCGAGATACTCGGGAATCGTATAGATCCCCGCGCGGAGGAATCGAGGCAGGAAGAACCACGCCACCAGCACGATCGCGACGGCCGCCGTCCATTCGTAGCTCGCGATCGCCAACCCCAGCTCAAACCCTCGCCCCGACATACCCACGAAATGCTCCGTGGAGATGTTTGCGGCGATCATCGAGATTCCGATCAGCCACCACGTCAGTTTGCGGCCGGCGAGAAAGTAGTCCTCGGAGGTCTCTTCCTCACGGGATTTGTAGATCGAGAACGCCACCACAAAGACGATGAAACCGATGAAGACACACCAATCAAGCATCGTGAACTGCATGCATCATCCCTTATGGTTGGCATTGCTTTGCGGCCAGGTACCCGGGTTGCTGCTGGACGAGTTCGATGGCCGCGAGCATGTTCTCGAGCGGAACATCTCCCTCCACATCATGCGCGGGAGCGAAAATGTATCCTCCCTCTCGCCCCAGTTCCAGCAAACGCCCCACTTCGGCACGCACCTGATCGACAGTGCCGAAAGGCAAGGTCTTCTGCGTGGATAGCCCGCCGTGGAACGCGAGCCGTCCGCGGTAAGCGGGCAGCAATCCGCATACATCCATGACTTCGGGCTGGAACGGGTTGAAGCAATTGATTCCCGCCGCGATCAGATTGTCGAACAATTCGTCGACGTCTCCGCACGAGTGGATCATCACGAACTTGCCCGCGCCGCGCACCACGCCGTACATCCGGCACAGCACCGGGAAAATGAACTCATGCCACAGTTTCGGGCCCATCTGCAGCCCCTGCTGCTGTCCCCAATCGTCGCCGAAATAGACGGCGTCGATGTCGAACTCCAGAGCCTTGTGTACCTGCGCGATGTTGTAGTCGGCGATGCGGCCGAACAATTCGTGCACAAAGCCCGGATGATCGTGGAAGTCCATCATCAGGTTGGCCATGCCGCGGAGCGTCCAGGCCCGCTCGTAAAGCGAGAACCCGATCTGGAACACCCGGAATCCATCGGGACACGCGGCGACCCGTTCGGGAATCGTTTCAAAGAACCTCGAGTCCAGCGGGTCGGGGAACTCGTACCCGTCCAGAGCAGGACGGCCGAGCACACAGCCCTCGACGTTGCCGATGTCCTTGTCCACCGTCCGGTCCCACGTGACACCGAAGACGTCCCGCACCCGGTTGTCGCCAACGTCCTCGAAAAAGCCGATGTCGCTGCCCAGCTTGACGAGATGATTGTCCAGCGGCCGATCAAGATCATCTGTGCCGAAATGCGTCTGCAGCTTCTCACGGGCCTCTTTCGTGAATCCCATGGACCAGGGCACGTAGGGCGGTTTGCCCCCCGACAAGACGTCATGAATGACTTCGCGTTTGGTCATCGGATCCCTATGGCACTGACGGTGAGAACGTTTGTTTTTCGCGCAAAGTCCAGCGACCATCAACGGGAGCGGGTTATTCACCCGGCGCGGCAGCACCGATTTGGCCGGCGGTCCTGCCGCCCTGCAATCAAGCGTCGATTCGAACGGCGCATCGGGCGCGATAAGCTGGCCCGTGTGATTGTACCGCCACATTTTCCGCCTGTCCTCCGTGACTCCGGAGGATTTTCGTTGTATGAAATGCGTTTCCCGAAATGAGACTGCCATGTCTCGCACGGCATCGATGACTCACGCGACAAGGAACTTAACAATGAACCCAGCTAATCAAGCCGCTGTGCTTTCGCGACGACAATTTCTTGCGGCGGCGACGGCTGCCGCCGCCGTATCCGCCTCGTCCCCGCGACTGATCGGCGCGGAGCCTTCCGCGGCCGGAAAACCGGATTTCCCGCTCGTCGACTTCCACGTTCACCTGGACAACAGCACGATCGACCAGGTCATGGAGCTGGCGCGATCCCAGGGTGTGAAATACGGCATCGTCGAACACGCAGGAACCGAGGAAAACAAGTATCCGGTCGTGCTCAGCAACGACGAGGAGATGAACGGATATCTGAAAATGCTCGACGGAAAACCCGTCTATCGGGGCGTGCAGGCCGAATGGACCGACTGGACGAGCGGGTTCTCGCGGAAAACGCTGGGGCGACTCGACTTCATCCTGATGGACGCGATGACCTATCCGGGAAAGGACGGCCAGCGAGTCAAGCTCTGGGATCCGGATGCGGCAGCGCGGGTTGACATGAGCGACAAACAGAAATTCATGGACCGCTTCGTGGACTGGCATGTCGAACTTCTCGAGCAACAGCCAATCGACGTGTTCGCCAACGTCTCGTGGCTCCCAGCCCCTCTGGCCGACGAATACGACACGTACTGGACTCCGCCCCGCATTCAGAGAGTCGTGCGGGCGGCAGCCGAAAAACAGGTGGCAATCGAAATCGGCTTGAAGATCCCAAGCCTCGCGTTCCTGAAGATCGCCAAGGAGGCCGGAGTGAAGTTCACGCTCGGCACCAACGGCCGCTATCCCAACATGGGGAAACTGGCGCCGTGCATCGAAATGGCAGGCAGACTCGGCCTGAAGTCGGACGACATGTTCGTGCCGAAAACCGAAGGCCAGCGCGCCGTCGATCGCTGGAAGGGCAATGCATAGTCGCCGACAGGAGAGGCCACGGATTCGCACCGGATCAACACGGACAAATGCAACATGCGGGCGGGCGACTCACGCGCCGCTGAGTTGTTCGAGTTCCATCCAGCGGTCGTAAGTGACCGACAACTTCTGCTCCAGCTCGCGCAGGCGATTCGTTTCACTCGCGATGACCTCGCCGGACTGTTTGAAGAAGTCGGGATCGCACATTGCCTGGTGCACACTCGCGATTTCAGCTTCCAGTGTTTCGATCGCGGCGGGCAAGCCGTCCAATTCCTGGCGTTCCTTGTAGCTCAGCCGCCGCGATTGAGTCCGCTGCTCCGCTTCCGCCGCGCGGGCCGGCGGCTTCTTGGGCTTGGCGTCGCGCTGAGCGGATTCCCGGGCTTCGATCACGGCGGACCGCTGCCGCTGCCAATCGTCATAGCCGCCCACGTACTCCTTCCAGAAGCCATCCTCGAAGGCGATGGTGCTGACGACCACGTGGTTCAGGAATGCCCGGTCGTGGCTTACCAGCAGCACCGTCGTGTTGCACTCGACCAGCAGATTTTCGAGGACCTCCAGCGTTTCCATGTCCAGGTCGTTCGTGGGTTCATCGAGCACGAGCACATTGGCGGGCTTCGCGAACAATCGCGCGAGCATCACTCGGTTCCGTTCGCCGCCCGATAGAAAACGCACCGGGGTCTTCGCCCGTTCGGACGAAAAGAGAAAGCCCTGCAGATAGCCGAATACGTGCTGCGATTTGCCCTGGATCTGGACCGTGTCGTAGCCTTCGTTCACGTTCTCCCAGACGGTCTTTTCCTCGTCCAGCTGTTCGCGAAGCTGGTCAAAGTAAGCGATCTCCAGATTGGTCCCCATGCGTATGCTGCCGTCGCGCGGAGGCAACTGTCCGAGCAGGAGCCTGAGCAGAGTGCTCTTGCCCGTTCCATTCGGGCCGATGATGCCGACCTTGTCGCCCCGCATGATGGTGGTCGAAAAGTCGCGGATCACCAGATTGTCGCCGTAACCGAACTGGAGGTTCTCCGCCCTGACCACAAGATTCCCGCTTCGCGCCGCGTCCTGCAACTCCACGCGAACTTTGCCGGGTGCCGTTCTTCGCTCGGCCCGAACCGCCCGCATGCTCTCCAGCGCCCTCACGCGGCCCTCGTTGCGGGTGCGCCGAGCCTTGATGCCCGTGCGGATCCAGACCTCTTCCAGAGCGAGTTTCTTGTCGAACAACTCGTTCTGCTTCTCTTCCGCGGCCAGCACCTCCTCCTTGCGGCGCAGGAACGTCTCGTAGTCGCACGACCAGTCGAAGATCCGCCCGCGGTCCAATTCGAGAATGCGGTCCGCCAGCCTTCCCAGCAGCATGCGATCGTGCGTGACGAAAACGAGCGTCCCGTTCCACTTCGCGAGAAATCGCTCCAGCCACTCGATCGCTTCGATGTCCAGGTGATTCGTCGGCTCGTCGAGCAGCAGCAACTCGGGTTCGATGACCAGCGCCCGCGCCAGGAGTACTCGCCGCTTCATCCCCGACGACAATGTCTCGAACAGCACGTCACCGTTCAATTCCATGCGCGAGAGAACTTCCTTGACCCGCTGCTCGTTCCGCCACGGCGCAAAGTCCTCGTGGTCCTGCGGCAGCACGCCGGCGATGATTTCGCGACACGGCCCGTGCACGTCGCGAGGAACGTCCTGAGGCAGCATGGACGCCCGCACGCCGGGAAACAGGACCATGTCGCCGTGATCGGGATGCACCTCGCCGGCGATCATGCGCATCAAGGTCGTCTTGCCCGAGCCGTTGCGTCCCAGGAGTCCGATGTGCTGGCCATGGTGGATCTGGCAACTGATGCCGTCCAACAGCGACGGACCTCGATAGCGGATGCTGACCTCTCGGAGTTCGGCAACAATCATGTGTGTGTCTTTGGGTTGTTCAGCGAAAAACTACGTAAAGCCCGGTCATCACGCAGAACACCACGACCGCGAGCACGCGATAGTCGCCAAAGCCGCGCCAGCCTGCCGAGCGCAACGCTTCGCTCGGCCGATTCCAGAACAGCCTCTCCGGGTCCTCGTGCGCCTGCTTGGGCAGCAGGAAGCTCAGCGTCACCTGCAAGGCAACGCAGGCAACGAACAGGTAGAAGGTCAACATCATGAACGGCATATCGATAAAAAACTCGGGAATCCACTGCAGGCGGTCGGGCTTCCAGGCATGCAGCGTCTTCGCCGCGAAAGCAGCTGCACCGAGCGCGGAACCGACCCACATCGTCCACTTGGCGCTGCGCGCGGAGGCCCTGCCCCAGAAGACGCCCAGCACGAAGACGCACGTGATCGGCGGCGCAACGTAAGAAATCACCTCGTTGATCGCGGAAAAAATGCTCTTATACAAATCCAGCAACGGAACCAGAGCGATCCCGAGCACAAACGAAAGAAACGTCGCGACGCGCCCGATCAGCACCAGCCTCGACTCGGGTGTGTCCGGACGGAATCGCTTCCATAGATCGTAGCTGAACATCGTCGAGATCGAGTTGGCGGCGCTGGCGAGATTTCCCATCAAGGCCGCCATCAACGCGGCAGCCATCACTCCGAACAACCCCGGAGGCAACAGCGTCCTGATCATAATGCCGTAGACCTCCTTGCTGTTGCCCACCTCAAGGCCGCTCACCATCCCCTTGCGAACGATAACGTAGAACAACAACCCCGGCAGCACGAAGATGAACACGGGCAGAATCTTGATCACGGCGCAGAACAGCGGGCCGATTCTCGCATGATTCTCGTCCTTGGCACCCAGCACCCGCTGCACGATGGTCTGGTCCGCGCACCAGTACCAGATCCCCAGCACAGGATATCCCAGAAACACCGCGAACCACGGGAACTCATGCTCGACCGAAGGGGATCGCAGCAGTGTCAAACGGACGCTCTCGCCGCTTTGTGCCAAAGCCGATGCCATCGCGTCCCAGCCGCCGACCTTCATCCACGCAAATGCCGTGATCAACACCGCCCCGGCAATCAGCACCAAGGCCTGGATCGTCTCGGTCATGACCACGGCGGCAAGCCCGCCGAGCACCGTGTAGAGCGACGTGAGCCCGCAGATCACCAGGATACACGTCCACTTCTCGATTCCGAAAACGCCGTGCAGCACGACCCAACCGGTCGAAAGCGGAAAGGCGATGTGGAAGATTATGGCCGCTGCCATGGAGACGATGGCCAGCCAGTCGCGGCACTGACGGCAATATCGCTTTTCCAGGAAGTCGGGAAGCGTGGCAACTTTGGATCGGATGTAGAACGGCACAAAAAACAGTGATAGCACGATCAGCGTGAAGCCGGCCATCCACTCGAAATTGCCCATTAACAGTCCGCTATCGAAGCCGGCTTGGGCGAGGCTTACCAGATGCAAGCACGAGATGTTCGTGGCAAACAAAGCCATGCCGATGGATGGCCACCGGAGCGAGTGGGCGGCAAGAAAATAGTGGCTTGCCCCCCTTTCGGACCGTCGCTTGAGCCCCGCCACGCAGCCAACCGCCACGATTCCAACGAGATAGGCAACGATCACCATCACATCGAAAGGGCTGATCTTCTGTAACATTTTGCCTACCTTATGATGCTAGGACGCCGCAATTAGCCCAATTGGGGGGGCGAAACTACTGCGAATGGCTGCGCTGACGAATCGCCGGTGGGGCCGCCGAAACTCCCAGTGCCGAAACATCATAAACCGGTTGATGATCAGCCGAAATGTGGTTTTCCGGTCTTGCTTTTTTCTTGTCAATCGGCACAAATCTAGGACAGTGTTTTCATGCGACAGCATTCGCCCGCTGTGGGCCTTGCTTGAGTTGCGTGGTTTTTGTTCGAAGGAGGCCCAAAGTGGCGAAGAAGTTGTATGTCGGCAACCTGTCGTATGGCATCACCGACAGCGACCTGCAGAGACTGTTTGAAGAGTACGGAACCGTTGAATCGGCGCAGGTCGTAATGGACCGAGATTCGGGTCGTTCCAAGGGATTCGGCTTCGTTGAGATGTCGAGTGACCAGGAAGCACAAGCTGCGATCGACGGCCTGAATGGCCAGGAAGTCAGCGGCCGTCCGCTGACTGTCAATGAAGCACGTCCGCGCGAAGATCGCGGCGGTCGCCCGGGTGGCGGCGGCGGCCGTGGTCGCGGTGGATTCGGTGGCGGAGGCGGTGGTGGCCGTCGCTATTAGTCGGCACGCTCTGCCCGAACAGGGTGGAGCACTGCATCGCGATGCATGATGTCAAAAAACCCTCCCAGCCTCTTATCAGGCTGCGGAGGGTTTTCTACTTTTCTAAATGGTCCACGAGTGGTGCGGTCGGAAGGTTGCGGACAGGTCTCCCGACCGGCTCACTTCGCAGCACTGCCGGACGACCGGCGCGATAGACGGCCATTCATCGCGCCAGCAGATGAGCGAAGTCCTGCCGGAACTGTTCGAGTTGCCGTTCCTGCTCGGCGCTGAACGAACCGGAGCGATACGCATACGTGTCCAGCCACGTGACCAGGCGTTCGAGGTCCTGCGCCGCGAGACGTGCACCGTAGTGGTCCTTTTCGGCAGCGAGCAGTTTGAGCAGTTTGCTCTGCCGGGCAACACATTCGCCGACCACGGACTGGTCTTTCTCGAAAGCCAGATTTCGAATATCGCCGTTCATGCAATCGAGGAGGGTATCGTAGGCACGGTCCGGTGTCAGCACCAGCGCAGCCGCCTTCAGGTCCGTGCTGTCCGCGCGGTGACAACTCACGCATTGCCGGTCGAGCACGGGCTGAACAAGATGATCGAAGCGCAGCGGCCATGATCCTTCGGGTCCCGGCGTGATCGGCGACGGAGGTTTGCGCGCGGCCAGCGGCACGGCGCCCACGGCGGGCGAACTCTGACGAGAGTCGTGGCATCCCAAGCATGCGAGAGTTTCGCCCGGTTGGACGTAGGTCAGGGATCGCATCGTCTGGATGGCCCGTCCATCGGCATCCAGCGCCTGGAAGAGAACGGGAACTCCGGACGGGACGACGAACCGCGCCGAACCGTCGCTCTCCACCGGCACCGTGCCGTATACGAATTTTCCGGGATCCTCGCGGGAGACACTCAGCACCGGCGTATTCATGTGGGGCTGCACTTTCGGCGGAACGCCCACGATGCGAATCTGCCGAACTGCACCGCGCTCGATGCCGGTCAGGCCGCGATAGACGTCCTGCAGCAGGAATTCGCCCTCCTGCGGTCCATCGCCGGTGATGGATGCGGGCAACGTCGGCGGGCGGAGTCGCGGGCGGACCGGCAGCGGTTCCATGCTGGAGATGTCCGGGTCGCGATGCAGCAGCGTGAGATTGCCATATGCATCGTACAGGTAGATGCCCTGCGCGTTTCGCGGGTTTTCGGGATCATCGGGAGGCATCAGCCGATGGGGCGGGAGTTTCCGGTCGCTCCACGCCACGAGGTAATGCGTCTCGGATAGCGGAAAGGGACTCGCGTAATAGGATTCGCTCCACGCTTCGGTCTCGGGAAACGGCACTTCGGGAGTGAGCCGAGTCAGCGGTCGTTCGAATTCGTTGCCGACCGTGGTATCGAGCAGCGCCAACGACCCGCCGGTGATCGAGTGATGGGCCGAGGCTGTGAAGATCAGTTTGTGCGATTGAGGAACGGGCCTCGCCTCGAACACGCACTGCGGCTTCACCGTGTAATTCCCGTAAACCAGCTGCGACCGGGTGCCGTCGGGATTGTTGGCCCACAGGCTGATGAAGGGACCGTTGAATCGATCGATGTAGTCCCAGCGCGCGTAAATAATGCGTCCATCGCCGTGGACGTCGGGCGTCCATTCAAAATTCTCGAAGGCGGAGATCGGCCTCAGATTCCGGCCGTCCGCATCGATTCGATGCAGCGTGAAGACGGCTACGGGACGCCGATTGTCGCCGCCGCAGCGGACGTAACTGTCCGAGCAGGTGGCCTGCTCCGTGGCCGTGGCACTCGCTTTGCCGACCTGAATGGCGGTTCCCTTGCGAGTAGAAAGAAACACGATTCCGCCGTCCGGAAGATAGCGCGCGTCGAAGTCGTCATAGAACCCGCGCGTGAGTTGCCGGACCTGGGTTCCGTCGATCGCCATTTCGTAAATGTGAAAGAAAGCGTCCTCGGGCAACTTCTCCTTGTCCACTTTTTCCATGGCCGCGACGTGCGGGTAGTACTTGCACCAGGCGAAGACGACTCGGGTGCCGTCAAAGGACAAGTCGGGACGGAGAAAAGTGCCCGTCGCCCACGACTCGGTCAAACACCGCACTTGCGGGTTTTCACCCCGAAACCCGGACAATACGTGCACTCCGCCGCCGCCCCGCGACCACCAGCCGTAATATTGGTCGGACATGTGCGGGAACATGCCGGGCGCGCGTTTGACAAACAGAACCTCGTCAAAGTCCAACAAGGGGTTCCGCAGGGCCATGCGGCGCACAGCCCACTGCGCTTCGCGGTCCAGAGATCGCCGGTCGCTTTCAGCAGCGTCTTCAGACATCGCGCCGTATCGAGCAGCAACATCCGAAAGCTGCTGAGCCTCAACTCGCACATCCACCCCCATCCGTTGCAGGTCGTCGGCCAGTTTCCGGCCGCGCGAGACAACACGATCCGTGTGCAGCGGAACCGGCCGTCCGGCTTTTGACTCATGATTCGCGGACCACTGGCTCGTGCTGCTTTGGTTGGCCGGCCGATGCAGTGCGATGTTCTCGCTGTTTCCAACGGCATAGACCTCCACTTCATCCAGGTGGAAATAGTCGGTACTCGGCAACTGAACTCGAACGTAACGGGCAGCTTTCCCGTTCAACGAAGCGACCAAGGGTTTTCCGTCGGTCTTGCCGAGGAAGACGATGCCATCGTTCTGATAAGCATCCTGGAAGTCGTTGCCGTTCTCGGACAGCAGAACCTTCAGCCTCGCGTTGCGCGCCGCATACTCATCGCAGCGGTTGAACAAGAGCACCCGATCGAGTTGCTTGTTTTCTCCCAAATCAACCTGCCACCAGGGATTCGCTTCGTGGCTGGTATGGAATCCCCATTTCCCTTCCTTGATGCCGTCGCAACCGCCGGCGGCATCCTGAGGCGGAGTCACGGGCTGCGACGAGGTGACCGCCGCTTCGCGGACCGCGTTCTGCCGCTCCCAATCCGCTTCGATCTGTGCGGGCGTGACGGCCGGCACGGGCGGCGATGCGTGTAACGTCGCGGTACCGGCTGCCGGAACCACTGCGAAGCTGACGCTGACGAACAGGACTTTCCAGGTCTGTCCCATCGGACCTTCTCCCCGAGGGCCGCTCTGACTTGCGAGCCGCCCCCAATTGAAAACCGCGAAGCTGTTCCTGGGCCGATTATATTCCCGCGACGCCGGGAAATGAAACGAATCCGGGGTCCAAACCGGCGGTCGATGGTTGGCTTTCGCACGCCAACGAAATAAAGTAGCGGGCTGATCGCCGCGGTTGAGCGGCCGTCGCGACCGTCAGCAAATGGAGACTCGAATGAGCATCTTCCGAACGACACCGTGGGTATTCGTCCTCGCCCTGCAGGCCCTCTGTGCCGCCGGCGCTTTCTCAGCCGAACCACAGTCCGGCTGGAAGGAACGGTTCTTCATCTTCGACAACGGGACGGGACGCGGCAGCCTGCCGCTCGAGGCGCAGGCCAAATTGATGAAAGAGTGCGGATATGCGGGTGTTGGATACACGGGGTGCGACAAGATTCCCGAGATGCTGAAAGCCCTCGATGAGAACGGGCTGAAGATGTTCAGCATCTACGTTGCGCTGAAGGTGGGTCCCGACGGCACGTCGCTTGAGCCGCAACTCAAAGAGGCGATCGAGCAACTCTCCGGACGCGACACTCTGATCTGGTTGACGGTCCAGGGCGGAACGCCTTCGACAGACAATTTCGACGACAAAGTCGTGGCCGCCGTCCGCGAACTGGCCGACCTGGCGGACAAGTCGCATCTGCGCATCGCCTTTTATCCGCACCTCGGTTTCTACGTAGCGCAGACCGAAGATGCCCTGCGACTGGCCGGCAAGATCGACCGGGCCAATGTTGGCGTGTCGCTGAACCTCTGCCATTTCCTGAAGTTGAACGACGAGAAGAACCTCGAGGCGCTGCTCACGCAGGCCATGCCCCGCCTGTTCGCCGTGAGCATCAACGGCGCCGATCGTGGCGACACTCGCGCAATGGGCTGGGATCGGCTGATCCAGACGCTCGACCGCGGCGACTTTGACAACGTCGGCCTGATCAAGCTGCTGAAACGTCTCGACTACCGCGGCCCCATCGGCCTGCAGTGCTACGCGATCCCCGGCGACACCCGCGAAAACATGAAGCGTTCGGCCGACGCCTGGGCGCGCATCGTCACGGCGGTCGATGCGGAGGCATCCTCAAACGGCGGCACGATCCTCGAAGTTCCGGCAAGCAAGTCCGTGCTGTACGCAACGGTCAATCTGCCCGATGGTCTCGCACCCGCAACGCAGTGGAAGTTCGTCAACGCAGCGGATCCCAACGACTGCGTGACTGCTCAGGAAGTCCGCGGCGCCGCGCCGGAATCCAACACCATCCTGGGTGGAAAATGCTTGGCGGTCGCGATTCCTCCCGGCGCGAATGACACGGCCCGCAAATTTCGCCTTGAGCCTGCGGGCGAGACAAAACAGGATCCCGCCGCGTTTCGCGTCGACGAGAAAGAGGGAGTTGCCCTGAAGGTGCTCGAAGGGGACCGCCCGGTGTTGAACTTCAACTTCGGAGAGATCACCTGCGACACCGTGCCCGCGGACGATGTTCGCCGCACGCGAGCCTGCTACGTCCATCCGGTTTGGGGGCTCGACGGAGAAGTGCTGACCGACGACTTCCCCAAGGACCACTATCACCATCACGGCATTTTCTGGTCCTGGCCGCACGTTCAGCGCGACGGCAAGGAATATGACCTGTGGACGGGCCAGGGGATTCGCCACCGCTTCGTGCGCTGGCTCAGCCGCGAGACCGGCCCGGTGGCGGCCGTTCTTGCAGCGGAAAACGGATGGTATATCGGCGATCAGCAGGCCATGATCGAACGCGTCTGCCTGCGCATCTTCAAATCGGATTCGGTCGGACAGGTCGTCGACCTGAACTTCGAGTGGATCCCCGTCGAGCGGCCCATCACTTTGTGGGGCGCCGAGGGCAAGAGCTACGGAGGGCTTTCGATTCGCTATGCTCCGCGCAAGGACACGGCCATCACGGTGCCCGCCGGACTCACCAAAGACGACCTGCTCGAGACCCGACTGCCCTGGGCTGACCTGTCGGCCAAGTATGCGGACCGAACCGAACCGAGCGGCGCGGCGATTCTCATTTCGCCGAATCATCCCGACTTCCCGCCCACGTGGCTCACGCGTCACTATGGCTGCCTCTGCGTGGGTTGGCCGGGCATCGTGTCCAAGACGTTTGAGCCGGGCCAATCGATACGCACCGCATACCGCGTCTGGATCCATCGCGGCCAACCCGATACCGCCGCGCTGACAACAACCTACGAGGCATACCAGGCCGCCACCGGCGTGCGTTGGAACGAATAAGGCAGAACAAAGGAACCAGCCCGTTCTCTCGCTCTACCCAACGACGGCCGCAGTTGCGGTTGTTGCGAAGTCGCTCACGGACTTGCCGAGGATATCTCCCATGCGAAGACCTTGCGCGGCGGGCAATTGACATCCAATTTGCACGCGGGCTCGATCGTGCCGGACTCGCCCGGTCCGTCTTGCGTGATCACGGTTCGTTTGTGCGGCTTGGCTTCGAGCCCGTAACGCAGCGAGTCGAAATCCAACTTGGATGCGACGGGATTGTCGCTCACATTGGCGAAGATCAGCACGACTTTGCCCTCGCTGGGAATGCGCCAGGCGCCGGTCATAACGGCCGGTGTCTGGACGGGCCACTCACCGGACCATTGCCAATCGGCCTTGACGTTCGGTATCTCGGTCTCCAGTCGCGGCGGTCTGGCCATCTCGCCGCGGAAAAAGTAGGGACGCAACTGCCAGCGCAGACGCACGGCCTCGCGAAAGAACGCGGCGTTTGCCGGTTCGTTGACGATCCCCGGTTCCAGCCAGCCGAGTTGCTCGCCAAAAACCAGTTGCTGTCCGGCCTTCATGCGCAATGCCAGATCTTTCGTGGCGCCCCCGCGATAAGCACGACCGAACATCTGAATTGCGCCGCCGTAAACTGCGGGAAATGCCGGAACCTGGCCGTCGAACTGCCAGTGCCAGGTGAGGTAGCCGTCAAAGCAGCGGATGAACGGCTCGCCGTTGCACTCGGTGGTGAGCATGCGGTCCGCCGGCATCTTGCGTCGGATGTCATCCAGCAGTTGCCAGTAGCCTTCAGTCCACCAGTGTCCGCCGCCCGCGGGATGACCGTGCGACGCATCACTGCACAGCGTAGGTGACGCGGCGGCAATCTGGTCGATATATACGGCGTCAAGTCCGTATTCCCCGAACAGCCGCCCAACGATCTCGTCGACTTTCTTGCGCCACACCTCGGTCGTCGGGCACATGACTCCAAGCCGCACAGGCTGTCCATCGCTTTCCTTGCTGCCGTACGACTCTATGAACGGCTGGCCGTCTTCCTGCTTGGTGACGCCAGGCAACGCAATCTTCGAGAACTCAAGATCCTCGCTCCCCTTGTCGTGCGTGTCCCACAAGCGGCCATTGATATAAGGCATCACATGCACGTGCGATGCCTGGAGCTTCTTCACTCCGTCGGCAAAGCCGTCTCTGACAGGGAAGTAATGGGGATAGTCGTTGTCGAAGGGAATCTGGTGCCAGTTGTACCAGTGAAACCCGACCGGCATTCCGAAATACTCGGCCATCTTCGCGACGCTGTCGGCACAATCCTGCGGCGTACCGCCCGTCATGGCCCACGCGCACAATTCCCGCATCCACATCGGCGTATCGTCGCGCCCGTCCTTTCCGAGTTTCGGATACCAGCGTGCTTCTTTGCGGACCCAATCGCGATAGATCACCGAAGCGTCGAACCAGTCGCCGCGCAGCAGCTGCGTTACCGCAGTGCCGCTCAACTCGAAATCGTTGCCGGGCTGGTTCATCGCCGGCGCGGGATGCTCCATGCGCAGCAGCACTGCCCTGTCTTTCGCACGGCTTTCGACCGCGATGTCCTTGGTGCTGGCCAACGGATCATGCACCGCCAGGTACAGCCCGGTGTTCGATGCACGTTGATAGGCGGCCAGAAACTGCATCGAGGTCCAGCCCCCCGGGTACAATCCGGAGTAGCCGAAGTCGCGCTGCCAAAGGCCGGTCTGAACCTCGCCGCTGCCTCGCGGGAACAGCACCTCGCCGTCGGGCCCCAGGTCTGCGATCGACACCTGGGGAAAAGCCACTCGCCGCACGCAGCACGGTCCTTCGTTCTTCACGCGAATCGTCCAGTGAACCGCCTGCTGCGCCGCGTGCGGGTTTGCAGCGACTTCGACGGACAAGTCGCCCGCGCGGCCCTCGGCGGGCCTGGCCCATCGCATGACCGTCGCTCCATCGGCCGCAGACGCATTCCACTCAATGACTCCCCAACCGGAGTCCGAATTGATCTTGAATTCCGGTTGATCCGCGGCGGCGCGCAATGTCAGCGTGAACAGCGGCACCCGCGATGCGGAAAGCAATTCCCTGTTAATAGCCGTATCCGTCATTCCGGTCAGTTGCAGACCATCCGCGACTTGCTGAAAAGTCAAGCGAAACTCGCCGGATACCAGCGTCCTCGCGGAATCGGTTTCCGCCGCGCCGCAGGTTGCGCCTATCGAAACCAGCATCGCAACAATCGACCGCATGATGCACGGTGTCATGGCGGACTCTCCTTCCAGTTGGCGTGTCTGAGAGCAATCGCGGCGGGTAATCCGAGCCGTCCTGGCATGTCGGGCTGACTCTTGCACATGCGCCGAAAGACGGGGCTCGACATGTGAGTTTAACGGGCGCCTAATGTGCCTGCACGCACGCTTGCACGAAAATCTCCGGCGTGAAGAAGTCCTCGATGTTGCTCCGGGATAATCCGGGCGAGTCGCGAGCGAACGCTCGAAGGATACTCTGCCGAGATGGTTGGGTCGTGAGCGAGTTTTGAGACAAGTTCTTCGTCGGAGGCCGGTCCACGCGCCGGCGCGCGTTCCCAAAATCACGCAAGGCCGCTTGGATAATGACGCAAGAAGCGGGAGGTTGAGCATGTCGACTGCCAGGATTTCCGCGCTGGGCAGCGTGAGCTTCGGTTGGCTTCACCAGCAGGGCGGATTCGTCTTTGACGAGCCATTCTTTCTCGAACCGCGCAAACGCCTTGAGACCGAGCGCCGCATCCATGCCTTCGTGGCAAAGCGGTTTCCCGACTTCCCGGTCTACAACATCGAGGCACACCTCGTTCAGGTGACGGGCAGACAACGGCCCGTCATTCTGGTAGGAGGTCTGCAGCCCAACCTGATCCTTGGCGCAGCAGTCGGCGCGGAATTCGTTTTCTACGGCGACAAGGATCCCGATATCACACCCGCGCCGCTTGCGGATCGGCGGAACCTTGACGGACTGTGCGATCTCGACTGGGCCAATGTCTGGCCGATCTCCGTGTTTCTCGATCAGGTGCGGACCGTTCGAGAAGCATGGGGCAGCGAGTTCGCGATCATTCCTCCGTTCTTCTGGGATACGACCGGTCGCGCAACAGTGCACGGCATCGTGACCACGGCCCAGAAACTGGTCGGCGAACGACTGTTCCTCGAAATAGCCGATGGCAGTCCGTTTGTCCGCGAGCTTTTTCAATGGATCTCCGACAGCTACGCGAAGTTGATCCGCCTGTTCGCGGATGCCGCCGGAATGCAGATCACCGGGTTGCACGTCGGCGACTGTTCGTTGTGCATGGTAGGCCCCGGGCCATTCAAGGAACTGGTGCTCCCGCCGCTCAACGAACTGATCCGCCGCACGGGCAGGGTTCGTCTGCATTCGTGCGGTTTCTCAAACCACCTGCTGGATGCATTTCGCGGCGTGGAGAATCTAGCGGCGTTGAATGTGGGCTCCGGCACGAGCGTGTCGAAGATCCGAGAACGGTTCCCCTCGATTCCCGTGGATCTGCTGCCGCCTGTGGATCTGGTGACCACCGGCACGCCCGACGCGATGGACGCATGGGTTCGCCGCAGCGTGGACGAAAACGGCGAGGGAGAACTGGAACTTCAATACCATCTGGATCTCGGACAACCGGAAGAGACCTGCTTTCAGATACACCGGACACTCGACTCGCTCGGTTATTCGGCTCGGCGAGTGGATATCTACTGAGCCAAGTTCCGGCTTGTCTGCAGCGACAGCAGCCTGCCGGCTGCCAAAACTCGGCCCCGTCAGAGTCGTGCACCTTTTCCCACGCTGGTTTGTTTGGTTTATACTGGTCCGCGATTCGTATAGTTGTCTTTCGAACGCATGCAAAACCGGACTGCCGGAAGGAGCGCAACGATGCAGAAAGAAAATCGCACACCAGAGTCGAACACCACGCGCCGAGATTTTCTCAAAGCCTCCGCCGCCGGTTCGCTCGCGCTGAGCGGACTATCCTTGGCGCGCAGCGCGCATGCGGCGGGCGACGAGGTGATCAAGATCGGCATGATCGGCTGCGGCGGCCGCTGCTCCGGAGCTGCCGCCGAAAGCCTCAAGGCCGGACCTTTCGTCAAGCTCGTCGCGATGACGGACGTGTTCGAGGACCGGGTGCAATCGAGCCGCAAGCGATTAAAAGATATGTTTCCGGAACAGGTCGTGGTGGCCGACGATCATTGCTTCCACGGACTGGACGGCTACAAGAACGTCATCGAGAACGTCGATGTCGTGCTTATCGCGTGTGCCTCGAAGTTCCATCCGATGTACGCCGAAGCGGCGATCAAGGCCGGCAAACACGTCTTCGTCGAAAAGCCCCACGGCATCGACCCCATCGGCGTGCGTCGAGTGAAGGCCGCGGCGGAAATGGCGGAAAAGAAAGGGCTCAGCCTGCTGTCCGGCCTGCAGAGCCGATTCCACAAGGGATACCAGGAAACGGTCAAACGCATCCACGACGGAGCAATCGGCGATGTCGTGGCGATGCAGTCCATGTTCCTTCGCGGCCCGTATCAACTCGAGGAGCGGGCACAGGGCTACAGCGAATTGCATTACCAGTTCCGCAACTGGTACCACTTCTGCTGGCTGTCCGGCGACGACGTGATTCAATCGCTGGTCCACAACATGGACCGCGCTTCGTGGATTCTGAAGGAAGAGATGCCCAAGTGGGCGTTCGGTCTGGCCGGCCGATCGTCCTCTTTCGGCGAAATCTACGGCGACATGTTCGATCATCACACGGTCGTTTACGAGTACGCATCGGGCACTCGCGTCTATGCGCTGTGTCGCACACAGGCCGGTTGCTACAACAACTCGAGCGACATCATCATGGGCACCAAGGGAAAATGCTACCTTGGAAACTGCCGCATTGAAGGCGAGACCAACTGGGAATTCAAAGGCCCCGGCAACAATCCGTACGACGACGAACAGAAGGCTCTGATCGAAGCAGTCCGCACCGGCAAGCCGATCAACAGCGGCCATCACATGGCCAACAGCACCATGGTGACAGTGCTCGGTCAGATCGCCAGTTACGCGGGCAGCGAAACGGATTTCGACGCGGTCGCGAAAGCCGAATTCCAATTCGGTCCCTCGCCGGATGCCACCACGCTGCAGATGGAACCGCCCACAAAGCCCGAGGCCAACGGCAACTACCCGCTGCCCCGTCCGGGCATCACGAAGCTGATCTGAAGAGAGTCGCTCTGAAGAACCGAGTTGAAAATTGAACCACTGCGACGCGGAGTTCCCCGGACTCCGCGTCGTTTTTTTGTGAAGCGGCAGGCAAACCGGAGCAGACGCGGTCACCTCACCAGGCGCCGGAAGGCGTCCTGCTGGATGTCGCATTCCAGTTTCTGTTCGACGTTGCCCGCTGCAAGGCAATCGCGAATGACGGTGAAGGTCTCGCGCGCAGCATCGAGGGTCTGTGCGAGATCCGCTTCGCCCTGCGCAGCGTTGAGATAGAACGCGGCAAAGCCGTGGCAACCGCGTTTGGCCATCTCCTGGATATACAGGGTCGCGATCTGACTTCGCAGTCTCGGTTCGTCTATCAAGAACTCAAGGTGCGGGTGAACATCCACTCCGACGCAACGCACCGCAGCTTTCGCTTCATTCGCTCCAACCTCAATCGCCACGGCGTTCAAGCCGGATTTCAAACGTGCGCCGAATTGCCAGAGCTGCGCAGGCACGTTGCGACGGCGCACTTCGCGGAGCGTTGTGAGCGCCGCACGCAGGCCGATGGTGTCGCTCCAGTAAGTGCTCGAGATGAACATGCGCGCGGCCGGTTCCATCACTTCTCGTTTTCCCACGACGGCCGCCATCGGATATCCGTTGGAGATCGACTTGGCAAAGACGGCCATGTCGGGAACAACGCCAACGTATTGCTGCACTCCGCCCGTGCTGAACCGCAGCCCCGAGGAGACCTCGTCGAAGATGAGCACGACTCCGTGCTTGCGCGCGAGTTCCGCCACTCCTGCCAGATAGCCCTCGGGGGGAAGTTCGGATCGTAGCGGCTCCATGATGATTGCGGCCGTTTCGCCATGATTCTCTTCCAGCAGCCGGGCGAGACCTTCAAGGTCGCCGTAAGCGAACGGCAGCGCGGTGCCCGAGAGCGATTGCGGAACTCCGATCGGCTCGATGCCTGGAAACAGGTGCGAGTTCAAACTCGCTTCCTGAGCCAGATTCGCGGCGAGATACCAGTCGTGCCAACCGTGGTAGCCGCAGAACAGGATTTTGTCGCGGCCGGTCGTGCCGCGCGCGATCCGCACTGCGATGGCACATGCCTCTCCTCCGCATTTCGCGTAGCGGACCATCTCCGCGCAGGGAATCGAGCGGCAGAGTTCTTCGGCCAGTTCGATTTCGAGTTCGTGGTTGACCGAATACATGGTTCCATGCGAAATCTGCTGCTTGACCGCCTCGTCCACCACCGGATCGCAGTAACCCAGCAGGATGGCGCCGATGCCGCTGGCCCAGTCGATGTACTCAAAGCCGTCCACGTCCCAGAACCGCGAACCGCTTGCTCGCACCGCGTAAACCGGCGAGACGCCCATGGCCACGCGGGTCGGACGGCGGCTGATCAGTTGCGTCGCTCCGGGAATCAACTCCTTGGCTCGCGCGTAGATCGCCATCGAACGCGGAACGCGGGCGGGTTTGGCGGAGTCCGACATGGTGCATTGCTCCTCGTCTCGCATTTCGTTGATCACCACGCGGTCCAACCGCCGTCGATCACGAGGTTCTGTCCGGTCATGTAGCTGCTCGCATCGGATGCGAGAAACACGATCGCTCCCTTCAGTTCGTGGGGCAAACCCATGCGTTTCATGGGGGACTTCTGCGTCAGGCGCGCGACCATCTCCGCGGGAGCGTTCGGATTCGGAAACGGTCCGGGGCTGAGGCAGTTCACCCGCACGCGATCCGGTGCCCAATAGACCGCAAGATGGCGAGTCATCTGAACGATGCCCCCTTTCAACGCATGGTAAGCCACGGGACTCGCGGCGCAGACTCCCTCATAGGCATCCGGGTACGAACCGACGAGTCCATACATCGAACCGAGCAGGATAATGCTGGCCGGCCTCTGGTGTGCGACGGCGTGATAGCGCAGACGCCGCGCCAGAAGGAAATAGCCGCTGAGATTGGAGAGTTGCCGCTGAAACTGGTCCGCGGTGACAGTCGTCCAATCCGCAGCCAATGGATCGTGTCCATTGTTCACCAGAATATCGATGCGGCCGGCCCGCGTTATCGCGTCCTCAAAGCCGCGTTCGATGGACGCCTCGTCGAGATGATCGAGGCTGACGCCGATATGATGGCCTTTTTCGCGTCCGCCCAAGGCGTCCGCGGTCGATCGGGCTTTCTCGAGACTGCGGCTCGACACCACGATTTTCGCGCCGGCTTCAGCGAGCGCCTCGGCCATCGCCCAGCCAAGATATCCCCCGGCGCCGGTGACAACCGCAACGCGTCCCTGAAGGTCAAACAACTGTTGAATCGAAGGCGCATTCGACGTTGTCATGATTGTACCTTTCTCGGCGGCCACTGACTGGGAGTAATCAGCTCGTCGCGGATGCCGACGACACACGTTTCGATCGCCGCCCGCATGTCTTCCGGCAGCGGGCCGCGACGAATGATCTCGATGTTCTCGCGAATCTGTGCTTCCGTCTCGACTCCGGTCAGCAGGCAGGTGGCTTCCTCGCAGGCGAGCAGATATCGAACGGATAGCTCGGCGAGACGCATTCCTGCCTCGACTGCAATGTCCTCCAACCGGCGCCGAACCGGAATAAGGTCGCGCAACTCAAGCGGAATCTGCTCCTCCGGCATGATGAGCAGACCCTGCAGATAGACGCTGCGGATGAAAATCGCGACGCCGTGCGACGCCGCCTGCTGGAACACACCGCTGCGCCAGTGACGACAATCCATCACGTTGGCGGGTAACTGCAGCGCCGAAATGCGATCGTCCTCCGCGAAAGTCACGGCCCGCCCCGGACGGTTGTCGCACGACACGCCCGCATGCCGCAGTCGCCCCTCGTCTCGAAGAGTCATCAGCGTTTCGATGAAGGCTGCGTCCGCTTCGCGGTGAAACAGCACGATTGGCAGGCAATCCATCCTCAGCCGACGGCGCGATTCGTCAACCGATTCCCTGATCGCCCGCGATGCGGAAATGCCGTCTTCCAATTCGGCGGGAGTCAGCGGCCGGACCTTCGTCACGACAATGACCGCTCCGCCGAGGTTCAGTTCCTGCAGTGCGCGCCCGAGCAGTTCTTCGCTCGTCCCGTATGCGGCCGCCGTGTCAAAGCAGTTCACGCCCCCCTCGACGGCCGCGGCGATGATGGCCCGAACCTGTCCGTAGTCGGGCTGACCGGTTCGGTTCGCGATGCCGTAGGGCATGCCGAACTGGACCGTTCCCAGCATCAGCCGCGACAGTCGGTATTCATGCCACTGAGAGTAGATCATCTCGCTTCAGCCTGACCGTTCCATATCCGCGACCATGGCCGGGACCCGGTTATCAAAGGTAAAGCCGAGAGAGGCGTACTTCTCCTGAATCTGTTCCATTCCCTGCTTGACGAAGATCAGATCGCAACCGTGGCAGATGAACCTGGCGCCCTGCTCCAGCAATCCCTTCGTGTGTTCGGGGGTCCCGCTGACGGTTCCCCACCATTTGCCGGCGTTCTTGGCGGCCTCGGCGACGCGTCGTCGAGCATCGGCGATCAGCGGATGATCAAACTGGAACGGTATTCCGGCCAGGATACTGAAGTCGCCCGGGCCGATCATCAGCACATCGACCCCCGGCACTTTCGCGATTTCATCGACTGCGTCAATCGCCTTGGGCGACTCGAGTTGAACGATCAGGAGCGTATGTTCGTTCGCGGCCTTCAGATAGGGGACAGGCGGCACCATGCAGTAGGGACAGTCGCCATTGCCCGTGTCGATTCCTCGCTCTCCCTGCGGTGCGAACTTCGCCCACCGCACGACCTCAGCCGCCTCCTCGGCCGATTCACATCGCGGGTACATGATGGCCTGAGCGCCTGCCTCCAGCAGTCGTCCCATCCGCATGAACTCGCCCTTCGCCGGACGCGCGACGATATCGGATGTTCCGACGCGGGCCGCCCGCATCAGCGTCGCCGCTGTTTCGTCGCTCGTCGCGTGATGCTCGAGGTCGAGCCAGATGCCGTCGAAGCCAAGCAGGCTGACGAGTTCGTAAACGCTCGGATCGATGAAATGACAACAAGTAACGAGGGCCGCATCGCCTTTGCGCAACTTGGCCTTAATCCGGCTGAATCGCATGAAGTCCCACCTTTCCGCGTCGCACCGTTCTCACCACGTCGAAGTGCCGTTCGCCGCTTCCATTCGCGGCGTGACGTCAGTTTATCCGGCCCGGCGGATGCAAAGAATGCGGGGCCGAATGAGAGTCATGCCGAACGATAGACAAACGGGCCGCTTTCACTTCGGCAGCCGAAGTCCACCCGAGCCTGCCACAGTCGCCGTCACTCGGGCCACGGCGACTTGTCGGTCGCCAGCGAATACAGGATCGACTTGGAATTGGTGTATTCGTGGACCGTTTCTTCAAAGCCAAGTTCCGCGCCGATGCCGCTCAACTTGTAGCCGAAGACGGGAACGTTGGGACGGAGGGCGCCGCCGCCATTGATCGCGATCCGCCCGACTCGCAGGCGGCGAGCGACTCGAAGAGCACGCGTCCCATGCTCCGTCCACAGGTTAGCCATCAGACCGAATTCACAGTCGTTCGCGATTCGCACCGCGTCGTCTTCATCCTTGAAGGTCAGCACGCTGAGCACGGGACCGAATATCTCTTCGCGCGCAATTGTCATCGAAGGCGTCACCCGATCGAAGATCGCCGGCGGAAAGAAGCAGTCCTGAGGGTCATCGGGGACCGGCCTCGTCTGGATGCACCGTGCTCCCTCCTGTTTCGCCTGGTCGAAATACCGGCGGACGGTCGCGCAATGGAGCGGTGTAGCGAGGCAACCCAGATGAATCGACGGATCCGTGGGATCTCCCTGCCGCAATCCCTGCATCTTCGCAACGATCCTGTCCAGCAAATCGTCGTGCTGACTCTCGTGGACCAGCAATCGCGAACCTGCCACGCAGACCTGCCCCAGATTGAAGAAGATCCCGGTGACGACACCGTTGACGACCTGTTCGATCGGCGCATCCGGAAAAACGATACTCGGAGTCTTTCCGCCGAGTTCCAGCATGACGCCCTTCATGCCGACCTTTGCGGCTTCGAGCATCTGGACGCCCGTCTGATGGCGACCGGTGAACGTGATCTTGTCGATCCCGGCATGCCGCACGAGCGCCCCGCCCGTTTCGGGCCCCGTTCCGTGAATGACGTTCAGCACGCCCGGAGGAAATCCGACCTCCTGCGCAAGCTGGGCCAGCATCAGCGCCGTGAGCGGCGAGACTTCGGAGGGCTTCAGCACAACCGTGTTGCCGCACGCGAGGATGGGCGCAAGCTTCAGAGCCGCGTTGGTCAGCGGGAAATTCCACGGGACGATTGCCGCGACCACGCCCATCGGCTCGCGGATCTGCATCGTGACGTTGTCCGGCAGCGTCCCGAAACACTTGCCCGCGATCTTGTCGGGCAATCCCGCGTAACTCTCGAAAAGGTCCGCCGTCACCGGAGCGTCGAATCCGCGCGTGTCGCGGATCGGCTTGCCGATATTCAACGTATCGGTCATCGCCAGATCGTCAACGCGATCGCGTATGCGGGCGGCGAGTTGAAACAACATGCGGCCGCGTTCCAGCGGATCCATGCGAGGCCACGGCCCTTCGTCGAATGCCCGGCGAGCCGCGGCAACGGCGCGATCCACGTCCTCCGACTCAGCAATCGCCACCTTCGCCAGTTCGGTCCCCGTCGCGGGATTGGTGACCGGCCAGGTCCGCCGGCTGTGTCCGTCGATCCAACTGCCGTTGATGAACAGTTTGTCTGGCCACGTAGCCATGGATGTGCTCCTGCGCGTGCGCGATGCCGATTCTCATTTTCCTTGAGATATACAGTACAGCCGGTTTGCGGTGCGGATCAGCAGCTTGTCGCCGACGATTGCCGGAGTGGCCAGCGTCATGTCGTCATCGGCCAGCTTGTTGCTGTGAAGCAACTCGTATTTCTCGCCCGCTTTGAAAACAAACGTCGTGCCGTCTTCATTGATGCAGAAGACCTTGCCGTTGCAGGCCCAGGGCGAAGCGGTGAACGCTCCGCCGTCGGCAATTCGCTCATTCTCGAAGAACTTCTTGCCGGTGCCCGCATCGAAGGCGGAGAGAATTCCGCGATCGAGCAGCACGTACAGGATGCCGCGATACAGCAACGTGCTCGGATTGTAGGGAGCGGCCCGCCAGTTGCACCAAGTCACGAATTGGCTGCTCGTCTGATCGTCCGCCAGCGAGATGTCGCCGCTGGCGCCGGGCCGAATTGCGTAAATCGGCCGTTTCCTGCTCATAATGAAACCCGATGTCACGAACAGCAGGTCTCCTTCGGCAAACGGCGTGGCGATTGTAATCGAGGACATGCCCTTCAGAGACCAGAGTTCCTTGCCGTCGATACTGTAGGATCGCACGCGCCCCGTGCCCGGCGTGATGATCTCGGTGCGTTGGCTGTTGTGCCAGACGAATGGCGTGGACCAGTTGCTCTTCTCATCGCGTGCAACACGCCACACTTCGTTCCCCGTGCGCACGTCGAGCGATAGCAGATATGACTGTTCGTCGTTGTCGTTGATCACGTACAGACGATCGCCGTCGAGCGTGGGCGACGCGGCCGTCCCCCATCCGTCTTGCATGGCGTGTGCTTCGATGGTCTTCGTCCAGAGCCGCTTGCCATTCAGATCGAAAACATACAGGCCGAGGTTGCCGAAGAGACAGTACACACGCTCGTCGTCAACGACCGGCGTCTCGGACGCAAAACTGTTCTTCAGGTGCTTGGCGCCCGGCGGCGGTCCTTCGTGCACCTTTTCTTTCCAAAGCTCTTTTCCGGTGTTCAGGTCAAGACAATACACCCACCACTCGTGCACGCTGGTCGGAGCCTTGGGCCGGTTGCCTCCGAGGTACAGACCCTTCAGCGGCATCTCGGAAGCTTCGCGATTGATGACGGTGGTCAGAAAGACGCGACCCGCGCGAACGACCGGCGAGGACCAGCCCCTCCCGGGAACGTCGGATTTCCACAACACGTTTTCGGTCGCGGTCCAGCGTTCCGGAATGGTCGCACTATCGGAAACACCGCGGGCACCGGGACCGCGGAACTGTGGCCAGGAGTCCGTCGCGTTCGGGGCATCCGCAGCCAGGCCGACGGAGATGCATCCGTGAAGCATGAGAACAGCCGCCAGTCCGCGGCGAACCAATTTCGTGCTGTGTGCCATGCGGTCATTTCTCCAGCAACGCGCTCGGTGAGATTCCAGACAGATCGAAAAGACAAACTTAACAGTTCGCTGCAACTGTTGCGAGCAAGCTCCCTCGGTTCGACGCATCTCCAACCATTTGCGGCAAAAAACGTCAAGGGCGTTGCGTCGGCCACATCAGCGACTGAAAATTCGTGCTCGGAGTTGCACCGTGACAGTTACCTGTTTCCGGCAAAGAGGCGCAGATATGCGAAAGACATCTCAGACTGTGACGCGTCGTTCGTTGTTGAAGAGTGCGGGTGCTGCGGCGGCCGCTGCATGGTTCGTGCGGGGCAAGTCGCTCGGGTTGGCCGGAGAGGCCGCTGCATCGGAGCGGATTACGCTCGGCGTGATCGGCATCGGACCGCGGGCGACCTACGATCTTCGCGGCATTCTGCCCAAGCGTGACGTCCAATGCGTGGCCATCGCGGATGTGCAGGCAAGCCGCCGCGACGCGGGCAAGAAACTCGTTGACGAAGCCTACGGCAACAGCGACTGCAAGCTGTATCGCGACTTCCGTGAACTGCTGGCCCGGCCGGACATCGACGCAGTGCTGATCGGAACAGGCGATCGCTGGCACGCACCGGCTTCCATGCTCGCCGCCAAAGCGGGCAAGGACGTCTACAGCGAAAAGCCATGCGGGCTGACGATCGGTTTGTGCCAGGCGCTGGACGACACGATCACTCAGACCAAGCGGGTGTTTCAAGCGGGAACGCAGCGGCGCAGCGTGGCGAACTTCCAGGCCGCCATCCGCCTGGCGCAGAGCGGAAAGCTCGGAAAGATCCACACGCTGGTCGCTTCCGTCTATACGCCTTCGATTGACACGCAGTGGCTGCCCGGCGAACCGACTCCTCCGCGCGACGTTGTGGACTGGGACATGTGGCTCGGTCCGGCGCCCTGGCGGCCCTACAACCAGAAGTACGTCTCGGGCGGATGGCGGGGATATTGGGACTTCGAGTCCGGAGCGCGGCTGCTCGACTGGGGAGCACACACTGTGGACCTCTGCCAGTGGGCCAACGGGGCGGACGACACGATGCCGATCGAATACGAACCCGGGGAGAATAAGATCACGGCCGTTTACCCGAACGGCGTGAAACTCGTGCTGGACTGCCTGAAGACCCCGTTCGGCGAGCGAACCGGCTGGGTTCAATCGCTCGGCACGTGCCCGGTCCGATTTATCGGAGAGGAAGGCTGGGTGGAAACGGGTGACAGCGGCGGCATCGAGGTTCAACCCGAGTCGCTGAAAAAAGAACTCGAGGGCGTAATGTCCAAACGCGAGAACGGACTCGATGTGGCGACGCATTCCCAGAACTTTTTTGACTGCGTAAAGTCCCGCGCGCTGACCGCGGCCAACTCGCACGTCATGCGTCATTCCCACATCGCATGCCACGCAGCAGCGTTGTCCTGGGTACTCAACCGCAAGCTCAAGTTCGATCCGGCCAAGGAAGAGTTCATCGACGACGACGAAGCAAACGGACTGCGCACCCGACCGGCTCGAACCCCCTGGTCCGTATGAACGCGTCCTGCATCATGAGGAGTGTTTGCGATGTGGCGTTTCCCGATCGCCCTGGCCGTGCTGATCGTCTCAGGTTCACCCTTACGCGCGGATGAGCCGTTCGACTATTTCACCAACTCGTGGTCGATGGTCGGTCTGAACGACTATCTCGCGGCCACTCGCATAACGCCGCAGAACGAACTCCTGCTGGCAGAGAAGCAGCGACTGCGGATAGCGATCGGTCCGCAGTCGACGCCGCTCAGCCGTCGGCAGGTGAAGACGCGGATGGAAGGATGGCTGCCGGTCATCCAATTCACGGCCGTGCAGGACAGCGTTCGATACGCTTTTCAAATCTGGGCCGCTCCGCTGCCGGATGTAAAGGACTGGGCGGCGGCCTACGACGGTCCCGGCCAGGGCGAGAACTACCTGAACTGGATCCGCGTCCAAGTGTCGAATGCGGGTTCGCAGGCGCGGCATGCTTCGCTTGTCGCCGAACGTGCGGGGAGTACACTCGCGCCGACACGGTGGGAGTGCGAGTTGCAGCCCGGCCAGCAGGAGCAGATCGTGCTGCGGGTTCCCTACACGATCACGGCGGAGACCTACGCGGATGCGGACTCGCAAGTGTGGCTTGATCGGACAGTCGACTATTGGCACAAGCTGATCGGCAGCGGGGCGAAATTCGATGTTCCGGACAGCAAGGTCCGCGATGCGTTGCTGGCCAGTCACGTCGATCAGTTCATCAACAATGACCATGGAGTGGTCCACGGCGGCGAAGGGTTCTATGACGAGTTCTATCTGCGGGACGGCGCTTACCAGGTGCTGCAATTCGAGGAGGGCGGGTTCACTGCAACGGCCCGCCGCTCGCTGGATGCGTATCTTGCGGCCCAGCGGCAGGATGGCCGGTTCGAGACGCAGCCGGGGCAGTTCGACGCCAACGGTCAGGCCGTCTGGACCTTATGGCAGTATTACCTGATCACGGGCGACCGGGATTGGCTGGAGCGGGCATACCCCGCAATGCGCAAGGCAGTTGCCTGGACCGCGACGGCTCGCAAGACGGCGCCGGCCGATTCCGCTTTTGCGGGACTGTTGCCCAATGCTCTGGCCGACGGCGAGAACCTCTGGAACGGCAAGTACCACATCGTCGGATATGACTTTTGGAACTTGCGCGCGCTGCTTTGCACGCTCGCCGCCGCGCGTGAGCTGCAGCGTCAGGCTGACGCGGACGAGTTATCCAAAGAAACGCAGTCGTACCGCGAGGCGATTGAAGCCGCGTGGAAAAAGACGGGCCTGCCGCATTTCCCGCCGAGCTGGGAAAAAGAAGGAACCCACTGGGGAAACACCGAAACGCTTTGGCCCACGCCGCTGTTTGCACCGGACGACGCGCGGGTCGGTGCGTTGATCCGAGAGGTCCGCAGGAATTTCGGCGGGGGGTTCCACGAAGGAACGATCCGCTGGACTCCCGCGATGCGGCCTCCCGCAATCCACCCCTACATGTCCTCTTACACGACGATGGCCTCGCTGATCAGCGGCGACGGCGAGTCGGTTGTGCAGGATTTCTATTGGTACCTGCTTCATTCGACCGCGGCGCATGCGTTCCCCGAAGGCATACTTTACGAGCAGCGGTTCGCCTGGAGCGATACGATCCCGCACGCCACCGGAGCTTCCAACTACTGTTTCCTGCTGCGGCACATGCTTCTGCATGAGCAGGGTGACGAACTCCACATCCTGCCCGCCGTACCGGATTGGTGGCTGGAGGACGGCCGGAGCATCAGTGTCGAGCAAGCGCCGACGCATTTCGGCGAGGTCAGCTTTTCCCTAAAGGGCGGAGAAAAGACGGTCGAGATGAAATGGACCGCACCGCGTCGCAAGACTCCGCGCCGGACCGTGCTTCATCTGCCCGAGTCGCTTCAACTGGCGCATCAACCCGATGGAATCGAAGTGGCAAGCCGAGCGAAACAGACTCGCCGCTGGGACTATCCGTCCGTCATCGCCGAATACGACAAGATTCGACCGCAAGAAGTGGACGGCGTACTTGCGTTTCCTCTCGACGATTCGCCTGTAGCAGAGAAATGTGCAGTGCTCGACCTCGCGGCGCTGGCCAATACCGATCCGTTCACGGCGCCGTTTGGTGTCGCGAATCCGGGGAATTTTCTCTTCACGGGGCTGAAGCCCGGGCAGCAGACGGCACTGCAGGTTCCCTTTCGGATTCTCGATCCCGCAGCCAACGGCGGCCGCGCTCTGCTGGTGCTGCAGGGCGGAGAAGCAGGCGGCCGTGCGGCCAAGTTCCCGACCGAAGTCTCGATCCCGGTGAATCAGCAGGGCAAGCGGCTCTTCTTCCTCGGAAACGTCGCCGGTTGGACCTCGAGAGATGACTCGGCCAAGGCCATTGCCGAATATGTGATCGTCTATGCGGACGGCCAACGGCAAACGGTGCCATGGATCCTGGGCAAGACGGCCGACGAATGGGCTCAAGCTCCGTACGCCACCCAGGCCTTTGTTGCGTGGCAGGGAGAACCCTGGCACTTGAATGTTTGCGGAATCGCGCTGCGCCCGGTTCCTGTTAAAGAGATTCTGTTCCGCGACCTCGGCACGGCCGCCGCGCCGGTGCTGGCCGCCGTGACTTTGGAGAAGTAATGAGTACTTTCCCCTTGAGCTACTGCACGCATGGCGACGAAGCAACCGCGCGGCTCCGCGAATTGTTTGTGGAACGCATCGGTGATCGAATCTGCGCGGCGATGGAAGTGCCAAGCGCCGCAATGGACGAGTTCAAGCGCACGCATGTGGACGGATACTGCGAATTCCCGGATCTCGGCGATCGCGTCCGCTTCTGGGACGGCTGCCTCGCCGAACGGATCAAGGTCCACGACGATTCCGTGCCGAGCGCGTACCTGAGTGAAATGGACCAGGGTCTCTACGGCGGAATGATCGGCGGCGACGTGCGATTCCTCTGCGACCCGGTTTCGGGATGGATCAGTTCCATGGTTCCGCCCATCATTTCGCGATGGGAAGAACTGGATCGGTTGAAACTGGACACAGAGCATCCGTGGTTTCAGCGGTACATTGCCTACCTGGACTTTCTCGAGAAAGCCGCCCGAGGGCGGTTTGGACTGAGCCATTTCATCCTGATCAGCGGGTTGAACTTCGTGTTCGAACTGGTCGGCGCCACGGAGACTTACTACTCAATGGTGGATCGGCCGGAAATCGTGCGGCGCGCAATCCAACTTGGATTCGACGTGAACGTCAAGGTCCAGGAGACATTCTTCGAGCGAGTGCCGCTCGTCAACGGCGGAACGTGCAGCAATATGGTTCAGTGGATCCCGGGGAGGATCGTCTCCGAGAGCGTGGACCCTTTCCACATGACCAAGCCCCAGTGCTTTGAAGAGTGGGGGCGCGAAAACCTCGAACGGATATTTTCTCGTTTCGACGGGGGCGTCCTGCACCTGCACGCCAATGGCCGGCATCTGATAGAGTCCGTGGCGACGGTGCGAGGCCTCAAGGCGGTATGCTTGTCCGACGACCGAGGCTTCCAGGCTGCGTTCGACTTCCTGCCGGAAGCAAGACGCCGCATCGGCGACATGCCGCTGATCGTCTGGACCGAGTACGCCGATTTTCTCGCTACGCTGGACCGCGGAGGTTTGACCGGGGGCGTTCTTTACCGCGTGAAAAACGTGCCGGACATCGATACGGCGAATCGACTCATGGACCGCATTCGGACCCTGTAGTTCAGGCATTTCCATCAACGAGGATTTCCGCCGAATTGCTTACGTAGTTCTTTCGCTCTGCGCCAACCGTAAGAACGTTCGTTTCTCGCACAAAGTCCAGCGACCAACGGGAGCGGGTTTACAGGCCGGTGCGGCAGCACCGATTTGGCCGGCGGTCATCGCGCAATGAGATTTATGTGGAGGAGAATTACCATGCGACTCGCACTCGTCTTCGCAGCGTGCCTTGCCTCGGCGGCGGTCATGTCATTGCCGTCGCGCGCCGGCGAGACGGTGATCGATCTTGGAACCGCGCAGCTCTCACTGACTGACAACGGCGGATGGTCCGAAATCAAATTCGCGGACGGCACGCAATGGAAGTTCAGCAACACCGACGCGTTCTGGATCGAAACACCGAAGGGCCGCGTACTGCCGACTCGAGTGGAACGCGCTGGGGATAGGCTTCACGTCACCTTCGATGACGGCACCCTCGCGAAATTCTCTTTGAAGCCCGATCGCGGTTTCGCGGTCGTGAAACTTGAAGAACTCGCGGCCAAGTCCGAGATCCAGCGATTCCGGGCGTTTCGAATTCCTCTGCCGCTCTCGTCCGAGATCGCCGCCGCGTTGAACGCCGGGTTTGCCGGATCCGAGGCCGTCGCACTGATGGCCGCGGAGGTCAACCTGCAGGCCATCGTGGACTCGAGCGGCGGTTCGCGCGCCGACCGCGCCGGATGCAGCCACGAGTTCGAGCCCGTTGCCGAGGCGAAGGTCGGTTCCAAAGCAGCGCGGTTCACCGCGAAGTGCAACGACCAGCCGGGCGGCTGGAGCATGCGGGGCAGGTCGCTGCCGCGGCCGCTCGATCTGACCGGTTGCCAGGCAATCCGCGCGTGGGTCAATGGCGATGGCAAAGGCGAGTCGCTCAAGATCCAACTGTTTGACGGGGCCGGCGGCTATCGCGACGAGTACATCGTGGTTGACTTCAAGGGCTGGCGCCAGTTCACCCTGACGGGCGTATCGATCAATTCGTTGCGATATGACCGCGTCCAGTCAGTGAACTTCTATTACAACAACCTGCCGCCATCGTCCGAAGTGTCGTGCCTCATCGACCACGTCGAGGCCGTTCTGAAACGGGACGGAAAAGAAGAAGTCGTGCTGCTCGAGGATTTTGAAGACGCACAGTCTCCGCTCTGGTCGTCCCCGGTCCACACGCTCAGCCTTGAATCCGGCGCGGACCACGGCATTCAGCCGGTGCGATTCGGCATCATTGCCTGTCCGCGAACCGAATTCATGGAGACAGTGCGCCGATTCGAACTTGCGTCCGGTGTGCCTAGTCCCTCGCTCGGCAATGTCTGGAACAAGCAATCGCCGTGGATTCACCGATCGTATTTCTTTCTCACCGGATTCAGGGAATCGGAATTCGACGAAGCACTGGCCATTGCCAAACGGGGCGGATTCGACCTGATCCTGATTGATCAGGGCTCGTGGTGCGCCTCGACGGGACATTACGACGTCAACCGAGAGCGATTTCCGGATGGCCTGGAGAGCCTGAAGCGAACGGTCCGCCGTTTTCACGATGCGGGCTTTCGCGTCGGCTTCCACACGCTGGCCGCGTCAATCTATCCGCCCGACGCGTACCTGACACCCGTGCCCGATCCGCGACTTGTCACGGGCGCTAAGATCACGCTGTCCGGGGATCTCGACGCGAAGGCGAATTTCGTGCCGACGGAATCAGCTCCGGACGCGTTTCCCGCCAAGGACGGAGGCTACGAAGGCAATGGCACGGTGCTGCGGATCGGAGACGAATTGATCCAGTACGGCCGCCGCTCGATGGAATCGCCCTTCGGTTTTGCGGAATGTCAGCGAGGTTACCTGGGGACTCGAGCGGCAGCGCACGCGAAGGGCGAAACGGCAAAACTGCTGACGCGATCCTACGGCTATCACATGTACGACATGGACACGACGCTGCTCGACGAGGTCGCCGGGAATTTTGCCCAGGTCGCGAATGCCTGCGGCATCGACATGGTCTATTTCGACGGCTCCGAGGCCCTGCAGGGGGACCACTGGTATTACAACGCCCGCATGCACAAGGCGTTCTACGACAAACTGGAAAACAAAGACGTACTCTTGCAGGCCAGCAGCTTCAGCCACTACTCGTGGCATCTCATGGCGCGCACCGCGTCCGCCGACGGACATGGCGATCTGAAAGGATATCTCGACGAGCGATCGCCGGGGTTTGATTACATGGCGCTCAACGGCATGCCGCTCGATATCGGCTGGTATTACGGCTACGACACGAGCGCGACGCCCGACATGTATGAATACATACTCGGCGCGACGATCGGCTACGGTGCTTCGGTTTCCTTTCAAGTTTCACCCGAGGCAGCGGCGCGTCATCCTTTCACGGGCGAAATCCTCGATCTGATCGGCCGCTACGAAAAGCTGCGACTGTCGGGCCGGGTGCCCGATGCGATGCGGGCCCGCCTGCGGATCGACCCGATGATGGGAGGCGTGAAGGACGACGAAGCCCGTGCCAGACTCGCAGAGCAGCGCCGCGATTTCCGCTTGATCACCGACGGCAATCGAGCGGCGTTCCAGCGGGTGTTCTACACACCTTGGCGCGAGCTGAAATCTGCGGCCCCCGATGACTCCCTCTGGAAGGTGAACGTGCCGCAGGGACCGGCCCGCATCGGCTGGCAGGTGCACGCCCAGCCGGGACCGTGGTTGAGCGCGCCGCCAAGTTACCAGAGCAAGGACGCGCTGCTGCTGGAGTCGTTTGACGATCTGGCTCCCTACGCCGCAAAGCCCGTTGGAAAAGCGGCTGACGGCCGAGTCGAGTCGCTGAAACCCGGCGAGGCGGGAAGCACGCTGCCGGGCGTGGCGCAGGAAATCAAACTGGCCACAGACCCGCAGCGCGGCGAGTCCCGGTTTGCCGTGTACACAGCGACAAGTTCGCTCGGCGGCCCCGAGGGCTGGTCTGTATTCGGCAAGGCATTCTCCCAGCCGCTCGACATTTCGTGGCACAAGGCCATCGGATTCTGGATGCAGGGCGACGGGCGCGGCGGCCTGTTCAAACTCCAGCTGTGCGATGACAAGGGTGCGATGGACTACTACGTGCCGAACGACTTCACGGGCTGGCGCTATCAACAGTTGGAACGGCCCGCCAAGGACGCGATCGATTATCAGCGGGTGCGAAGCCTGCTCTTCTACTACAACGGATTGCCTGGCAATACGCAGGTCGCGTGCGGCATCGACGACGTCAAGGCATTGCGGTCGGCGGACGTACGCACGTTGCGTGACCCCTTTGTCGAAATCGACGGGCGGCGATATGCGTTTTCCGGCGAGTTGAAAGAGGGCCAGTACGTGATGGTGTGGCCCGGCGAGCCGACTTGCCAGTTCGGGCCCACGGCCGCGGATCAGCGCGGGCTTTCCGTTCCCGGACCGGACCTGACGCTGCCCGCCGGCGAACACTCGGTCCGATTCGGCTGCGCCACAGACCTGCTCATGCCCGTGCGAGTGCGCGTCACCGCACAGCCGCCCGAGCGATACGAAGTCCCTTAGCAGTCGGTTCAAGAGCTGCTCGATCAAATGGGACGGGGTGCGTAGGGGGAGTATGAGATCGGCAATGCTCATGCGGGACGGATTGCCTGATCCGGCTGTGGATTAATCGATGCTTTTGAGAACATCACGCGAAACGACTGCACAGGAGAATTGCGATGGGCAATGACCACAGGCCACCCGATTGCGGACTGCGTTTTATTCTCACGATGCAAATTCCGTTCGTCCTGCTGAGTGCGGTGTGGTGTACGTTTCCAGCGGCGCTGCGAGCCGCCGACGAGCATCCGCTGGCCATCGAAAGTCGTGCCCCGGACTTCAAGCTTCCCGGTGTGGACGGCAAACAGTATTCGCTGGCCGATTTCGCCGACGCCAAGGTTCTGGTCGTCGTCTTTACCTGCAATCACTGCCCGACCGCACAGGCCTATGAGGAACGGCTTGCGAGACTTGCCGACGACTATCGCAAACGGGGCGTCGCGGTGGTGGCGATCTCGCCCAATGACCCGCTGGCGGTACGTCTGGATGAACTTGGATTCACAGATGTGGGCGATTCGCTGGACGACATGAAGATCCGAGCCAAAGACCGGGCGTTCACGTTTCCTTATCTGTACGACGGCGAGACGCAAAAGGTCTCGCGCGCGTACGGTCCGGTGGCAACTCCGCATGTGTTCGTATTCGACTCCGAACGGCGCCTGCGCTACAACGGCCGCATCGATGATTCGGCCAAGGAAAGCAACGTCACGTCCAACGATGCCAAGGCGGCGATTGACGCAGTCCTGACGGGCGAACGGGTCCCTACCGAAACGACGAAGACGTTCGGCTGCTCGGTCAAGTGGTCGGACAAACGGGATTCAGCCCGCGAATCGCTGCAGAAATGGGATCAGGAACAGGCTGCGCTGGAAACGATCGATGCCGCCGGCGTGAAGGAACTTGCGGCTAATAACTCGAAGAAGCTGAGGGTGATCAATGTGTGGGCGACATGGTGCGGCCCTTGCGTGGAGGAGTTCCCGGAACTGGTCACAATGCACCGCATGTATCGAAAACGGGATTTCGAGCTGATCACAATCAGCGCAGATCCGGCGGAAAGAAGAAGCCAGGTCCTGGCATTCCTGAACGAGCGTCACGCTTCCAATCGGAACTTCCAGTTCCAGGGCAAGAACGAATACGAACTGGCCGAGGCCCTGGATGCAAAATGGCAGGGAGCGCTGCCGTATACGATGGTGATCGCCCCGGGCGGAAAGGTGATTTACCGTCGGCAGGATGCGGTCGACCCGCTCGCACTGCGCAAGGTCATCGCCGATGCGCTGGGACGGGTTTACCCGTGAGCGCGGGTGCGCCGTTTCGCGGCAACCCCCGCATGCGCCGATGGAGAACGAAAGAAGGACCGCAAGAAAAAAGAACGGAGGCCGTATCGCACTTTGGCGTTACGGCCTCCGTTGTTCATATGTCGTCGCGACTTGTCGCACGCTTGAAGATCCGCGATTACTTCTTCGCGGCAGCGGCCGGCTTGAACTGCAGTTTCGTCGACGTCTGGGTCTTCTGGTTGAATTTCTGGCCTGCGACGGCAACCTGCAGGGTGAGGTCCTGCGTGAGTTCCGAATGGTCAAGGCAGCCAGCCACGTTATCGAAATAGAGTTTGCCCTGGGACTTCTGGTCCGTGATCGTCACATCGGGAACCGCCTGAGCGGGTGCCTTTTCGGCCGGCTTCGCGGCCGCTTTCTCGAGCTTCGCGGTAACTTCCAGGTTGATCCGTTCGAGTGGCTTGTCACCGACTTTCTCCGGACCGGCATAGGTCAGTTTGGTCTGCGACGCCATCTTGCCAACAGCGCCGACGCCGACTTCCATGTTGGTTGTCCATGAATCGCCCACCTTCACGGGACCGCCTGGCATCGGGTGCGCCCCTTTCTTCACCATCTCGGCAAGGCCTTCTTTGCTCAGCATGTTGCTCAACTGTCCGGCGTTGGGGAGCGACTTCAGACCTTCCACCGCGTCCTTCGACAGTTCGACCTCTTTGATCTCGCCGAGCGGCGTCATCTTCATCTGGAACTTTGCCTTGGCCATGGACTTGATCGCGGGCGCCAGAGATGCAACCGGACCCGACGGTGCCTCGGCCGAATCCGAGTCGAGTTCGCCGTTCATCATGCCGGTCAGCTTCATGCGGATTCGTTTCATCTCCTGGGTCACGTCGGCGACGCCTTTGTCGTCCACATTGCCGATGGTGAAAGTGGCGTCGATCACCTGACTCACGGCAACCTCCATGTTCTTCTCGCCGACAGCCACGCTCGTCTTGATTTCCTGGGTGATCGTCTGTTCGAAGACCTGACCGGTCTTGAATTTCCAACGCAGCGTCGTCTGTGCCGAAGCGTTCGCAGCGCACAACAAGAGGGCTGCTGCCGTGAAACATACCGTGAACCGGATCGATCGAAGGCCGTACGTCGTCATCTCGGAACCCCCTGAGGATAAAGTGGTCGCAGCCGCCGAGTTGCGGCAAAAGGCCAAAGCCCTGGCTAACAAGGTGTAACAAAAAACGGCCCCCTACGAAAGTCACGGTGCGGATTTGGCTTGAGAACGCGGAAAATCCGAGTATGGGGTCGGCCAGCCTCCTCCCGTCGGCGGGCGTCTATCGACTGGCACGGCGAGTTTTCGCGGGTTACGATGATCGCGGTCCTGGCATCGGCAATACGGCAACTCGAGATTCGTCAGTTCACAGGACCTGATGTTCCCGCTTCCTGAAGGGCTTGACCATGAACGCACGCTACGCTCTGGCAACGGCATTCTCGTTGGCGATCCTCGGCACAGCCGCGCGAGCGGAAGTTGCCTTTGTGAGCGGCCCGGATGTCGCCGCAAAGAACCCGAATTATGTTGCCAACCGCGAACCGCTGACGGCCAGCCCGCTGATCAAGCTGCCGATCCGCAGCGTGGAACCGCGCGGATGGCTTCGCAAGCAGCTTGAATTGGAGGCGCAGGGTTTCACGGGACATCTGGGAGAGATCAGCAAGTTCCTCGGCAAGAAGGGGAATTCGTGGCTCGAACCGGCCGGCGGCGATCACGGCTGGGAGGAAGTCCCCTACTGGCTCAAGGGCTACATCAACCTCGCGTTTCTGCTGCGCGACGAAGCAATGATCGGCGAATCAAAGACCTGGATCGACGCGGCGATCCGCAGCCAGTTGGAGGACGGCTGGTTCGGGCCCCAATCGAACCGCACGCGAATTCAGGGCAAGGCGGACCTGTGGCCCAACATGATCATGCTTTTCTGTCTGCAGGACTATCACGATTACACCGCGGATCCGCGCGTTCCCGAACTGATGACGCGGTACTTCCGCTACCTCACGACCATTCCCGAGCAGGACTTTTTCCCGGATTACTGGGACAAGATGCGCGGCGGAGATCTGCTGTCGAGCATCTATTGGCTCTATAACCTCCAAGGCGATCCATGGCTGATGGACCTGGCGGCCAAGGTCCATCGCAAGACGGCCCGCTGGGACGAGGACGTCGTCAACCTGCACAATGTGAACTTCGCCCAGGCTTTCGGCGAACCGACCACGTACTGGCTGCAGTCCAAGAACCCGGCGAATCGCCAGGCTTCGTATCGCAACTACGACAAGATGCGCGACATGTACGGCCAGGTGCCGGGCGCCCTGTACGGAGCCGACGAAAACGCGCGCCCCGGATACGACGACCCGCGTCAGGGCGTCGAGACGTGCGGCATGGTCGAGTTCATGCTCTCCAGCGAACGACTCACCTGGATCACAGGCGATCTGCTTTGGGCGGACCGGTGTGAAGACGTCGCCTTCAACATGCTGCCTGCCGCCCTGACCGCCGACCTCAAAGCGCTGCGTTACTTTACGGCACCCAACCTGGCGGTCTCCGATCGAAAGAACCATGCGCCCGGATTTCAGAATGACGGGGCCATGCTGGATATGAATCCGCACTCGCACCGTTGCTGCCAGCACAACTGGGCGCACGGCTGGCCCTATTACGCCGAGCACCTGTATTTCGCGACTCCGGACCGCGGCGTTGCAGCCGTTCTCTATACCGAAAACAAAGTCGAAGCCAAGGTCGGCGACGGCGTTGCGGTCACACTCGAGCAGCAGACGCATTATCCGTTCAGCGGCGAGGTCCGCATCGGCGTACACACGGACAAGCCGGTGCGTTTCCCGCTGTATCTGCGAGTTCCCGGGTGGTGCAGCAAGCCGGCGGTCGCGATCTGCGGCAAGCCCGAGAAGATCGAGGGCGAATCGAAGTCGTTCGTTCGGATCGACCGTGAATGGTCGGACGGGGACGAAGTCGCGCTCACCCTGCCGATGGAAATCCGCCTGAGGCAGTGGGCCAAGAACCACAACAGCGTCTCGATCGATCGCGGGCCGTTGACGTACTCACTGAAGATCGGCGAAAAGTACGAAAGGGCGGGCGGCACCGACCAGTGGCCCGCCTGGGAAATCCTGCCCACCACACCCTGGAATTACGGACTCGTACTGGGCAAGGGTGACTCGCCGTCGAATATGGAGGTCGTCCAGAAATCGTGGCCGGCGAACAACATGCCCTTCACCCACGAGGGTGCGCCGCTCGAGATCCGCGCTTGCGGCAAACGGATCCCCGAATGGAAACTCGATCAGCACGGCCTCGTCGCGGTGCTGCAAGACAGTCCCGTAGCATCCGAACAACCCGAGGAGTCCATCGTTCTGATCCCGATGGGTGCCGCCCGACTGCGCATCAGCTCCTTCCCGGTCATCGGCCAGGGTGACAACGCCCACGTCTGGAAGCCCTGACCGGCTCGTTCAACTCGGTTCAAGCGATACGCGGGTGAAGCGAATCACGGTGCGTCAACCGGGCGTTTCCGAGGGGAAATGCTCGGTGGCCATCGTCGTTCCGTCCTTGAGAACCACCAGCGCGTCCGTACGGGGAGTCGCGCGGACGAGTTGCATTCCGCGCTCGAGCCCGAGCACAAACACGGCGGTGGACAGCCCGTCGGCTTCTGTCGCGGTTGGAGCGACGATCGACACGCTGGAACACTGTGCGGGCGAACGGCCCGTGTGCGGGTCGAAGATGTGGTGCGACTGAAAGTCGGAACTGAATGACGTCGCATAGTCGCCGGAGGTGGCCATGCACCGGCCATCCAGTCGGGCGGCCGAAAGGAATTCGCCCGCGTGCCGCGGATGGCGAATGCCGACTTTCCACGGCAAGCCCGTCGCGCTGGCGCCGAGCGAACCGATCTCTCCCGCGTCAACCAGCGCGTGAGTTACCCCGCGACGGCGAAGTGCGTCCAACACACGGTCCGCCGCAAAGCCCTGCGCGATTCCGTTCAGCGTGATCTGCGTGCCGTCGGGGATCTTCACGCGATCCTCGTTCACGTCAACGCGACGCCAGTCGATCCGCGGCAGTTCACGCTGCAGTTCCGCGTCATTCGGTGTTCGGCCGCGCTGCCTTGCATCCGCGTACAGCGACCAGAGCGGCTGCACGGTAATATCAAACGCACCGTCGGTCCGCTGCGACAATTCGCGCGAGGCTCGCAACACCGAAACGATGTGCGGATGCGGTCGATCGAGACACCCGTATTTGTTCAACTCGCTCAACTGGCTCGTCGGGTCGTACAGGCTCATCAGGCGATCGACCAGATTCAACTCGGCAAACGCTTCGTCGAGCGCCCGTTCGGCCTCGTCGCCTCCGGGATGCACAACCGTCATGGTGATCGGAGCGCCGAGAGCAAACCCGGTTCGCTTGTGGCAGTCGCTGCCGCCGAGCCAGCGTCGCGCCCCTAAAGCCGCCGCGGCGGCCCCAGTCCCCAGCCCGATAACCAGAAACTTCCGGCGATTGCCCTTCATCGCTCTCCCGCCCCCCCAAAAGACTGCAATGTGTCGATCGCAAGGTGTCGATTGCAGCTCACATCACGGCTTAGAAATGCGTTGCCGGATTATCGCGACTGGGACCGGCGGGGGCAAGCTTCCGGCCGTTCGGCGATGCCGACCGCAGAGGTTAATCAGACGGCAACGGCCGGCAGACCGAGTTCCGCGGCGATCCCTTCGACGATCCGCTCCGGATCAATCGGCTTGGCAAACCAGCGATCGATCCCGCACGGGCCCGAAGGGATGCCGAGCGAAAACGGATTCGTGCCGCTCACGGCGATCAACTTGATGCCCGTCATGGCATCGTCCGCCCGAACGCTCTCGACGAATCGTTTGCCGTCGCAGCGGGGCATGTGCATGTCCAGCAGCACCACGTCAGGCATGGCGTGCAGCGAAAGAAAATCCAGCGCATCCTGGCCGTCCGAGGCGGTGGTGATCTCAAATCCGCGCAGCTGGAGGTAGCTCGCCAGCAGCTGCCGCTGGTTAACATCGTCCTCCACCAACAGTGCGCGGGCCGTGCGGGGCGGCTGCGTTTCGGTGTCCAGGGCCTGTTGCGATTCCTTCTCGAGGCCGCGCAACTGATTGAAGACCCGCGTCACCAATTCCTGGCCGCGAGCATCGCCCGTTTCTTCAAAGTGGCGATGCAGCAGATTCAGCTGTTCGGCAGCCAGTGCCAATCGGCCGTTCACCGCGTGAACAAGGCGGCTCAACTGCTGCTGGTCATCCTGATCGGTCGTGAAAAGCAATGACTTCAGATCAACCAGTTCATGCCGGACAACGGGCACATCGGCCGGCGCATCGATGCCCAGCCGAGCCGTGTTTCCCTGGATGCGGAGGACTTCCACCGTGATGCCGAGCGTCGGAAAAAGTACGCGATCCGATTCTTTGCGTGATAAGACGAGCATGGGGACCTCCTTGTGTTGCCTGCCGTCGGAGCGGCGACTTTGCGTGCAAAGTCCAGCGGCCAACGGAAGCGGATTCTCATTCCGGTGCGGCAGCACCGTACCGGCCGGCGGTCCTACCGCCGTGTGCGCAGAACAAGCTTTGGAAGCAAGAGTTCGGCGTCTTGCCGAGTCCATCCGCGCAAGGATTGACAGGAAGTCCCTTCCATGACACTTGCAGGGTGATATTCTTAGTGAGGTTGCATTTGCGGGCAAGATCGTTTTTTTTGCATGCACAGCCCATCGATCGGTTCCCATGGCTGACAGCATTGATAGCAAAGTGATTTGCAGCCTGCCTGCAAGAAGGCGCGGTGCTATACGGCGGTCAGCGGAGGAGATTGACCGTGTTGTCTGAAGATGACCGTTTGCAGCGGCAATTGCGGTTCGTGCTCGAGATCGACAAGTTGAAGTCTGTGCAGCGGCGAACCTGGCTGACGGATTGTACCCGCAGCGAAAACTCGGCCGAGCATTCGTGGCACCTGGCGGTCATGGTGTTGCTGCTGCACGAGCACTCGGCGGGAACGGATCTGGACCTGTTCCGCGCTGTGCAGATGGCACTGCTGCACGATCTGGTTGAAATCGATGCGGGGGACACGTTTGTCTACGACGACACGGCAGCCAAGGACAAAGCCGCGCGAGAGCAAGCGGCGGCCGATCGACTGTTCGCATTGCTTCCGGACGATCGGGCCGTCGAGTTCCGTCAGATCTGGGAGGAGTTCGAGGCAAGGGAAACCCCCGAAGCCCGCTTCGTTGCGGCCGTGGACCGCCTGCAACCCCTGATGCACAACTACCAGACACAGGGCAAGGCGTGGCGGGAACATGGAGTCACATCGGACAAGGTGCTGTCCCGCAACCGCCATATGGAGGAAGGCTCACCCCGCCTCTGGGAGTATGCCCGGAACTTGATTGCCGATGCCGTTTCAAGGGGCTTCCTGGCTCCGCCGCCCTGAATTCAGTCGGATTCGCACGGAAGAAACCACGGACAGGCCGGGACTTACACGGGCGACGGAACCTCCGCGCTGCATTACTTCGCGGCATCCTGGCAAACTTTAGCGATTACACCGCAAATACCACGTGTGCGTGTTATGCCGCGTATTCGCGTAATCTGCAGTCGGCCGATTCTACGGACGATGAGATTTATCTGGGACAGTTGTGTTGTAACGGCTTTGCTTGCCTTACAGCGCGTAACTGTTGGAGGGGGTACTCCGACAGATACCACACAGTCGGGCCCTACGATGAACCGTCATGTAGCCAGCGCATGGATGTGTCTGCTCCTCTTCAGCGGTGCGATTGCCGCTGCTGATGAGTCACCGGCTTACGATCCGACGCAGGACTTTGCGCTGAGAATCCGGCAGTTGGAGGAACAGACGGCCGCTATGCAGGCGGAGCTGTCCGCGATGCGTCAGGCGATGCCCGCAAGTTCCGAAGCGGTCAGTTCCGAGACAATCCCGGTGAACTTCGACGCAATGGCTGATCCGCCCTATGAAGGGGCGATCGTCTCCCGCGAGGACATGCTGGAAGAAATGCGCAGCCTCGTGTGGACGAAGGGCGATTACAAGGTCGTTCCCTACGGTGTCCTCTGGGGCAGTGCCGCCTATGACTCGCAGCGGTCCTTTCCCGGCCCGTTCGCGCTGTACGTCTTTTCGCCGCAGTTTCAACACGTCGACGAATTCGCTCTGGACACTCGGCGTACGCGAGTCGGCATCGACGTCACGGGCCCGCGTATTCCCAGAATCTGCGACGGCAAGAGTCGAGGCAAGATCGAGATCGACTTCCACGGCCTGATCGCGGAACGCGAGAACCAGTCGACCATTCAGATCCGCCACGCGTATGCGGAGGTTTACGATGATAATTTCCGACTGCTGGCCGGACAAACGTGGGACCTTCTCTCGCCGCTGCAGCCGCGCACGATCAACTACTCGGTGGGCTGGGGGGTCGGCAATCTCGGCTTCCGCCGGATGCAGATTCGCTACGAGCGCTACATGCATTTCAGCGACGTGTTCCTGATGAGTCCCGCGGTCGCCATCTGCCAGAACATCATTCTCGACGGACCGACGCTGAATCGTGAACCGTCGGACTGGCCCGTGGTTGAAGGCCGCTGCGGATTCACGCTGGGCCCGCGGGGCGAGGGCGACCTTCCAATCAGTTTCGGAATGTCCGGACACATCGGCGAACAGCTGTTCGACTTTCCGCCGATCGGCGACAAACCTCTGGTGCTTGGCGGAAGGGTCGGAACCTGGTCGGCCAACGCCGACGTATCGATTCCGGTCACGAAACGCTGCAAGTTCCAGGGCGAGTTCTTCACGGGTGCCGACCTGAGCACCTTCATGGGCGGCATCATCCAGGGCGTCGATTTCAGCACGCGAAAAGCAGTCTACTCGACGGGTGGCTGGTTCGATTTCGGTTACGATCTGCGTGACGACCTGCACATCAACGCCGGATACCTGATCGACGATCCGTGGAACAAGACGGTCTCCGCGGACGCCGAGTCGTTCGTCAACAACGGCGCGCGGGTCTACAACAACGCTATCTTCGCCAACACGATTTTCGACGTCACCAAGAAGCTGAAACTCGGACTCGAATCATCGGTGTGGACGACCCACTACAAGGTGCGCGAACCGGGGAACATGCTCCGGTTCGAGTTCTCGGGCGCGTACGAGTTCTGATGCGTCGCCCGCGTCCGCAGTTCAAGCCGCCTAATTCAAGTTCGCCTTCAGAAAGGCGATGCCCGAGGGAACGTCGAAGACGTGGCCCGCGCCATGCACTGCCAGTTGTGCGGCCTGCTCCTGACCGGCCGTGCGATAGGCCTTCTTGATCTCGGCCATCGCTTTCTCGGCCAGATCCACGGGAAAGCCGCCCGGCAATCGTTCGAGTGAACCGTTCTGGCACTGCAGCGCGCGGGGGCAGATCAGGCTGTAGATATCCGAGAACTCGTACCGGTTCTGCAGGCCGGGAAAGTCCCAACAGGGACAATGGCCCTTTCGCAGGTTCTCCATGTTGGTGAGAAAACCGGAACTGACCGTGGCATGAATGCGTGTGTCCATCGCGCCCAGCCACATGGCCATCTCGCCGCCGAGCGACAGTCCGGCGCACCCGATCCTGCCGGGATCGACCTCAGGCCGGGAAACCGCCAGATCAACAACCCGGATCAGGTCCCAGAGACGCTCCCCCATCAGCGTTCGCTGCGGGCTCTGCGTCTCGTGTTGACCGACGTTGGTGCTCAGCGTCACGAAGCCGTTTTCGGCCAGCGTCCTGGCGAAGCCGCAGTAGACGCTTTTCGTGTCGTAGACAATATCCAGATTACCGCCATGTCCGTGAATGCAGACGACCGCCGGGGTCTTGCCAGGTGTCGCGTTGCCCGGAACGGTCAGCACCACCTGGATCTTCCGATCGGGACGCGAGTCGATCTGCAGGAGGCAGCGCTCGTAGCCGTTGCACGCCTCGCGCTTCAGCACCTCGACATTCAGCGGCAGCGGACTGCGTCCCTGCGCATCCGGACGATCAGCCGCGATCTGATCGTCCATGTGCAGCAATTCGGCGAGCGTTTTCCTGCTGCGGGCCTGCCAGTCCCCGAGCGCCTGGCTGCTCGACGAATCGCACGGCGACTGTCGCAACTCCAGCTTCGGTTCTTCGGTGTATGCCGCTGAATGGACCAGCAGCAGTGTCGCGATCGCCGCGGAAAATTGGAGTCGCATGGTTGGTGCTCAGCTTCGGGTGGGGAACTCAACTCTTGGTGGGGAACAGGGAACGCAGGTACTTCTGGTTGCGGACGTAACTGTCCTTCATGGAAAGGCCATGCCCGACCGCGCCTTCGATGACCAGCCAGCCCGAGTAGCCGATATCGTCGATGGCTTCCTTGACCTTGCGAAAATCCACCAGCCCCTCGCCCAGCAGCGAGTCATTCTCTTTGCAGTGAATCTCGCAGATTCTCTCGCGGCCGAGTTGCCGGATTTCGCTGTAGAGGTCGTAGCCCTCTTTCTGCATGTTGGCGACGTCGTAGTAGACCTTCACTGCCGGCGAAGCGACCGCATCGAGGATGCGCATATGGTCGGCCGCGTTCATCCACGATTCGATCGCGAGGATCACGCCGGCCCGTTCGGCCAGCGGCGCGGCCTTTTTCAGCCTGCGGATGACTTCCTTCTGCAGGTCCGGCTTGTTCTTGATGTCGCCTTCGCCGAAGAAGGCCAGCAGCACGACCTTCACGCCGAGTTTCGGCAGGACTTCGATGCAGTCGTTGACCCATACCTCGGGTTCCGGCGCGGACGAGTAGGGGATCTGGTTCAGGATCCCCATGGCCAGGGAACAGATTTCCTCTTTCTGTTCGCGGCACGCCTTCTGGTATTCGTCCCGCACTGCCTGGCTCCGCAGATCATGACCTTCGCCCGGCTTGCTGAAGGTGACCTGCACTCCATCCAGCCCGATCTCGCGGGCAATCTTCATCGCCGCAGGGGTTCCCGTAGCGCCGATCGACCAGTCGCACGCTCCGATCTTGAAGAGCCGTTCCTTGTCGGCGGCCAGCAGCGACAGGGCGGGAGAACAGGCCAGCGCGCCTCCGAGGGCGGCCCGCAACGCATCACGGCGATGAATCCGGCAATCAAACATCTTGAGGTATCTCCGTCAAAGTGCAAATGAACCCGTGATCAAACAACCGGCGACTGTGGATATTTGGCCAGCAGCGCCAAGGTCTCATCGACCTGGTTGGGCGCCTCGAAACCGATCGTCATGGCATCCACAAGCCCCGCGGTTTGTGCATATTTGATGCACTCCTCCCGGTCCTGCGGATTCTTGGCCAGGCTGCCTTCGCCATAAATCTTCATGCCGATGATCGCCTTGCCGTTGTCCCTGATCTTGCGCAGCACCGGAACGACGTCTTCGACCTTGCCGTCCATCCTCGCGCCGCGCGGGTTGATGCGTGCCAGCACAACATCGACCCAGGGACACGTTGCCGCAGTCTCCAGACCGCCCAGATCGTGCGACGAAACCCCGACCGCCCGGATGAGTCCCTGCTTCTTCGCCTGGTCCAGCGCTTCCATGTAAGGCCCGAGTTCCTCCGGCCAGTTCCGCACCATGACGCAATGCAGCAGCACGATATCGATGTGATCGGTGTTCAGTTCGTGGCAGAAACGCTCCAGCGTCGCGGCCGCGACTTTCTTGATCGCCGCCGCATCGGCCTTCGGATCGAGCTTGTCGTAGCGGAACCAGAGTTTCGTCAGCAGCGTCACCTTGTCGCGCGGAATCGTCCGCAGCGCTTCGCGGAAATAAACGTGCGTGCCGTACAGGTCCGCCATGTCGAAAAACGTGATTCCGCGGTCGTACGAGTGTTTCAGCAGCGTTACAAGCTTTTCAAATCCCATGCGGGTGTGGTTCGACAGGCGATTGCCGCCCGACATGCCGGTTCCCTGGCCCACT
>CAIPEB010000067.1 GCA_903863885.1 uncultured Planctomycetaceae bacterium | reverse complement strand
GGCCCTCAGGCCCGCCGAGCGACAAAACGACCGGAAAGACGTGGCTGCCCTCCGCCTTGCGCCTGGCGGGCCGCCAGGCGGCTGCGCCGCCGCGGACCGCTTACGTCTGAATTGCAGCTCGCCGGAGCTTCCGCTCCTCCACGCTGGATATCTCCATCCCGGGTGCCACCGGCGGCCCGGCCCGTGTTTACACTGTTCCGTTGCTACAGCGCCGCTGCCTTTTCGCGTTCTTTGCGCAGATCGTCGATCTTGCGGTTCAGTTGGCGGCAAACGTATTCGGCCATTGTCGCGACCGCGCCGGCGTCGGCTCGATTCTTGGCAACGGCGGCGTAGGTGTCGATGGAATGGAAGGCCGCATCGCGCGCAGTTGCCGCATGCTTCAATGCAGTGTCGAGGTTGTCGCGGTAGCCGCGGGCATCGCCTTTCTGTTTGGCGTCCTGCGCAGCCTTTTCCGCGGTGGCCGCGAGCTTGATTGCTTCCATCGAATCAAAGTACTGCACGGCGAATTCCAGACGCCCCTTCCAATACTGCACGTACGCCTGGCCTTCAGGTCGAGACGGGGCCGGCACTTTGCAGATCGCGTCGAGCGCTTTCTGGTAGATTGCCCGGTCCTCGACCATGATGGCGGGCATCGGTTCGGGAGCCCATTGCCGCATCATCATTCCGGCGTGCGGAAAGGTGATCCCCATTCCGTGGTCCTCGAGGCGACTCGTTACATTCTCGATAGCGCGAAATGCCTCGAGCATCGGCGCCACGGCTGCTTCTCCGCATACGGCGCGAACTTGTTCCGTGTAGACCGATTCGGGCGTGGTATCGGAATTCCATGCGGACTTTGCGAGGTAGGCAGTGCTCGCGTCGTGGTCGCTGATCAGCCATTGCCGTGTGCCAAAGCCTGTGACGCCCGCCTTGCGCAGGTCGCCGATGAGCTCGTGGAGCGACGAAGTGGTCAATTGCGGGAGCATCCCGACACTGTCGTCATGGAGACTCAGAATCATCGTGGTCGGGATTTCTTTCGCGGGCAGCGTGGCGATGACACTGCGGCGGCGGAGCACTCGCGTCGAGTTGTAGTCCATCACGACGACCATCTCGGAGTTCTTGGGGAGGATGCGAGGCAGAATGGGCCACAACTCCTCGGCGACTTCGTAGACCACCAGGCGTGCGTCGGGCTTGCGGGTTTTGGGAATAAGATCGGGCCGATTCCAGAGGCTCAGCAGGAAGTACAGGCCGGTGATGTGTCCTTTGACCTCCATCACCGATCTCGCCGATCCGCCGTCCCAGTGATCGGACCGCTGGGCCGCCCGCTTCAGCACTTCGTCCAGCGGCAGGATCTGCTCGATGCCGTATTGCCGGTCGAGTTCCTTCCAGGCCCATTCGTACAGATCGACCCAGCTCGGCCATTCGGTGCCCACCGGGAATCCGTACGAGTGCGCGTCGGGGAACTCGTTCAAGATCGTTTGAATCACCGTGCCGCCGATTTCTGCGAGTTCCGCGTTGTCGGGGCGTGCTGCAGGTCCGGGCGCGACGGTGAGTTGGCCGAGCTGATTGACTGTGCGTGCGTCCGGTATGACCGAAGCGAAATCCTTCGAGAAGTCCGTGAGCGACCAGACCGAAGACGCGTCAATACCGCGGCTGCGCGCATACGAGATCAACTCGTGCTGGTGACGCTGTCCGGCCGCAATCAACTGGTCGCACGGCGACTGAGGCGTGAGGAGATCCGGATTCCAGAACTCGGTTTCGTTGCCGAACAGCTTTCGTCCGGGCATGTCGGGCGTGATCGGATAGTGTTCGCCGTACCAGAGCACAGCGGAACTCCGCTTCACTCCCTTCAGCGTCAGGTCCAGGAAGGGTGCGGATGCACACCCGCCGATGCGAATGCGGTTGAACTTCAGCTTGGCGAGCTGGTCGAGGAAGGGTCGGTAATCGCTGATGCCCCACCCTTCCATACCCATCGCAAAGTCGCCCATCGTCTTGAACCACCGCGCCTTGAAAGCCGGTTCAAAAGCCCGGTCGATGTCGGGCAGGAAGAATGACTGTTGCTTCTCAGGGAGAACGTCGCCGCTCAGCAGATAGGTGACGCCATATCGTTCAACCAGATCGTACATGCCCCACATCGTCGCGGTCGGACTTCCGCCCACGATCATCATGGTCGGTTTGTTCATCAACGAGGTGCGCCGCAACAGGAACCCCTGATCGCTCAGTTGCGGCATCACCAGATTTCCGATCCCCGGCGTTGGCAGTCGATTCGTGGTTCCCAATAGGAACACGGCGTCAACGGAGTCGTCAGAAGAAGTGCCCACGGTTGCGGCGACGCCGAAGAGTCGCTGCAGGTAACGCTGCAGTTCAGCGGCCGCGAACTTCTCCATGTCACCCGCGTCCGTGGAGATCATCACGGCCACGGACTGTCTCGCCGCCGCTTTGTTTGCGTTCGTCTCGGCGGCCGGCGACATGCGCACGGCGCAATGCGAAAGAACGCAGAGAGCCAGAACAACCGAGGTGATTCGGCACGTTGTCATCACAGGTCTCCACTCGGGAAATCGCGCGAAATGATCCATGGATTGTAGGGTGTGCCAGGCTCGCGGGAATCATGGAAGGCCTGGCAGGGCCGCATTGCCGCGACCGCGGGCACACCGGAATGCGGCGAGGTTTGCGAATTGGAGTCCGGAGCAGGGCAAATGCCTGTGCGACAGCCGTATTGTGTGCCACGGGTGGCTTGTCCCCAGGAAGAAGTCCGGAGTCTGTAGTCCGGAGCAGGGCCAATGGCTATGCGACAGCGTTATTGTCTGCCACGGCCAGTCCACCCGTGCGTTTGACGTATTGAGTCCGTGGAACATGTCGCAAATCACGACCGACAATTAGAACTTGCCGCACCGTTTCGCTGCGTCGCAGATTGCAACTCGAAAACCGGCTCTTATTGTTGTCGATGCGTCCGCGGCGGGCGACAATGTGCCAACACGCCTTTCGCTTCAAACGATCCGCCAGCCGAAGGAAGCAGCGACATGACGCAACATGATTCGATTCGGAAATCTCATGCACGATATTCTCGGCGAAGTTTTATTGCGACGACATCCGCCGCGGCAGCCGGACTCACCGTGGTCGCCCGGCACGTGCTGGGAGGCGAGGGACAGACGCCGCCGAGCGAACGGTTGAACGTCGCGGGAATCGGCGTCGGCGGCATGGGGGGCGGCGATATCGCAACGGTCGCCAGGCTTGGCGCAAACGTCGTTGCGCTCTGCGATGTCGATGAAGTCCGCGCTGCCGGTTCCTTCAACGGGTTTCCCAAGGCGCGGAAGTACAAAGACTTTCGCATCATGATCGAGAAAGAAGCCAAGAACATCGATGCTGTTACGGTGGGCACTCCGGACCACATCCACGCCGTTGCCGCAATGGCTGCCATTCGGGCCGGAAAACACGTCTACGTTCAAAAGCCGTTGACGCATTCGCTGCACGAGTGCCGTGTCCTGACGAAAGCGGCGCTCGACGCCGGTGTCGTGACTTCGATGGGCAATCAGGGGCACGCCACGGAAGGCGCCAGGCTCACGAATGAGTGGATTCAAGCCGGAATTATCGGCGAGGTGCGCGAAGTCCACGTCTGGTCCGATCGCGCCGGCCATCTCTGGAAGCAGGGAATCAACCGTCCCACGGATACGCCTCCGGTTCCGGCAACGCTGGACTGGAATCTGTGGCTGGGCCCGGTTCGCGAGCGTCCGTACCATCCGGCGTACGTCCCCATGTTCTGGCGAGGCTGGTGGGATTTCGGTACGGGCGCGCTGGGCGACATGGGATGCCATATCATCGATCACCCGGTGTGGGCTCTGAAGCTGGGCGCTCCGACAAGCGTCGAATCGCGAACGACGCTCGACGGCAGCGTGTTCGACGGAGACAAGCCGAACCACGAGACCTATCCGGTCGCCGCGCTGATCTATTACGATTTTCCCGCCAGGGGTGATTTGCCGCCGGTCAGGATGACCTGGTACGACGGAGGACTGATGCCCCCCGCTCCGCCCGAGATGCCGGCCGGCCAGCGCCTGCCGGACAACGGTGTGCTTTACGTGGGCAGCAAAGGGAAGATGTACCACGGTTCCCACGGCGGAACGCCGCAACTGCTGCCCGGGTCGCTGCTCGAACAGGCGAAGGCCGTGCCTGCGACGATGGAGCGGTCGCCGGGACACTATGAAGAGTGGGTGCAGGGTTGCAAGAGCGGCAAGCAGCCGACGGCCAACTTCCGCTACACCGGTCCGATGACCGAGACAATTCTGCTGGGCGTCTTGTCGCTGCGGGCACCCGGCGTCCGGCTTGAATGGGATGCCGAGAAGCAGGTTGTCAGGAACGCCCCGGAGTTGAGCGAACTGATTCAACCTGAATTTCGAAAGGGGTGGGTGTTATGAGAAACTGCCCACTCGGATGCGCGGGATTGTTGCTTGCCGCTGTCGCGTTTGGGATTAGCAGCGGATCGGCGGCATATCTGCGGGGCGAAGATAATTCGTTGACGGAAAAAGAGCGGTCGGAAGGCTGGATTCTGCTGTTTGACGGAACGACCACCAAGGGCTGGATGACGCGCACCGGCACGCCGTTGCCGCCGCGACATGTTCAGGACGGATGCCTCAATCCGCACCCGTGCGATTACATGCTGGTTCAAGAGAAAGCCTGGGACGACTTTCAGCTCGCGCTCGATTTTCGGATCAGCCCGAAGTGCAACAGCGGCGTCTTCATCCGCACTTTTCCGCTGACGCCTCGACCCGGTCGCGACGTCGGTTACAACGGAATCGAAATCGCCGTGGACGATACGACAACCAGCGGCTATCACGATACAGGCGCGGTCTACGATCTGGTGCCGCCGGCCAAGAACGCGATGACTCCGGTCGGCCAGTGGAACCACTTGGTGATTACGTGCGATCACAACAACATCACGGTCGACTTGAACGGCCAGACCGTCACTCGCATGGACCTCGACCAATGGACTGAACCCAACAAGCGGCCGGATGGTTCCGAGCACAAGTTCGACCTTGCCTTCAAGGACCATCCTCGCCAGGGCTACATCGGTCTTCAGGACCACGGCAGCGATTGCTGGTACAAGAACATCAAGCTGCGTCCGCTCGCGAAAAAGTGAGCGAGGTTAATCCGAGGTTTTCAGCCGCAAGAAGACGGAAGACTGCATTCCGTCTTCGTCGGAACTCGGAAACGGATTCTTGATCCTTTAGGTTCGAAGCCCAGTCCGGCTGCGATTCCTGAGCATCGGCGTCCGGCCTGCCGTGCGGAACGATCGCCGTCACAGCGGATGCGGCCGCGCATTGAACAAGAAAGCCTCGCCGTGTTACTTCAAAATCTCCGGCGTGCATTGCAGGATCTCCCCAAAATGTCGGTCAATATGCGAACCGCCCGCCAATCCGTGGTAATTTGTTCTCAAGAAAGGAAAGGTCCTTATCGTTCCGGCGAACTACCAATTGCTCTGTCGCAAGCGCCTTTGGCTGTCTTAACGCTTCAGATTTGGGAGCCGTGTATGGTCCCTCCGACTATTTCGCACGTTGTGGCCAGCGGGCAAGCGGCCCGCAACCGAGTCCGCGAGAGATTCCAGCAGGTGATCAACGAGCGGGGAATCACGATTCGAAACCGGGACGGATCTCGCGTCGATGTGGATGAACTGCTGGATGAAATCCTCGAGCCCGAGGTGAAGTTAACCAAATCAGCGTTGTTCACAATCACCGGATTGCTTTGCGCGCTGGTCGCCTGGATCGTTTTTGTTCTCGTGGTCAGGCCGGGATAATGCGCCGGCGCGCGAGCGTCGGACTCGGAGGCGGAATTCTCTCGCGGGGTATCGTGGGTCAGGCAAAAACCTCAACCTTCAGGCCGAGCATTTCGCCGAGAACCTCGAGTTCGTTCGTGTAGTCGCCGTAAACCCATTGCAGATGGTTGCCGTAAACCATGCGTCGCCGCAGGAATTCGTCGGTGCGGCCTTCCGGCGGTTTTATGACGGCCTCGACGGAACAACCGAGCAGATCCTGGCCCCAGCCGCTCGACCCGACCAGTGTGCCCTTGAGAGCGAGCAGCTTTGTGGCTGTCGGGTCCACTCGCGCCACGGTCACCGTCTTTTCCTTGTTGTTCATGAAGTCGATGACGGCCTTGGTTCCCCACCCCTGTTCGACAAAGCGTCCCAGTTGAAACGGAAGATCAGGCTGGTCCAGCCCGTTCATTTTCATACTCGGCGCGCTGTGGTTGATCCGGAATGTCTTGCCCGGCCGCGGATCGGAATTGCCCTGGTGGCACGACTTGTTCGACACGCTCATCAACAGTCGAACGGCCAGCAGGCTTCCAAGATCCGCTTCGCACGACGAGGCGACGCCCTCGTTGCCGAACATCGCGTGCTGCAGACAGGGAACAACCAGCCACTTCTGCGGCAGCAGACTGGGGCAAAACTCGAAGCAATCGATGGTGAACGCGTTGCAGCCGTGGCGGGCCATGAGGTTTCTGAGGCAGCGGTCAAAGAGCATGCTCCGCATGACGAAGGTCTTGTCAAGGAACAGGTGATCCGCCTGGCCGGCCATCGCATCGGCGGACTTCTGCGCTGCCTCCCCTTCGGCGCGGTCGGCCAGCAACCGTTCCATTTCACCGGCCAGTTCGCGGTAGTCGATCTTGACGACGGCCACGCCGAGCCGCTTCTGCAGATCCTCGAAATCCCAGACCGTGTCCGGCGAGAACGACGGAACGCCGTTGGTCGGGTAGAGGATCTTCGTCTGTCGAAACACTTTTCTCGCCCGCAGCAACGACAGGACTTTCGCAAGGTCCATGTCTTCCCCGGCAAGAAAGACCTCGTTCCCCTTGGCCAATGTGTATCCCGCAATGCTGATGTTGCGGCAATTGAGTCCGTCCATGACGATCGGCCTGGCGAACATGTTCCCGATTTCAAACGAAGATCGGGAGTTGCCGGACGGGATGATGAAGTAGGCGTCGGTTTGTGCGCTGTCCGGAGCGAGTTTCGCGACCTGGTCGGGCGTGAGTACCCAGTTTTCCGAGAACGTCACATGAGCCGGTTCGAGCAGTTGCACATCTTCCGCCCGTCCGAGACCGTTCGTCTTGAGTTGCTGACACCAGTCGGCAAAACGCCGTTCGGCATCGGCTCGTTCGGCTTCGGGCGCAACCGAAGTCGGCCGGCATGGTCCCTGCCACGATGCGCTGTGGATCAGGTTTGCCATCACCGGCTTGACGCAGAGTTTGGTATCTCGCGGGTGAAGCGATGTGCCGGGATTGCCCTGTGCCGGAGGTGTTTGTCCGTCGGGTTCTGCCGCGATGATCAATTGCCCGGCCGAAGCGCCGGCAACGGCGGCCCCGATGCCGGTCGCAAGGAATTCCCGTCGCCTCATCGGACACCTCCTTTGCTGGAACGCGAAAGAACTGTCGGAACGATTAGCTTAATACCTGTGTTCCGGCCTACGCCAGATACTCAGAGCGAATTGTCCGGAGTAGCATCTTCAGAATACCGGCGCCATGAAGTCGGGTTGCTGTGATCGAGCATCGCAAACCACTGGGCACGACGATGAACAAACTGACTGTTACAAGTTCCGCGCTGATGTTTGCTGCGCTGGTTATCGCTGCGATTTCCTGCATTGGTTCGTGCGAGGCCTCGGAGTCGGCAGCCCCTGCGACGTCGCTCATGCCGCGCGTCGATGACTACACGCATGTATTCTGGGCCGAGGGTTTCCCGTCACTGAATCCGTCCGCTCCGTGGGTGCGAGTCATTCAGACCGGGCGTTATGCAATCGCGATGAATACCGAAACGCTGAAGATCCCGCACTTCGGGCCCTTGCCGTCCGGCACGGGCTACGTCGCGGCGGCCTGCGGAGGAAACGGTGCCTGGCAGAATCTGCCGCCCGCGGAACTCGCGGCGAGTATCAAGGTCGGAGACAGGACCTATCGCGCCACGGCGGGTGGCAAGTGGACCGACTTCAAGGGTCCGCGTCTGGTTGAGTCGGGACGCTGGTTGCAGCGTACGGACATAACCGATCTGGTCTTCAATGCGGAAGACGGCGGACGACTGAACGTCGAAGCGCGGCTCGAACTGGTCGCGTGGCCGGATCGTCTCGCAATCATCCTCGCGGCCAGACCCGGATTGCTGTCTATTCCCGCCGGAGAGGCGTGCTTTGGACGCATCGGCGGCGGCTTCGGCCTGGACGGTTCGAATCACCTCGAGATTCCACACAGTCCCGAGATTGACCCCGAGCAATTCACGCTTGAGTTATGGGCGTTCGTTCCGGCCGATTATCAAGCATCGCAAAAGACGTTTCCCTGGCTCGTCTGCAAGAACCATCACGAGCAGGCCGAGGGAAACTACGGCATTGTCATTCTTAACGGCAATCCGCAGGCCCGGATCAATATCGGCGGCGGACGCGACAATATGTTCGTCGTGGACAGCCGATCGCCGCTGAAAATCGACCAGTGGAATCACCTGGCAATCAGCTACGACGGCAACACGCTTCGGTTCTATGTTAACGGTGACTCGGCTGGCCAATGTGTGATCGGCCGCAAACGCGTTGCGGGACAGGAAGGCCTCGCATTCGGCCGTCGGCAGGACAATTGCGGAGACGGTTATCACTTCCGCGGCGCCGTGGATGAAATCCGTCTGTACCACCGTGCTCTGACGCCCGACGAGATTCGCTCGCGTTTCCAATCGCCCGAAGCCGCTGGTCCCGCGTTGAAAGCAGTGCGTGAATGGAGATTTCGCGAGGAGGGTGTGGCGTCTCTCGAGAGGCCGGGCGAGCGGTTGGAAAACGCGGAGATGAAACTCGAGTTGAAAACACCACGGGCTGATCTGACGCATCCGGCAACTGTGCCGCACGGCGCGACGTGGACGCGAAATGAATGGCGCGACGTAGCGATTTCGTTCGATCCCGTATCCCTCAACCTCGAACCGAATCGCAGTCCGGTGGTCGTGAAGGCCGCCGAAATCCCCAACGGCGCAGCTCGAACCGTAGACTTCGACAGCACACGAGGCTGGCATCGTGTGGATCTCGACGGCATCGAGCCGCTTGTGCCGCCGGGCGGTGTTGAGAAACAGAACGATGCGGTCGAGAGAGTGCGGATCGCGCTCTCGAATCCGACCGACAGCGAACAGACCGCGAGGCTGCTCTTCGAAAAAGGACCGAGCGGTTTCCGCCAGCGCATCGGGTCGGCCATCACCGGCATGTCGGCGATCTTGCGCGACGCGGATGGAAATCCGACGGGTGTGCCGGTGCAACTCAGCAAGAACTGGCATGGGCGCCCGGAGGGAGGCGTGTATTCGGGCCTCTGGTTTCACGGTTTCTCGCAAGTGCGGCTTGCTCCGCGCGCGAATGCCGAACTTGAATTGACGCTTGCCTACGGGCATTGGGGCGGGGTGGCGGCTGCCTCGCACGCGCAGCTTTGCCTCATCGGCTGGGGCAGCAATCAGCTTTGGAACGAGAGCGCGATGGGCTCGTGGGGCGAGAGCATCTGTTATGAACCTGACCAGGTGCAGGGCCAGTGCAGCATCCTCGATGTGCGTCCGCTGATGGTCCGCTCGATGGCAGCGGATCAGTCTTGGAGTTGGACGCACAACGTCGGCGGCGGAGATTTCTTTCGTTTCTTCGACGCCGGCGGCCAGCGAGTGCCGCACGCGGGCATGCACACCGCGTACGAGCGATACGGTCCGTGTCTCACGGAGGTCACGAACGCCGGCCGCATCGGATCGCAGATGACTCACCGCGAAACGGTGAGCCTGGTGCGCAGCGACGATATCATGCGAGGCACCTATCGAATGCGGCTCGATGTTCGGGAGGCGGTCGAGTTTTCGCGATTCGTCTTGTTTCAAATCGGCGCCGATACGTACGGGTATACGGGCGAACGCAAGATGGCCGTCGGTAATGAGGCGGGTCTGCAGCGCGAATGGCCGACTCAGTGGGGCGGCAACGTTAACCGAATCGCTCCGATCGAATGCACGGGCCGGGTGCCCTGGATATCGCTGCACGAAGCCGTCTCTCGCGCGCAGCAGGAAGCCCGCGCCAGGGGAGAAGCCGGCGCGCCCGGCGCGTGGGCTAATCGCGGCATCGTCATCCGCGCATGGCAGGCGAGACTCGGTGGAAAATCGGCCTCGCCCTGGGTCGTCGAACACGGCGTGGATGCACGGGGCGCCGAAACCTCCACGCTCGACGTCGTGCCGCCTCCGGAAGTCAAGCGGCTTGAGCCGGGCGATTTCGTCGAAGCGACGATCGAGCACCTGATCATTCCGCAGTTCGCGGCCGACTACTACGGACCTAACGAGGCGCTGCGCGAGGCATTGAAGAAGAACGAGAACACCTGGCGCATGGTTTATCGCGAAGCATGCGGAAACGATCGTCACGTCGAAATCAGAATCGGTTCGCTTAGCAGCTTGTATCCCGCCGTGTCCATTGCTGCTGCGAACGACTCAGCCGAATTCTCGCTCACGGGCGGACTCGGCTATGTTCCTGTAACGATCAGCGGTTTGACATCGCCGCGCGGCTATGAGTTGCAGGTTGACGGCCGGCCGCTGAATCAGAGCATTCACGGGAACGACTATTGGCAGACCGACTTCGACTCGGGCGGCAATCGCTGGAGCCGCACTTACAACATCCCGGCGGGCGACGACAAACCGCACGAAATCCGGCTGTTGAAAAAGCCGTGACTTGCGACGTCGTGCGGACTCGAGGTGATTCCGCGGTTCAATCCAATTCCGGCGGCACACGCCCGTAGGACCAGGGCTGGCCTTCGAACTTGGGCAGTGGCGGAGGCTGCGGGACGGCTCCCGGTTGCAGTTGGGCAGAGAGTCCGATCATCGCGTCGGCAATCTGACGTCCGGCGGCCGGTTCGAGATTGGTGTAACTCGTAAGTCGCGTTTCGTAGCCGCCGCCGTGCGGACTGAGTGCCTCTTCGGTCGGAACGTAGCCAACGCAATCGTTGGCCAGCGACACCGGGAACGTGAACGGGAACTTGCTGCCGGCCTTGATGTCCAATCCGAACTGGCAGAAGTACTCCGCCGGACAGGATAGGAACACAGCCGGTCCGACCTGCACAGCCTGCACTTCGACATCGGCGACCGGCTCCTTCTTGATCCGGGCATCCAGCACCACGAGTTCCTTGGCGAAAGTCCATTCGGTGGCATCCACCTTGGCTGGATCCTGCTTGACGATCTCCAGCGCGTGAGCGACCCGCTCCGGCTTGGGAGCGCGGCGCTTGATCTTCAATACTTCGTTCTGAGCCGCCACCGGCGATAGCGGACCGGCTGCCTGCTCGAATGAAACCAGCGTCTTGACGGCCTCCGCGCCGACCCGTCCGCCAACATAGCGGGCCGAGACTTCGCCGAACTGTTTGATCTGATACGGGCTGCGGTTGTTCACCTGGGTGACGTCGCCGGCCATGCCGGGCACGAATACCACGATCGCCTTGTCGCCCATCAGGCCGCGAATGGTCTTTTCCAGGTAATAAATCCAGTCGGCCGAGATTCCACCCGGTCCCGTCGTGCCGTGGCAGGCGAAGTTCACCACGCAGCCCAGAAACTGACCGTCTTTGCTCCATGCACCCAGCACGCCCACCTGTGGGTCGATCGGTCCGGCCGGTTCGACAATATCCGGATTACCCTGTCCGGGATGAGTCATCGAGGAACCGTCGCGCATGCGGAATCGTCGATTGAACGCGGCCTGTTCCTCGCGGCCGAAACCGGCGGCAGCGATGGCCGTCACCTTCGAGGCATCCGCCGCAACGACTGCGGCAACGATCTCCCGCGTTGCGCGAGCGAGGTAAGCCGGGTTGGCCGTCACGGTCTTGTCGTAGACAAGCGACTTGACCAGCGGCGACGCGTCGTCGAATTCGCCGGGCAGAAAGAACCCCAGCGGACCGGCAGCGTGCGAATGCGAGGCCGCGATCATCACCGCCTCCGGCTTGATCCCGCACTTCTCTTCGATTTCCTTGCGAATCGCCATGACCGTGGCTCGCCGGATGCCGATCGTATCGACTCCCACAATGGCCACTCGCGAAGGTCCGTCGCCGAACACGGCAGCGCGCACCTTGCATGGATCGTGCAGCGACTGGTGATATGCCTTTCCATAACCGCCCGGCGCTTCCATGCCGATATCGGGAGTAATGTCCCTTTCCGCAAAGCCGGCCTGGAAAGCAGCCTCTCCGGCGCGGGCCCCCGGCATCGTGACGACACTGCCCAGACAGAGAATAGCGCCAAGAAGGATGATCGCTTTCATCACTTGTTCTCCCGGATGTAAAACGGAGGAGCCATCAAGCCGCCGGCCATCGTAGCCCGTGCGATTGTGTGCCGCAACGATGATGCC
>CAIPEB010000066.1 GCA_903863885.1 uncultured Planctomycetaceae bacterium | reverse complement strand
CGGTGCCAGCAGGCGATAACTCCTACGCCCTCGAGGAGAAGCCGCAGTTATGAGCACCGCGAACCAAGCATCATTCACGCTCGACGCCTGGACGACGGCCGCCAACTGCGAAGCTCAGTACACGGCCAGTCAGATCGCGTGGAACAACCACGTCATGGGGTTGATCGAGAAACGGGTGAAGATCGGCCGCGACATCACCGAAATCGAGGCGATGCAAGCCGCGCTCGTGAACTATCACCGGGCAACGCAGTCGCTCGAAAAAGAACTCCGGCAGCTTTCGCGGCGTTCCGAGCAGATGGCTCATTCCGTCCGTTCCGCCATGTGGGTTTTGCGTGGCGAGACGCTCAATCCAGATCACGTGGCCGAGGTCTGGGTGGCGTTTCGCTACTTGGTCGGACAGGCGGATCTGGCCGGAGCCACGGCGGAAATCAACGCTCTGGCGGTCGGACGCGAAGCCGCGAATCTCTCAGGGTGGCAGCACAACCGGACTGGCGATACCGCGACAATCGAGGCACCCAGATCGAACGTCCGTGCCTTGATCGACTGGGCGGCGAGCAACTCCTACATGCCGAAGACAGGGTCGACTGCGTCCATTGTGTTCTGCCGGCTGATTGACGTGTTGCATCGCGTGGCATCGAAGCATCTCACCGAGACGCACCAGCGAGCGGCTGAACTGCAAAAGGAACTGCTGGAACTGCGACAGGCCGGATGGGACACCATCGACTACACCCGGCAGCCAAAGGGGGCCGCATGAACGCCTTGCTGCTCATCCTGACTGCCATCTCGCTGGACGTGTCAGCGTCCCGACAGGTCACCGTCCCGAGGTCGATCGAGCGGACGATCATTCGCGTTGGTGCAGGCCTGGCTTCATCGCTGGGCGACGAAGCGAACCTTGTCAAACTCTGCACAGTCTTCGAGGGCGATGATGCGACCATCACAATTTCTGACGCGAGGCTTCTGGTCAACGGTCAACGCGATGGCACGCCGTGGAGCAGAGTCGCAGGCGGGCTCGCGAAGGTCGGATTATTCGTTTCTCACCTATCACGCCCCGGCGATGCCGTGGAACTGCGGTACACGCTCGAATGCCAGGGCCTGTCGATCCGTCGGTCAATCACGATCACCCAAGGTCAGATCGTCTCTTGCGCCGCGTTCCCCTGTGCGATGGGGCCGCAAGGGCGTGTTAAGGCCGTCTGGCTGAGTTACGTCGCACGCGAGTCACCCGATGGAAACACAACGATCACGACCGCTGCGACGGTCAAGGTAAACACGGGCATCTGTCCGTCTCGCAGCACGTCACGATTTAAGGTCGTGAACCGGCTCGCGGGCCGGGCAGCTCGGCGGGAGATCGACGCAGCATTGGGAGAGGCGATCAGCGAGGGACAGAGGTTATCGGCGAACGGGCATGAGGCGATTGTCGGATCTGTGGCACGATTCACGAACTGCATCTTGCGATGGGGACGCTAGGAAGGCTGTGAGTTGAACGAACAAACCATCATGACACTCGTCGGGCAAGCCGGAATCGGAGGCATTCTGGCGTGGTATCTCTACTACACCGTCACCGTCGCACAGCCTCGCATCATCGCGGAGTTCCGCGCCGACCTAGCTGAGGAACGCAGGCAGAGAAACGGATTGTTCGGGACATTGCGTGATCTGGTGATGGAGATGCGGGAACGTCCGTGCCTACACGGGACGATCGTCACAGAAGACGAGAAGGGGTGAGGCGTAGAACATGCTCAACAATGCCACTCTATTGCCGGGCAAGGCGACGAGGCTCGCGTTCCTCAGCTCCATCCCCGACTGCACTCTCTGGCTGCGTCCTTCAGCGTCCACCGTCCTCGTGGGCGGCGCGACATCGTTTACGCCCACGAACAAAACCTCGCTCCAGATCGCGGACGCCTCGCAGACGGGGCTTGATCCACTCGACGCGGACTTCACGATTTTCGGATGGCTGAACCCTGCTTCTATTGCCGCTGGAACCGCTGTCGAGTTAGCCAAAGGCAATGAAACTGCCGCTGATGTTGGCTGGTCAATCTATCGTTCAACTGCCGATCTGATCTTCCGTTGTGGCGACGGAACGGATTCTGTTTCTGTCACACTCGGCACGATGACCGCTAATGCGTGGCATTTCTTCGCCGTGACCGTTGATCGCGACGGCAATGCGACTGGGTATCTAAACAACGTCGCCAACGGCAGCCCGCAGTCTATGGCTGCGATTGGCACGATTAACTCCACCGCCGCGTTTGCGATTGGCTGTTCATCTGGTGGCGCGAATTACGCTGGTGCGACGTTTGGGTATATCGGTTTCGCCGCGCGTCTGTATACCATCGCGGAACTGACGTATGTGTACAACAACAAAAACATCCGTCCCTACGCTGATTGGGGAACAGCCGGTACGGACGGCGCGAACCTTAAGACAAATCTTGTTTCCGTATGGCCGCTCGACGAATCTCTTATTGGTGATCCGACGAAAGTAACGGGCGCGACTCTTACCGCTAGAGATATTCACGGGACAAATCATCTTACGTTCACCAACGCGGAGATGCTCTCGAACACCGGCTTCGAGACTCGTACCGGCGTCACCGGCGCGAGTTTAGCGGCGGGAGATAAGGCACACTTTGAAGCGGCAAACAACGCGGCGTTTAATCTGGGGACGGCTGATTTTGTCTTAAATGCGAATGTTCTACGGACGAGTGTTGGAACGCAACAAACGATCTGTGGTAAGTACCAAGACGCGAGCAATTACTGGCATCTGTTTATCAACTCGGCGAACGTGCCAGTCTTTACTGCGTTTGCTGGTGGCGCTTGCATTATTAACCTCGTCGGAAATACGACGCTCCTTAACAGCTTGACCACCAAGTACCACATCCAACTCGCCATCGACCGCTCGAACATCGCCAACTGCAAGATGTACGTCAACGGTGTGTCGCAGGACTTCTCGCTGAGTCCGTATAGCGCGGAGAAGGTGACGAACGGGACGTTCACGACTGATACGGCGTGGACAAAAGGAACGGGATGGACGATTGATGCGGGTGATTCAAATGTGGCATCGAGTGATGGAACACAAACAGATTACAGCACGTTGTCGCAGACAATTTCGACTGTGCAGAACGCAAAATATACGGTCG
>CAIPEB010000065.1 GCA_903863885.1 uncultured Planctomycetaceae bacterium | reverse complement strand
TGCACCAGACCGTGATCGGCCTGGAAGCCGAGCATCAGATGAAGATCGCGGGCGACTTTCCGGACGTCGTCATCGGCTGCTGCGGCGGCGGCAGCAACTTCGCCGGCTTGACGTTCCCGTTCATTCCGCATCGCTTGAAGGGCCGCGAGATCCGGTTCGTCGGCGCCGAACCCCACTCGTGTCCCACGCTCAGCCGCGGCGATTATCGCTACGATTTCGGCGACACGTCGCAGCTCACACCGCTGCTGAAGATGTACACCCTCGGCCACAACTATATTCCGCCGGGAATTCACGCGGGCGGACTGCGGTACCACGGGATGGCTCCGCTGGTCAGCCTTGGCGTCAAGCTGGGCTTGATCGAACCCATCGCGTTCCACCAGATCGAGTGCTTCGAGGCGGCTCGCCTCTTTGCGTCGACCGAGGGGCTGATCGCAGCGCCCGAGACGTCGCATGCGATCCGCGCAGCGGTCAACGAAGCCATCCGCTGCCGCGAAGAGAATCGCGAAGATTGCATTCTCTTCAACTTCAGCGGACACGGCATCTGCGACCTGGGATCCTACGACCGGTTCTTCGCTGGCGAACTGCAGGACTTCGCCTATCCCCAGGACAAGATCGAGGCCGCACTGGCTGAATTGCCAGACATCGATTGAGTCTTGGGAGTCGAGTCGCTTTTCGCATCATGGTCGCCTTTCGCTCCCGCGAAAGGACGCTGTTCGAACGTCACGTACGGCGTAGAAAACGTGCTTTCGCGGAGCGAAAGCCGAGTGCTCCGAACTGCGTCCCATTTCCCTCATCTTGGGTGCAGCGAAGCGGCAGGAATGACTCCAAGAAAACAAGGGACGGATGGCTGAACCATCCGTCCCGCGTTGTTTTGTTTAACAGACGGCGTTGACGCGTCAGAAGGTGAAGATCGCGTCCACGGCGCATGTGAACTGGTCGCTTTCATTGCCGCCGTCAAACGGCAGACCGACGGGGCCGGCGGGGCCGCTATACCAATCCCATCGCAATTCGGGCCGCACGAGCAGGTTGCCGTTCGGCCGCCAGTTCAGGCCGGCGGTCAGGTCATAGAAGTTGCCCGCGTAACCGCGGCCGGCCCACGCATAGACGCCCGGGATATTGCCGGGGCCCGCGACTCGCACGCCGTCGTCATCCCGCAGCCACTCCGCACGCATTGCGGCCGACCACTTCGGGTTGATCTTGTACAGAAGGTAGTTGTTGATGCCGTACCAATCGGCCGTCCGGCCCTCGACCGGCGCGTTCGTTTCCGTGCCCAGGTTCTGCACAAAAATGTAGTCGAGCCGCTCGCTGACCTTTTGCTGCACCACAAGGCTGTAAACGAATCGATTCTGGTTGCCGGGCACGTTGTCGAAATCGGCGGGCGGATCCTGCGGGCCAGCCGAGCAGGCCCAGGCGATCTTGGTGCGCTCACTGGGGCTCACCCACTTCACGCCGCCCATAAAGTCAATCGTATCGTTATTGTCCTCGAACTGGTTCCAGCCGCGATGCGGGCCGCCGAGAATCGAGAGCCGATCCGTGAGTTTGTACTCGGCCAGTGCTCCCGTAACGAGTTGGGGAACCGTGTAGCCGTACGAATAGGAGTGCGAATAGAAGGGGTTCATCACTGCCGGCACGGCTTCATAGTCGAGGATGGCCGCGAAATGTCCGAGCTTAACGGACAGCCGGTTATAGGCCAGTTCCAGGTACGCCTGCGGGATCACCAGCCCGTAACGCTGATAGTCGAAGCCGTTGATGTTGTCTTCCAGCCCCGAGTTGATGCCGAACCGCCAGTCCGTGCCGTAGATCGCGTCAACGTGTCCGCCCCACGCGAACCCCGAACCGCCGTTGTTGGCCGGCCGGTCCAGGTAGAGCCACAACTGGTTCATCTGGTACTGATCGTCCATGTCGTTCGTGGCCACCGGGCCGTTGAACCCGTCTTCCGAGTTGTAGCCGTTGAACGTCACACCCTGTTGGAGCCAGCCCCCCATCCTGATGCTGTGCCGCTCGAGGAAGCCGATCTGCGGAATCGTCCACGGACCGCCCGCCGCGGCATTGCCGTCCCCCGGCTCGACGTCCTCGGTACGGGCGGCCGAGCCCATGTCCTCAACCAGCGCATCGCTCAGACTGGCCTGACCCGGTTCGCTGGACTCTGCTTCCAAGCTGATCGTCGCCACGCGGCTATCGCTCGTCGCTCCGTCGCGCACGGCGAGCGTTGGCTCTGCGGCCTGGGCCAACATGCCGCAGAATGCCACGCACGCAAGGCTGGTGAGCGCTCGTGTGATATCCATATCGCACTGCTCCGTTAATCTTCGACTACGTTGAAAAGTCTGCCTGGAAACAGGCTGGGGAATCCGGCATCCATTCCGGATATTTCGATCTTCGGAGTTCTGCCTGTGGTGACTTCACAGCAGCAATGCAACGGCGCGGTACTTACGCAGGACCTGTATCGATAGGTCCGGCTGGTAAAGATCTAACGGTGGTTTCTTCTTTACCGTCATCGTGCCGTCGATCGCCGGTCGTTTGTCTGCAAGGTGTTCTGCAGCAATGACTTACGTTGTCTTATTCGCCGGTCGTCGGGTGCCGTGGTTGGATTGTCAGCCCTTTCCGGAGCGTCTAGCCGAGGGGCGACGGACGTCGAAGAATGTCCCAGTAAGCACCGCGCTCACCCGCCGCGATCCGCTCCACCAGCAATCGATTGCCGCTGTAGTTATGGTCGGCGCCTTCGGGGTTGCCGCTCTCCGGTTGCGGCGGAAAGAACCGATGGTCCGAGCCGATCAGGTCGCGGACGAGATCCGCCGGGCGATCGCCCAGAGCGGCCGAAATATAGAACGTCGGCTGGAGCAGATCGACGGGACCGCTGCAGCGCCGACGCAGGTTCGGATTGGTTTCCCAGGGCCCTTCCTGAGCAGCGATGTGCGCGAGGGGCGTGCCCGGATAGACACGCACGCCCAGCGCCGCGCCGGCGCAGTCGGGGTTCAGTTGCTGAAATCCGCGAATGGTTTCGGTCAGCGTGTCAACCGTTTCGCCCGGCCCGCCCAACAGCATGTCCAGCATGACCGAGATGCCGTTCCGCCGGCAATTCGTCACAGCCGACTGCAGATCCTCGAATCGGTGAGGCTGCCCGTAAGTCTGCAGCATCGCGGGACTGGCCGCGTCGCTCGTGAAGTTGATTCCCACGCAGCCCGCGCGCCGCATCAAGGCGGCGAGTTTGTCGGAGAAGGGAACCACCGCCAGGTATGCATACCAGCGCAGTCGCCGCCCCAGTTGGCGGCGGATCAACTCCTCGCAGACATCGCTGGCGTGAGCGGGCGGCAGATTGAATTCGGGGTCGCACAAGTGCAGGACGTCGATGCCGCTCTGCAGGAGGCATTCGATTTCGTCCGCCACATCTCGCGGATCCCGCGTGCGGGACGTGTGGCCCTTGACCACAGGGTCAGCGCAGTAGATGCACCGACGGGCGCAGCCGCGCTTGGTCTCGACTCCGATCTGGCCGCCCTGCGCGAAGTATGCGCTGTTGTCCACAAAGTCCCGTTGCGTTTTCAGGCTCACGGTCCGCGGCCATGCCGGCGAGTTCATGCGCACCTCGTTCTTGTGCCGGTAAATCAGCCCCGGAACCCGCTCGAACTTCCGCTCCGATCGCAATTCAGAGAGCAGTGACGCGAGCGCGGCCTCGCCGTCGCCCCGCACGCCGAAATCGGCGCCCGTCAACCGCAGGATCCGCTCGGCGAACAGCGAGTAGCCGGCGCCGCCCAGGACGATGGGCGCGTCCGATCGCGCACGAATGCCGGCAATATCCCGCTGGAGCACGGAAACAAACGATGTGGCGCTTGGCCAGAAGCAGTCGTCCGTGTTGCGAAACGACAGGCCGATCAATTCGGGTGTATGGCTCGAGAAGTAGCGTTCGATCTCCGCCGTCGGATCGGCAGCCATGCAGAGATCCAGCAGTTCGACGTCGTATCCTGCCATCGCGAGCGAAGAGGCCGTGTAGTCCAGGCCGATCGGCGCGATGGGCGGAACCATGCGGTTGGTGTTCACAAGCGTCAACATCGTGTGGATCTCGCTGGTTCGCGCCTCCGGGGTGATTTCTTCATTCGTCTGCGATAGGGTATCCTATCGATCTGCCGTGAAGTCGCGGGCGGAGGGCCGTCCCTGCGGGCCTTGATTCCCAGTCGCCTTCAGGCACTTTTCCATCCGGTGCTTCATTCTCTCAGAGCGGGAGCAGAACGAACATGCAGCGCGGCACCCCGCGAACCAGTTGGCCGTGGATCGCTTCTTTTTACGCGGCGTTCGCCTGCGGAATATGCTGCGGTGCCGAGGAGCGGCCGAACATCCTGCTGGTCTTGTCGGACGACCACAGCGCGGCGCTGGTCGGCTGTTACGGGAACCGCGATGTGCGCACTCCGCAACTCGACGCCCTGGCCGCCGAGGGCCTGCGGTGCGAACGGGCCTACGTTGCCTGTCCCCAATGCGTTCCGTCGCGCGCGGCGATCATGACAGGACGGTCACCGGTTGCTGTTCAGATGACGCGATTCACTGCGCCGCTGCCGCGCGACGTCGTCACTTATCCCGAACTCCTGCGAAAATCGGGCTATTTCACCGGAGTCGCCGGCCGAACCTACCACCTCGACGGCGCGCCGCCGGAGTTGATGAACGAACTGAATCTGAAGTCGTTTCCGGAACGGCTGGATTACGTCAAGCAGGCCGGTAACCGCGCGGAGATGCTCGCGCAGTATCGCGAATTCCTGGACCGCTCGCCGAAGGACAAACCGTTCTTCCTGCAGTTGTGCTTCAGCGATCCGCATCGGCCTTACGACGCGCCATCGGTGCACGACCCTGCCAGGCTGACGCTGCCTCCGCACTATCCGGATACACCCGGGGTCCGCGCTGATCTCGCCGCGATTTATGACGAGATCGCCCGATTCGACGGAGACCTCAAAGAGGTCCTCGATGAACTGAAGACCCGCGGGATCAGCGACAATACGCTGGTTGCCGTGATGGGAGACAACGGGTCCGCGCAGTTTCGCGGGAAAGGCACGCTCAATGAACTGGGCGTTCACGTTCCCCTCATCGTGCGCTGGCCCAAGTGCGTCAAACCGGGACGCGCGAGCAGCGCTTTGATTTCGGGAGAGGATTTGGCTCCGACGTTTCTCGAAGCCGCTGGCGCACCGGTTCCCGCAGAAATGACAGGGCACAGTTTCCTGCCGCTGTTGCGGGACGCGTCGTTCGAGCCTCGCAAGTTTCTCTTTGCGGAGCGCGGCGCTCATGGCGGAGGTCTGCCGACCGGTTCGGCGGCGTTCGACCTCGGACGCTGCATCGTCACGCCGACCCACAAGCTGATCTACAACGCGACGTGGCAGTTGCCCTACCAACCGGTTGACTTCAACGGAATGCCCTTTTTCAAGGAACTGGTGCAGCTCAATTCGGAGGGCAAGCTGGACGCGAAACTGGCGGCTTTTTATTTCGCACCGCAGCGGCCGATGTTCGAACTGTACGATCTGGCTGCCGATCCGTGGGAACTGACCAACCTGGCCGGCAGGCCGGAATTGTCGGAACTCGAAGCGGGTTTGAAACGCGAACTGGCGATCCGGATGGTGCGCGAACGCGATTTCGTGCCGCTGCCGATAACGGAAAAGGCAAAATCTCCAGGCAAGGCAAAAGCCAAGGCTCGCCGGGCAGCTCCTTGACCTGTTGCGCATGTCTCGTTTTCAGGTTTCTTAAATGTCGGAATGGACTGGGGAGGAGCTCACGCGGATGTCGTCGCGCCAACTTCCTGTTTCGCCCACCGAGTGTGGTTTATACCAGTGGCCGTGCGCGTTTCGCCTGGAAAATGAACTCGCCCTGATTACCGGGGGCGGATCCGGTCTCGGACTGGCCATGGCCCGCGCGCTGGCAGCCGCCGGATCCCGCGTGGTGCTGACCGGGCGGCGCGAGGAGCTGCTGAAGAAGGCAGCCGAGGAGATCGGGCCGCGGGCCCAGTTCATGGTGCATGACGTGAATCGATTGTCCGAGGCGGGCCGCCTCGTCGAATCGGCGGCGGAACGATTCGGTCCCGTCACGATTCTGATCAACAATGCGGGCGTGCACCTGAAAAAGGCGGCGATCGACACGACCGAGGAAGAGTTCATGAAGGTGCTGACGACGCACGTGCTCGGCGCTCATGCGCTCAGCCGCGCGGTGGCTCCGGAAATGATGCGGCGCGGGTCGGGGACGATTCTGTTCATCGCCTCGATGGCGTCGCTGTTCGGCCTGCCCAAGGTCGTGGCATACAGCGCGGCCAAGAGCGCTTACCTCGGCATGGTGCGGGCTCTGGCCACGGAGCTTTCGCCGCACGGAGTCCGCGTCAATGCGATTGCGCCGGGCTTCATCGAAACCGACATGTCCCGCAAGGCGCTCGACGGCGACCCCGATCGCAAGCAGCGGGTGCTCAACCGAACGCCGATGGGGCGTCTCGGCGATCCGGACGACGTCGGCATGGCGGCCGTTTACCTCTGTTCTCCGGCAGCCAGGTTCGTCACGGGGGTCGTGCTGCCTGTGGACGGCGGCGCGAGCATCGGATTTTAGGAGTCCGGAGACGGGAGTCCGGAGTCCGGACGTAGAAAATCACTAACCCGATCGTGATCGGATTTCCAGCCATTATGAAACTCGGCCTCGGACTCTACCGGCATCAGCTTGATGAAGACCATTTCCGCTTTGCCCGACAGTGCGGCTGCACGCATCTGATCGTCCACCTGGTGGACTATTTCAGATCCTCGCGCGGAAATCGGCCCGGAGATCAGCCGGTCGGCGACGACGCGGGCTGGGGGCTCGCCGGCGATCCGAACTCGCTGTGGAGCTTCGAAGAACTGGCCTCGCTGAAACGGCGGATCGAAGAAGCCGGATTGGAATTGGCCGCGATCGAGAACTTCGATCCCGCCCACTGGCACGACGTGCTGCTCGACGGACCAAAGAAGCCGCAGCAACTCGAGAACCTCAAGACAATCGTGCGCAATATCGGACGGGCCGGGATTCCGGTGATGGGCTACAACTTTTCCATCGCGGGCGTAGCGGGCCGGGTGAAAGGGAACTTTGCCCGCGGCGAGGCGGAAGCGGTCGGAGCGGATGGTCCGTTCGACAAACCGATGCCCCGCGGCATGGTCTGGAACATGGTCTACGATCGCAATGCAGAGCCCGGTTTCGTTCCTCCCGCGACCCCCGAACAACTCTGGAATCGTCTGCGGGATTTTCTGGAAGCACTGCTTCCCGTGGCGGAAGAGGCCGGGGTGAAACTGGCCGCCCACCCGGATGATCCGCCCATGCCCACGGTGCGCGGCCAAGCGCGCCTGGTCTACCAGCCGCATCTCTATCGAAAGCTGCTCGACCTGCGGCCCAGTCCCGCAAACACGCTTGAGTTCTGTGTCGGCACGATCGCGGAGATGACCGAAGGGAATGTGTACGAAGCGGTGGACGAATACAGCCGCGCGGGCAAGCTCGCCTACGTTCACCTCCGGAATGTCCGGGGAAAATCGCCGTACTATCGCGAGACGTTCATCGACGAAGGGGACGTCGACATGCTGCGGGTTCTGCGCATCCTGAAGCAGAACGGCTATCAGGGCGTGATTATTCCCGATCACGCCCCGCAGATGGCGTGCGCGGCTCCGTGGCACGCCGGAATGGCCTACGCTCTCGGTTACATCCGCGCCGCCGTGCAGTCGCTTGAATGACCGCTCAGTAGCTGTGCTTCTCGATCACGACCTTGCCGCGGAAGACCCAGTAGACGATGGCAGTGTAGGTCAGTACGAACGGCATCCCGATTGCGGCGATGATCGCCATGATCCCCAGCGTCTTGGGTGACGAGGCCGCATTGTAGATCGTCAGGCTGTTGGCCGCTTCGGGTTGGGACGTGATCATGTTGGGATACAGCGCCAATCCGAGGAGACAGACCAGCGCGGCAATCGTGGCACACGAGGAAAGAAACGCGTAGCCCGCGCGGCGCTGATAAATGGCGCGAGGAATGTTGGCGACTGCCAGCACGTTCAGCAGGACGATTCCCCAGGCCCACGGCATGTCTTTGAAGTTCTGCGTGGCCCGCGGTATGGTCACGAGCGTCACGATCGTGACGAGCAGGTACGTGATCAAAAAGAAGCCGAACCCGCGCCACATCCATTCGTGGAGCCGCTGCTGCAGTTCCCCTTCGGTCTTCAGATACAGATAGATCGCGCCGTGCATGACAAACATGGCGACCGTCATGACTCCGACGAGCAGAGGGTAGGGACCGAGCTGGTCGACAAAGCGGCCGATGAAAATGCCGCGGGAATTCAAGGGGACGCCCTGCATGACAGCGCCCACCGCGACGCCGAACAGCAGCGCGGCCAGCAGGCTCGAAGCAAAAAATCCCCAGTCCCAGGCTCGCTTCCAGAAGTGCGACTCCATCTTTCCGCGGAACTCGATCGAGATTGCGCGGAAGATCAATGCGAACAGCACCGCCATGAAGGCCGTGTAGAATCCCGAAAAGATCGTCGCATAGGCTTCCGGGAACGCGGCGAACATGGCGCCGCCGAACGTGACGAGCCACACTTCGTTGCCGTCCCAGATCGGACCGATCGAGTTGAGCAGGATCCGGCGGTCCGCGTCGGATCGCGCGATCGGATGCAGGATGCCGACCCCCAGGTCAAAGCCGTCGAGGATCGCATATCCTGCGAGGAGCACGCCGAGCAACATGAACCAGAACAGTGCAAGATCCATCGTTCAAACCCGATTTTCCCGCTTGGCTTCAGTCAACGAACCTTCGTGATCCACGCGTTCCGAGGCTGCGCCGAGCCAGCCTGATTTCGCCTCGGGCGCGATGGCCACGGCTTCCGGGCCCAGCTGGATCTTGTGATTCAACACCACGATCCACAACACGAGCAGCAACGCGTAAATCATGCCGAACATGATGATGGAACCGAACACCTGCGAAGGGGCAACCGACTCGGAGATCGCTGCCTGCGTCATCAGGCCCGGCACGAGCTTTCCGCCCGTCATCGTTGGATACACGATCCACGGCTGGCGCCCCACTTCCGCTGTCACCCAGCCGAGTTCGTTTGCGATCACCGCCGGCACGACGGCCAGGACGAAGCACCACATCAGCCATCGCTGGCTGAAGAGCGTTCCCCGCCACAGGCAGAACGTGGCAAAAAGCGTGGCACCGACGAACAGGAAACCGACTCCGACCATCACGTGATAGGCCTGGAAAGTAAGCCAGACCGGCGGCTGTCCCCACACTTCGCGCAGTTGATCAAAACCGGCAACGGGCTTGTTGGCATCGCCGAACAGCAGCCAGCTCAACATGCCCGGGATCCCGATGCCGTAGCGCACCTCGCGGGTCTGCTCGTCCGGCCAGCCGGCCATGTAGAGCGTCGCGCCGTTTTCCGTCTTGAAGATGCCTTCCATCGCCGCCATCTTTGCGGGCTGATGACGATAAACGTTCTTGGACTGGAGATCGCCGGACGCGATCTGAGCCAGCGCGCTGATTGTGGCCAGCAGCAGCGCGCCGGCGAACGACCTTCGGGCAAACTCGAGGTGGACATTCCGAAGGACGTACCACGCCGAGATGCTCATGATGAAGAAGGCGCCCACCAGGAACGCGCCGATCCAGACATGGACGAGACGATGCATCGCCGACGGGTTGAACACAACGGCCCAGAAGTCCACGATTTCCGCGCGTGTGAAAACCTGGCCGTTGACCACGTGCTCCCTCAGCACATGTCCGGCCGGCGTCTGCTGCCATGAATTCGCGACCACGATCCAGATCGAGGAGAAGATGCTTCCCAGCGCCACCATCGTCGTGGCAAACAAGTGCGTCTTGGGACCGACCCGATCCCAGCCGAAAATCAACAGCGCGAGGAATCCGGATTCGAGAAAGAACGCGAATATGCCTTCGGCAGCCAATGCGGAACCAAACACGTCCCCGACATATCGCGAGTAGACGGCCCAGTTCGTGCCGAACTCGAATTCCATGACGATGCCCGTGACGACACCGACGGCGAAATTAAGACCGAAAATCTTGGTCCAGAATTTGGCCGCCACTTCGTAGAGCGGGTCTTTCTTCCAGAAGTACATGGCCTCGAGGTAGACCAGTACGATTCCCATCCCGATCGCCAGGGGCGGGAACAGATAATGAAACATAATTGTCAAAGCGAACTGTAGTCGCGACAGCAGTAGCGCATCCACGGCAGCACACATGTTGGAGGGATGATGCAGAGCAGGCTTTCAATTCTAAGCGGACCGCCGCGAAAAGGGGATGCCACCCTGCCGCAGTTGGAGTCTGGAGTCCGGAGTCTGGAGGAAATCGAACACCTATACGACTACCGACTACCGACTACTGGCATCCGGCATCCGGCATCCGGCATCATTTCTTCATCCTGTCGCGGGGAGACGCACGCCTACCGTGGATTCGCAGTCACCCTGAAAGGCAAAACGTGCGAGTCCGCTGCTCGGTCAGCGAACTCGCACGCTTCTTGTCTGAAGTTCGGGATCGCGCGATCGGTCCGGCATGCAGCGCCGGCGCCGATGCACGAAATTACACCTGCTCGGGTATGACGTACGGTGCGCGGTACTCTCGTTTCAGGTGCTTGTCGGCTTCCGGATCGTTGACGAAGCGTTCCGTTTTCGGATCAAAGTGAACGCTTCGGCCGAGCTTGCAGGAGATCTTGGCGAGGTGGCAGATCGATGTCGAAAGGTGACCCTGCTCGACGTCGGCGTTGAGTTCCTCGTGCTTGCGGCTGCGCATGGCTTTGACCCAGTTGCTGAAGTGCGGCGCGCTCTCCGAGGTCCAGTCGATCAACTGGCCTGCCGCCTTGGCGTCTTTCGATTTCGCCTCGGTCTTGAACGGGCCGGGCTCGTTGTTCGGGCCGAGGAATGTGTAGTAGCTGCTGTAATCCGGGAAGATCATGTAGCCTTCGCTGCCGAAGAAGATCTCGCCGACGCACTGGTTCTCCGCGACGAACGGGTACTTGTCGCGCATGTTTGCTTCGGAATTGGTGTACCAGTGGCGGAACTCGAAAGTGACGAGGACCTTATGGTCCGCCCATTTGCACATGAATGACTGCGTGTTGGGCGTGTCCGCGTCGTCGTCCTCGCCCGGGATGAAGCGGTCACCCATCGACATCACGGTGATGGGGTGCTGGTCAAGTCCGAGGCCCCAGCGGATCTTGTCGATGTCGTGCACTGTCTGGTTGGCCACGTCGCCGCTCGCGAAATTCGAATTCCAGTACCAACGGCGATGGTTGAAATTGCTGTACTCGACCATCTTGGCCGGCCCGACCCACGCGTCCCAGTTCAATCCCGGAGGCACCGGTTGCGCGCGGTGTTTGCCGAGATTTCCCCGCATCTTGTAGGTCATTCCGCGGGCCATGTAGAGCTTGCCGATCACGCCTTCCTTGAGCTTCTGCATGCCTTCGCGCACGTTGGGATTGGACCGGTTCTGCGTTCCGATCTGGACCATCCGTCCGTACTTGCGGGCAGCCTCCACCATCTTGCGGCCTTCCCAGATGCAGTAGGTCGGGGGCTTTTCGACATAGACGTCCTTGCCCGCCTGGCAGGCCAGGATCGTCTGCAGCGCGTGCCAGTGGTCCTGCGTGCTGAAGCTGACCGCATCGATGTCCTTGTCGTCGAACACCTGACGCTGGTCGTTGTATTTCTTGAACTTGAATCCGGCCAGTTCCGGATAGGACTCGACGGCCGTATCCAGCCTGCTCTGGTCGCAGTCGCAGATCGCGACGATTTCGATGTTGTCCTGCTTGGCGATGGCGGCCAGACTGCCGATGTGCGACCGCATGCGTCCGCCGAGGCCCACCATGGCAATGCGGATGCGGTCGTTCGCGCCTCTCTGCCCCAGTACCACCTGGGGAACCGCGAATGCGCTGGCCGCGGCGCCGATAGCCGCAGAAGCCTTGATGAAACGGCGTCGGTTCGTGTGAGTCATGATTGTCGCTCCAAGTTTGGTGTTGTCTGTCGTTGCCTGTCCAGTCGCTCCGTATTGGGTGGCACGTGTGGCTTGTCCACCCGCGTGAGCGATCGTTGCCGTCATTGGGAATTACGTACGCACGGCCGACAAATAGGCCGTGCCAACTTCCAGTCGTGATACCGCTCGGGTGCGATGCCTCAGTCTACAGCGTTGCGCCGCGATTGCCACAAGCACTTTACGGCACTTCAGCCGCCTGTTGAATGGTCACCGGTCCGAGCAAGCCGGATGGCGATAGCGGCGAATCGGGTTTGAACGGATTGACGGAAGTCCACGTCAGCCGTTTCTCCTGCGGCAATCCGGAGTCGCCGATCAGTCGATTGATCCAGAGATTGGCGACGGTAATCTCCAGTTCGTTCTCGCCGGGCTTTGCCGAGTCCGTGATATCCACGCGCCACGGCGCACACCATGCCACGCCCAGATCATGTCCGTTCAACCGCACCCGCGCGATGTTGCGCACTTTGCCCAGGTCGATCAGCAATCGGGTCTCCCGGTCCGTCGGTTTCCGGTCGGGCAATTCAATCGTCTTGCGATACGTTGCCTGGCCTGAATAGAACTTGATTCCCGGTTCGGGCCGCCTGGTCCAGTCGTCCAGGTTCGCGAAGGATGCCTGTTCAGGGCCTCCCCATTTCGGATCGAACGACACTTGCCAAGGGCCCGTGATTTCCTTGAGCGGTGTCACTCCGGCGAAATTCGTTTGCTTCGCCGCGGATTCGGCTGCGGGACTACGGAAGACGACGAAATAGGCCTCATTTGCCTCGAACCGCAGCGGTACGCTGGTGCGGCCTTCCTTGATGGTGAACGTGGTTAAAGACCGACACTGGCCGCTGACCGGATGCCAGAGTTCCGGTTGTTTTCCCGCGACACGGAACATGCAGTTCGCATCGACGGGCCGATCGTTCCGGTTCGACACGAAGTAAATCTCCGTCCCGCCATCGGTGCGATGCGTGTAGCGGATCGCTCCGTCGCTCTCGAAGTCCGGCGGCACACCGGCCGACTCGATCAAGCGAGCCAACGCTCCGTATTCGGAGTAGCGAATGGAAACGATCTGGCCGGACTCCTGCACCGTCGGCTTGTTCCAGGGCGACATGCCGAACGAGCCGAGCACGCGGGCGGCCTTGCGCTGCGAGTCCTGCTGCTCGGACGCCGTCCAGGATCCATCGGTCTGCCATCGGACCTTGAGACCGCTGCGCATCAGAACGTCGATCGCCCCGACCAATCCTGCGGGATTCGCGGAAGTGCCGCCGTTGTTGGCCCGCACGACGAGCGAGTTCTTGCCGGGCTGCAGCGTGTCTTTCAGGTCGAAACGCGAGACGCGATTGAAGTTGTCTCCCTTGCCGACCTCCTGCCCGTTGATCGAGAGCGCGAAGCCGTTGTCGGCCGTCATGCAGGCCGTGGCCGATTCGATGACGGCATCCGCCGGCAGCTCCACTTCGCGCTGGAAATACCGCACGCACACCGGCGCGTCGATGCCCGGTTGGTTCTCGTCGAACCAGATCCACTTGGCATCGTCGAGCGGATTGCGGCCGGACGCCGGCGGGTCCGGGGACGGCTTGTATTCAGGGCCCCACACGACGCGGCCTTTGCCTGCGGCAGCCGGTTGATTCCAGAGTTCGTCCGCAAGCTCGCGCACGTCGTCGTCGCATTTCGGATAGCCGGCAAGGCTCGGCGACTTCTTCGGCGGCGGACCGACAATCGTCGCTCCGGCAGCGGCCAGTTCTCCGACTTTGCGCAGCAGCGCGGGGCTCATCGTCTCGATGTCGGGCAGCACGAGCACGCGGTAACTCGTTCCGCCGGGGAACACGATCTGTCCGTTCTCGACCTTGGCCCGCGCGATCAGCATGTCGGGCGCGCAGCCATCGAAGTTGTGGCCTCTGCGGTCGGGCGGCTGGCCGATCGTTGCCGACGCCGGAGCGCGGAAGACCTGCGGAGCGCCCTCGGCATTAAGAAACAGAATATCCGCCACCGAGCGGCCCTGTCGCAACAGAAACTGGCATCGCGCGAGATAACTGTGGTACGCCGAAACCATGGGCCACCACGTCTGGGTGCGTTCCCAGTGCACGCCGTAGGGGCCCATTCGCATTCCGGGCCAGCGGTCGAGCCACGGCTGATGCTGATACCGGTGAAAGGCGACGCGGTTGATTCCCGCCGCGAAGGCCCAGTCGCCGAGCGGCTTGATATTGGCCGGATAGCCCTGCCAATCTTCGCCGGGTTCCGATGTGAACGCCTCGGCGGCGACAACCTGACGGCCTCCGGTGTGAGCGATCGAGGCGGCTTCGATCACGCTGAACGCCGTATCGAAACCCTGCCACCAGAATTCGCCCATCGGCACGTCGGCCACCGCTCCCATGCTCAAGTCGGCCGTCGGATTCATGTCGTACGGTTCGCACGAGAACTGCATCCCTTGCCGATGCGCGAAGTCGCGGAGTCGCGATACGTGATTCTCGATGACCAGCTCCTGCGCAGTCTGACGCACGTCCCAGAGGAACCGTTCGGAAACCTCAACGCTGTCGACGATCCGCCCCGTGAACGCCGGCAGGTATCGCAGCGGGTCGTATCCGCGCCGGCGTTGAAACTCGTTTCGGAATTCCTGCGACCAGTTCTGCGAACTCATTTCCCAACTGTCGAAGTGCAGCGTGCTGAGCCCGCCCGCACCGTCCTTCTTGCGGGTCCCGATTTCCTTGAGCAGACCGCCGACGAATGTATCGAGATGAGCGTCCACCGCGGCCGGATTGAACTTGTCGGTCTCGAACCCGAGTCCCGGCTGCGGCGACGGCCGCGTGATTTGGCCCGTGACCGTGCGGCAGAATCTCAGAATCGTCCACTTGCCCGGCGGTACGTCCCATTGCAGACGCCCGTCCTCGCTCATTTTCCCGGTCAGATCCACGACGCTGTCCGGCGCGATGCGGGCCTCGGCAGGCAGCGACGGATACTCAGCCGCTGTGGGCAGAGCGGACCTGACTCCCGGGAATGACGAATAGGGGCCGCGCTTGTAAAGGGCTTTTTCGTCCGCATCCGCCAGGCGCTGATCGTCTTTCGGCTGCGGAAATGCCAAAACGGCCACGTCGCGCTGGAACTCACGCCATTGCTTTGCGAATTCAGGCGTAAGCGTGCCTTCGCCGAAGAACGGGACTCGCGGAGCCGGACGATCGAGCACCGCGTCGAATTTCGCCGGCCCGGTGACGTTCGTTTCACCGGCCACCAGATGCTGCATCGACTGATCGGGCTGCACCCACGGTCCGCCCGTGCCGCACCAGCCCGGGCCGGATCCGAGAATGATCTCGATTCCCAGCCGTTCGGCTTCGTGGACCGCGTGCGCGAGCAGTCTGCGCCACTCGGGACTCATGAACTTGACAGGCCCGCGCGGCAGGCCGAGATCCACTTCGAGGAAGATCGCTCCGCCGATGCCGGCGTCGCGCATTGCCTCCAGATCGGCGGTCAGACCTTCGCGGGTCAGATTGCCATCCATGAAGTACCAGTAGACCCACGGCCGGGCCTCCGGCGGCGGTTGGACAAAGCCCTGTTCCAGAGCCGGAGCCGCGGCGGACAACTGCCCGCAAATCGGCAGCGGGAGCAGCATCGCAGCGGCAAGCAGCCAGGTTCGTTTCATGATCTGGTAATCCCGGGTTCGCAACGCGTCGAAACGGAGACGCCAACACGGCGCACTATTGTGCATCGCTCGCGGGTCGGGTGCCAGACAAGCGGCCGTTCTTGCCGTTGAGTGCAGCTGACTTGGCGGAGTCCGCAGGTGTCGCATTTCTCGATAGGCTTGCGCGACGCAACAAAAAGCGAAGCTCAACCGCCAAGCATCGTGCAAACTCATGGCGTGCCTCCGAGGTCGGATCGAAGTCGTTCTCTTCCAAACTCTTGGATCCACTTGGAGGCCGTCGATTTCCCCCATCTCATGAAAATTCCAGGCGTAGGCGAGTCTCTCCGAGACTCGCAACACAAGCACGTCGCAGCGTCGCTCCGCGACGTCGAAAACCGCGAATTGCTCTGCGATATCGCAAACCGCGAGTCACTCCGCCAGTGTGATTCTTTCGGAATCGGGGCTCTACAAGGGTTATGTTTTGATCAAGAACCCCAGCGCCAAGATCGAAGCATGCTCTTCGGTGAACTCAAGTCTTGAAAAACTCACAGCCTCTGCGATATCGCAATCCGCGAGTCGCTCCGCGATATCGAAAACCGCGAGTCTCGGAGAGACTCGCCTACGCGGACACTGCCGTAGCTGCTGAGTCTGTTCGCTGCACACCTCGCGTACCAAGACGAATCCGTGAGAATTCGCTTGGCTCCGTTCTGGAGCACTTCGGCGGATGGGTCGGTCGACAAGGCATCAACCGGGAAGCTGTCCCGCGGTTTCGGAGACAGCACTTGCCCACGGGCCGTTGTAAGCGGCCATCACTCACTTCATTTGGGCCAGATCGCGGTTGCGCCGTCAACGATCGTCTCGACATCCTCCGCGGGGCCCGATGCGACGGGCGCGGCAGGATTGCGGAGATCCACTTCGGTCCAACTCGCGTCGTTCTTGCGCTGCACTCGCAGTCGGCCGACTTGGAGTCGTGTCCCCAGGCCGAGCACAGCGCGAAGCGGTTTTCCCGCCGCATCGAATCGTACGAAGCCGAACTGTGCGGCGATCCGGATGCCCGTTTCCTGCTGCACTGCTTCCGCGCCGGCGGGCGCCGCCGGGCCGCGGTGATTCTCCACGTCCATCGCAATCCACACGTCCCGGCAGCCGTCAGCCAGTTGGATCTCCAGCGCAACATCGGAATCGGGGCAGGGGAGTCCTTCGCCGGTCGTCAGAGCGAGACGCCGGATCCGCGCGATCTGCGGCTGCTTTTCGTAAGGCTCGATCACGCTTACGAACGTCGATGACAAAGGAGCCTGCTCGGCGCGGCGCCGCACCATGAGGCGGGGAATCCAGGCATCGGCCGTGCCGCCATACAGACCGACGGCCACCCAGCCTTCAGCGGTCAGTACTTCGCTGCCCGGTGTCAGGTCCGTGTAACGCACGTGAAGTTCGCGGTCGGGAGCAAGGTAGTGCAGGTAGTCGTCGATCTTCCAGTCCACGCTCCAGACCGCCGGCGGCTTCGCGTCTTTCCGCCAGGATCGCATCTGTTCGCCCCAGCTCGTTTCTTCCGTTGGTTCGAGCTTGAGTCCCTGCGGCGTGATCTGGCCGAAGTGGCTGTGGAAGAACTTCGCGTGCTCGCGCCCGCCCGTCACGCGGAACACGTCGATCAGGTACGAATCGCGGACCGACGTATCGATGAGCGCGGCGGTCCGTTCGTATTGTTGACCGGCGATCAGAGAGGGCGCCGAAGCGCGGATCGTGCGGTAGGCCTGCCCGTCAAACCAACCCGTGGTCGAGCCGCTGCCGGCTCGCGTGTTCTGGCCATCGACGACCACGGTGTTGTGGGCCGCGGTCTGTGTATACCAGACTGCCCGCGGCGCTCCCCACCCGCCGTACTGCACCGGCGGATAGCCGAAGTCCGGCAGCAGGTCGAGTCCTTTGGCGAACAGCCCCAGGTTCATTCCGTCGGCGTGACCATGTGCGCCGCCCGAATCGTAATCCAGCCACGCCGCCCGGGAGCCCGCCTCTGCGCCGGTGCGCAGAATGCCGAGGCACCAGTGCGACTTGTTCAGGCTCTTCAACGAGATCGTCGCGCCTTTTTCTTCGATCAGCCGGGCGACTCGACGCTGAGACGATTCGGGATCGGCGGCGAACAGATCGTACGGCAAACCGTCCGTCTTGTTGCCGTTGGCCTGATACATTACGCGCAGGAAATCCCCGTCGCCCGTTACGGAGGCAAGGTCTTCGAGAAAGGTGAAACCCGAGGGCCCCACGCCGACGGACTGCGGCAGGTCCAGGGCCGGGTAGTTCGAGAATCTCTGCGCGAATGCGCCGCTGTCGCCGATGCAGGGAAAGTACTGGCCCATGCACCAGGTATCCAGGTGAAACCGATACATGTCGTGCAGTTGCGGATGCCGCTTCAGCACCTCGGCGAGGAACCCCGGCTCCATGCGCTGATAACGTCCAAGCAGGTCGCCCACCGTTCGCGGCGCGATGGCCGAGTAGCCCCCGATTCCTTTTTCCCCGGATAAACCATCGACCGCCGTGGCTCGCCGGATAATGGCGTCGAGAATCGCCGTGACTTCCCTGCGGTTGGCAGGCCAGTCCAATACCGTCTGGATCGCGGCCATCGTTATATCGGTGGACGGATAGTTCGATTCGATCTTCGCACGGTTCGCGAGCGTATCGCGCAGGATTCGCTGTTCGATGTTGCGCTGAACATCGAGGAACGACTTCTTGGGATTGTCGAGCTGGTGCTGCTGCGCCTTGGCGGCAAGGAACTCGACCAGCGATGCGTCGCGCGAGATTCCCTCAAAGACCGCGTCGTAGGCGTTGGCCAGATCGTACACCTCGACACACGCGTCGTGCCACGTCGAGACATAGCCGGCGCGCGGCGGACCTTCGTACATCACGCCCTGCTGGCCAAAGTCGAACGTTGGGTAGAGATCCGCGACTCGATCGAGAAGCACGCCGGCTTTGTGGGAATAAACCGAATCGCCCGAAACCAGATACGCGGCCGCCAACTGGCGGATGCCGCCCACGATGGCCTGCTTCCACTGTCCGTAGATCAGGTAGGCGCCGATGAATCGCCAGCGGTTTGCCCCTTCGACATAACCTTCGCCGTCGTCGACTCCGAACAAATGCAGCGGATCGGCCGGATCGGGATGATCCGTGTTGAACAGCAGCGATCGGTTGGCCTTGGCGGGATCGAATACACCGTGAACATCCAGGCCCGATTGATAGAACTTACCAAAGTCGTTCTTGGGGAAAAGCTCGCGGCACTGCGGGCACTGCATCTTCCAGGGACGGTCCAGCGCAGCGGGAATCCACTCGTACATCGGCACGGGCTTCTTGCAGGCCGGGCAGTAGCCGTTCGACCAGACCATCCACGACCGTTTGATGCCGGTGGAGAACATCATCTGCCAAAGTTCGTCGTCGGACCGTTTCACCCAGGGTTGAGCATTGGCCGTGATCCGTTGACATGCCTCCGCGGCCCATGGATGTTTCTCCGCGTTCTGTTTCGCGCGTTGCGTCAGCACCGGCGGGAACATCACGCTGGCCGTCTTCTGCGGCACGCCGGAGATGCTCTCTCCACCGTACACGGCACATGGAACGACCGGCATGACTCCCAATACGGCTATCAGCAGGATTCTCATCGCAGCGGCCTCCTGAAAAGAGTCAGTTCTCTTTGAACGTGATCTGCGGCTTCGTAATAAAGCAAAGCGAAAAAGACCAGCCGAGCGAAAACGTACGACGTATTCTATTTCGGTGATACGTGCAATGATCAGCCGATGCTACGCCCCTTCGAATCATATCTCTCATCTGACTTCACGCTCCCGCCGGGAGGGGCGATGGCGAGGAACGAGCCAGCGGGGAGGGGTGGTTGACGGACATAAAAAACACCCTCCCCGGAACTCGCTGCCGCTCGTTGCCGACCCTCCCGCAAGCGAGAGGGTGAAGTGGATTCTGCGTTCGATGCGATAACGGGATGGTCGACCCTACCCGCAATACGAGAGGCGCAAGTTGATCCGCGGCCAGCATCGATCGGCCAGTTGAACAACTCGCATCACGTCCTTGCCGGTCAGGCAATTCGCAGGTTGCTTGTGAGCCATGGGCACCCGAACGAAATGTTAAGCTTGTCCTTTTTGGCTGAAAGAGCCCGTTCCGGCCGGCTCACGAACGCGCGCGGAACCGAATCGCAAACAAATCGGCTTCCTGCATCGCGAAACGCAGTCGCACGGGTTGGCCGGCAAGCGAGGTCAGGCTCTCCTTGGACCATCGCACTGGCTGTTCGACGGCATCGCCGACCAGGGTGGTGCAATCGTCGAGCGCAAAACCGGGCTTGGGCTTGCCTGCTTCGTCCTGAACTTCAACTCGCAGGCTGCCTCCGGCGCTTGTGGAGTAATTTACGACGAGTTCATCGCCCGCGAACCGCAGCGCGCGTGTGAGCAGTTCGCCCGGGTCGGCGCCGGCACGGACCGAAGCGAACCCGTCCGTCCGCATGACGAAGCGGCGAAACGGCGTTGCATACAACGACATTTCATTCGGGCCGGTCGGCACGACATTCAGCGCCGCGTAGTTCGACCGGTTGCCCCAGCGGGCCGGATCAAGGCCGGGGCGGATGAACGCTTCGCGGAACGTGCGGTCGTAGGGTCCATCGCCGCGAGCCGTCATGAAGATGATGTCGGTGCTCTCGCCCCGATCGGGATGGAAACGGGTCGGCGTCGCGACGTAGATGTGCGGCGCGCGAAAGTACGGATGCGTCAGCGTCGTATAGATGTGTTCGCCCGGAAAGTTCGGCCGCAGCGGCACAGGCTCGGTCCAGTTCACGAAGTCCGCGGACGTCGTGCGGCAGACCGATCTCAACTTGTTGTCGAGGAAATGGCGGAAATAGCAGACGTATTTTTCCTCGCTGACGGACCAGAACGAGACGTTCTGAGAATCGAATGCGTATTCCTTGGTGTAGGTGATGACCGGCTCATTCCGCAGTTTTCGCCAGTGGATACCGTCGCTCGACACGAAAGCGACAAGGTTCGACTTCACGGTTCCGGCCAGTGCCTTGAAACGTTCCTCCGAAGGGACGCCGGGACGCGAGTCGAGAAACGGCGAGAAGTTGTGGCAGAAGGGCGGCTCATGCAGGATGACGTTGTTTTCCTTGTTCCCGTCGATTTCGAAAAGTCCGAGTTTGGGGCGGGTCCAGTGGATGCCGTCCCGGCTTTCGCAGTAGCGAGTTACCTCGGGCTCATCACCGTCGTGTTTCGCTGAGCGGCCGTCCCGCGTGTAGAGCCGGAACAAGTCGCCGTCCTTGATCACCGTGCCGTATTCCATGTTGTTGGCCGGTTCGGTCATGGGCGGGGCCAGTTGAGGCTCGTGCAGTCGAAGCGAGGTGTTGTCCAGTCGATCGATCAGGAAACGATCGACGAACGGTTCGAGTCGCGAGCCGATTTCGAGCACTTGGGCCGAAGGGGTATCTCCGGCCATTGCGGCAGAGCCGCGTTGTGCGAGCACAGCCGCCGTCGCACCCATTTGAGCAGCCGTGCCCATGGCCGCCGCTGTTTTCAACCATGCGCGCCGCGTCAGTTTTCGGGTGTTCATCGAAGGACTTTCTCCCCTGAGTGAATTTCTCGCCGAAACACGCCCCGCCGCGCGGCAGTGCAACACCAGGGACGCTGATGTTTCAGCATCGCACGGCGGATCAGAAATCCCAGCGACGATTCGCGGCGTCGCTCCGGAATTCGACCCAGTCCAATTCGACGGGCTGATTCTGTGCTGGCAGGTAGATACGCAGAATGCCCAGTTGCTCGCTGTCCGGGATCCGCAAGGTGAGGTTCTCCCATTCACCCGATTTGAGCGTGAAGGGCACTGACTTTGCTGTGCTCTGATTGCCACCGGGCTGGAGCCACTCGACTTTGCCATCGCCCCCCGCGGTGCTGCGCGTGCGGAACGTCAGTGCGGCGGGACCTTTCGTGCCGGCTCCGACGCCAAGGAACGGCGTCTTGCCGAGGCCCTTGACGGTCACGATTCCGCCGCTGACCGACGCTTCACAGTTGCGAGCCTTCCAGCCCTGAAGCTTCGGGTCGGCCTCGTCCTTTGCGGCTGACTTTGCAGCGGCTTTCTTGGCAGGCGTCTTGGCCCCCGGTTTGGTCGGCGGATTCGGTTTGCCTTCGAGTTCCGGATGATACTGGGCCGGGTCGAACGCCGGGTTGGGCAGGGGGACGACGGCCCGCGTGTCGGTCAGAAAGCGTGTGATGAGCTCATCGAGCTCGGCCACGAGGTCCGGCTTCTCTGCGGCGAGGTTGTGCTGCTCACCAAGATCTTGGCGCAGATTGAAGAGCAGGTATCGGTGTGCGCCCTGCTCGCCCTGGTGAAAGAGGCGGATCAGCTTCCAGTCGCCTCGATGCACCGCGACCGCGGGAGGGAGCCAGTCCGGCACATTAGGATCGTGCGGAAAGAAAGTGAATGTCGGGCCTCGCTCCAGAGCCTCGCCCTTCCACGCTCGCAGGACGCTTGTGCCGTCGAATCGCTGGCCGGGCTGCGGCTGGAGGCCGAGAGCTTCCAGCAGAGTGGGATAATAGTCCTCGCTCTGCACGATCACATCGCTGCGCGAACCGGCGGGAACGGCTCCGGGCCAGACCACAACGCCCGGCACGCGGACTCCGCCCTCGAATACCGTGGCCTTGCCGCCCCGCAGCGGCGCGTTGCTCGTCGGCGTCGTATCGTCGATCGAGTTGTACATGTTGCCGCCGTTGTCGGCGGTGAAGACGATGATCGTGCGGTCGGAGATCTGCATTCGGTCGAGCGCGTCGAGCAGCGTGCCCACGGCGTCGTCCATGCTCTCGACCATCGCTGCGTAAGTCGGACTGCGCTGCGCGTCGTCCGGATTCACGCGGGCGCGGTGTTTTTCGATGAGCGCCTTCTTGGCATCGAACGGAGCGTGGACGCTGAACATCCAGTAATTCAGGAAGAACGGCCCGTCCTTGTGCTTCTCCATCCAGGCGACCGCTTCCTTGGCCATCCGGTCTTCGATGTGCTGGTCGGGCACGTTGGGGTCCGCATCGAAGTCTTTGAACTTCCACGGTGCCACATAGCTCCCTGCGGGACCGGGTCCCGGCCAATGCGGCAGATCCACGTCGAAGCCCTGTTGCAGCGGCGAGTAGGGCTCGGAGCCAAGATGCCATTTGCCGAAATGGCCTGTTGCATAGCCCGCGCCGTGCAAAGCCTCGGCCAGCGTCGTGTACTCGGGCTTCAGTCGGGTCACCGGATTGGGCAATGTGGCCTTCTTGTTCGGGGCCGCACGCTGACCGGGTGACGCCTCGAGCACCACTTCGGGAACATGGCCGTTGGGAACCGTGATTCCGGTGCGCGCGGGGCTGAGGCCGGTCATGATCGCCGATCGAGTCGGCGAGCAGAGCGGGCTGGCCGAGTACGCCCGTGTGAACGTCATGCCGCGGGCCGCAAGCCGCTCGATGTTCGGCGTCCTGTAAAACCGAGTATGGCCGTACAGTGTCGTATCGGCCCATCCGAGGTCGTCCGCCAGGATGAACAGCACGTTGGGACGTGTCTCTGCCGCGGCCGACCAGTTCGCGACGAGTAGTGCCAGGCAGCAGAAAACGGGCAGGGGGTTGGCTGAGAGGGGCTTCATTTGGCGCGATTTCCCGAAAAAAACGGAGAAAAAACTGCCTGCCGCGCATGAAAAAGGACTTGCGTCGAATTGACGTAAGTCCTTTGTTGTCAACATAATGCGGTCGACTGGATTTGAACCAGCACCCCCTTGCGGGGACTAGGCCCTCAACCTAGCGCGTCTGCCAATTTCGCCACGACCGCGTAACTGTCTAGTGTTCTAGTCTACGACAAATCCGGTGCCGGTCAACGCCATGTGGCAGGGCACCCCCGGAAGTGCGGGTTTGCTCTCAGCGGCCGGTGCCCCTCAGAGGTGGATTCGCGTGTCGGCGGATTTCGCGGAAGACTTCCAGCGCCCCTGGGAATGGCCCGAGGGCCCGCTCGAAAATGCCGAGCGAGTAGGCGATGCACATCCCGTAATTCGTCACGGGAACCTGAGCGCGGCGGCAGCGAAGAATCCGGTTGAGCATTTCGCGGCGGTTCTGGACGCAGGCTCCGCAGTGCACGATCAACTTGTAGTCGGCCAGGTTTTCGGGGAAGTCGTGCCCCTGGTAGTGCTGGAATTCGAGGTCGCCGCCGACGTATTGCCGCAGCCATCGCGGGATCTTCACTCGCCCGATATCGTCGCCGATCGGATGATGAGTGCAGGCCTCGCAGATCAGGACCTTGTCGCCCGATTGCAGCCTGTCGATCGCCATGGCGCCGCGGACGAACTCGGCCAGATCTCCCTTGTGCCGCGCGAACAGGATCGAGAACGAAGTGAGCGGGACGGACGGGGGTGTGTCGGCGCCGACTTTCAGAAATGCCTGTGAATCGGTCACGACGAGGGCAGGAGGGCGGTTCAGTCTCGCGAGTGCATCGCGCAGTTCGCGCTCCTTGACCACCATGCAATAGGCGTCGCTGTCGAGCAGGTCGCGAATCGTCTGGACCTGCGGGAGGATCAGGCGTCCTTTGGGAGCTTCCATGTCGATCGGAACCACCAGCACGGCCATCTCGCCGGGCGGGACCAGATCGCCGACGATCGTGGGCGGGTTCAGAAAATCCTTCGGCGCGGCGTCGATCAGCGCCTCGCGCAGGTCGAGGATACCTTCGCCCCGCCTGGCTTCGGTCTCAATGACACGCGCGCCTTGCCCGGTGAGTTTCTGCCGCAGTTCCGCCGAGGGGCGGGCCAGATCGAGCTTATTGAAGACGACGATGACCGGTGTGTTTCCCTCGTGGAATGTCTGCCAGAGTTCCTCCTCGAATTCGCCCCATTCGCCCTCGGAGGCCACGATCATGGCCACGTCGGTTCGATCCATGACGCGACGAGTGCGTTGAACCCGCATCTCTCCGAGTTCGCCCGTGTCGTCGATCCCCGCAGTGTCGATGAACAGCACGGGACCCAGGGGGAGCAGTTCCATCGGTTTTTCGACCGGATCGGTGGTCGTGCCGGCGATATCCGACACGATGGCCACGTCCTGTCGGGTCAGCGCATTGAGCACCGAGCTCTTGCCGACGTTGCGCCGGCCGAGCAGTGCGATGTGGAGACGGTTTCCGCGAGGCGCGCGTTGCACGGCAGTACTCAATAATACAAATCGCGATCGTCACTGGACGCGATGCGGTTGATGCGCCGCTCGAGTTCCTCTTTGCCGGCGCTGGGGGGCGTCTTGTCAAGTTCCCGTTGTATGATCTGCTCGCCGGCGGCGCGGGTTTCGGGCGACGCGTGGTCCACGAGGTATTCCTGCAGGGTGGTCAGCGCGTTGGGCGTGCAGAATTTCTGGATGAACCCCGGAATGGCGTACTCCATGAACTGTTCGCCCGTCCGGCCGACCCGGTAGCATGCGGTGCAGAAGCTGGGGATGTAACCGTCCTGCAGCAGTTGACGCACGACGTTGTCGAGCGAGCGGATGTCGCCCAGTTCGAACTGTTCGCGTTCCCGCACCTGCTGCTGTGCATCGCCCGCCTCGGTGTAGCCGCCCAGTTCGATGCGGCTGCCGGCGTCGATCTGCGAGACGCCGAAACCCAGCAGTTCACGGCGGATCGCCGCCGATTCGCGCGCAGTGAGGATCATGCCGGAATACGGGACGCTGAGTCGCAGGATCGCGACGAGCCGCTTGAAGTCTTCGTCATTGACGAGCCAGCGCGGGTCGATCGCCACGCCCGACGCCGGCCGCAGTCGGGGAAAGCTGATCGTGTGCGGCCCGCAGTTGAACTTCTGCATCATGTGCCGGGCGTGGGTCACCAGCGCGAGCACTTCGAATCGCCAGTCGTAGAGTCCGAACAGCGCTCCGATCCCGACGTCGTCGCATCCCGCTTCCCAGGCCCGGTCCAGCGCGTCCAGTCGCCACAGGTAATCGCCCTTGCGGGTGGAAGAGGGATGTACCGCGGAGTAGGTGGCGTGATGGTACGTCTCCTGGAAAATCTGGTACGTCCCGATCCCCGACTCGCGGACGATCCGAAACCCCTCGTGATCCAGAGGCGCCGCGTTGACGTTGACTCGCCGAATCTCGGCGTTCGGCGTCTTGACCTCGTAGATCGACCGCACCGTATCCGCGATGTACTGCGGCGTGTAATGCGGATGTTCGCCAAATACGATGATCAGCCGTTTATGGCCGCGGCGCAACAGCGCCGTGACCTGCTGCAGGACTTCCTCGGGCTTCAGCGTCCGGCGAACGGCGTCGAGGTTCGTGCGGCGGAAACCGCAGTATTCGCAGTCGTTGATGCAGTAGTTGCCGATATACAGCGGGGCGAACAGGACGATGCGATTGCCGTATACGTCCCGCTTCAGTTGGCGCGCCGCGGCAAAGATCGACTCGACCAGTTCCGGATCCGTGGCATTGATCAGCGCCGCGGTTTCCTCGACCTTCAGCGGTTCCTTGGCCAGGCTCTTGGCCACGATATCGCGCACCTGATGCGGATCGGACGGGGCGCCGAGCAGTTTTTCGAGTTCCGTATCGTGGATGTAGTCGTGCGCGTTGCGGCTCAAGCGAGACTCGGTGGTCACGCTGCGGGTCATTGGCTTTCCTCAATTCATGCGGGAATTCGAGCGGGCGGGGGCGGGGTCCCGGAATAGCACTCTCCGAGTTGACTTTAAGCTTGACTCCGCCATTTGGGCAAGAGGGTCGGGGCACGCGGTTTGTCCGGAACTGCATTCCGATCGGGCGAGGAGGCCGCGGATGGCTGCGGATCGGCAACGATTAAAAGGGCTTTACTTCTTCACCGGAATTGCCAGACTCTAGCTGGTTGAACTTTGGCATTTTCCGCGGAACTGTGCCGCTTTGGCGCTGGAGGCAGATCTCATGAACCGCCCTGATCATTCACGGGGACTCGCCTGGCAATTCGTCGCAGGTTCGATCGGCCGGCGGCACGCTCTTGCATGGTCTCTCGGATTGTTCGCCGCCGGGGTGTGGACGTCGATCACCGGCGGTGACCGCCTGCATGCCGCGGATTCCCAATCGGCGGTCGTCAGCTCGGAGTTTCTGTACGACAAGGCGTCCTTCCCGTCGTGTCACGCATCGACGATCGTCGAGACGCCGGCGGGACTCGCAGCTGCCTGGTTCGGCGGAACCGACGAGGGCAATCCGGACGTCGGGATCTGGGTGAGTCGCCGATTGGATGGTGTCTGGACCGCGCCGGTTCAGGTCGCCGATGGGGTGCAGGACGATGCGAAGCGGCATCCGTGCTGGAACCCGGTGCTCTTTCAGGTTCCGAAGGGACCGCTCCTGTTGTTCTATAAAGTCGGTCCCAGCCCGAGCGCGTGGTGGGGGATGCTCAAGCGATCGACCGACGACGGGGCCACGTGGGGGCCGGCCGAGCGGTTGCCCGAAGGGGTGCTGGGTCCGATCAAGAATAAGCCGGTGCTTTTGAGCGACGGCCGGCTGCTTTGCGGCTCGAGCACGGAACACGACGGCTGGCGAGTCCACCTCGAGTCGACTTCCGATCTGGGGAAGACGTGGCAGCGCACGGAGCCGATAAACGACGGCCGCGCCTTCGGCATTATCCAGCCCACGCTGTTGTCGCTGGGCGGCCAGCATCTGCAGATGCTCTGCCGCGGTCGCGGCACGGGGCACGTGATGCAGAGTTCGTCGGAGGATGGCGGCAGGACCTGGTCCGAAGTGTCGGCGATCGACTTGCCGAACCCGAATTCCGGGATCGACGGCGTGACATTGAGCGATGGCCGACAGTTGCTGGTCTACAATCACACGCCGCGCGGGCGCAGTCCGCTGAACGTCGCGGTCAAGAGAGGTCTCCACTGGCTGCCCAGCGTGGTACTCGAAGATTCGCCGGGCGAGTATTCGTATCCGGCCGTGATCCAGAGTTCGGACGGCAAGATCCACATTACCTACACGTGGAAGCGATCCAAGATCAAACACGTCACGCTGGATCCGGACCAGTTGCCCCACTGAGGCGAAGTCTGGAGTCTGGAGTCCGGAGTCCGGAGGGAAACAAAATCCCACCGACTACCGACTACCGACTACCGGCCACTACGATCGCGAGAGGTCGACCACGTCCTGGTAAGCAGGGATGGTGGTGTTCCATTTCAGTTTCTCGGCAATTGCGGCGGCGAAGTTCTCGGAGACCGATTCCTCGCCGTGTGTGAGAAACACGCGTTGCGGAGCGGTTCGCAGGTGGCTGAGCCATCGCATCAGGCCGGCGCTGTCGGCGTGGCCGGACAGTCCGTGAATCTGAGCGACGCGGGCGCGGACCTGGTGCATGCGGCCGTGGATTCGGACGCGGTCCTGGCCCTCGACGATCTGTCGGCCCAGTGTGCCCTGGCTTTGGTAGCCCACGAAGAGGAGCGTCGATTCGGGCCGTTCGATGTTCATCCGCAGGTGAAACTTGATGCGGCCCGCGGTGCACATGCCCGAACTGGCCATGATGATGCAGGGCGCCCGCAGCGTGTTGATCTTCTTCGAGTCGTCGATCGTGCGGACCAAATGCAGGCCGGGGAACGCGAAGGGCGACTGTTTTGCGATGATCATCTGCATCGTTTCGGCGTCCAGGCAGTCCTGGAAGCGGCGGAACGTCTCGGTTACGTCAACGGCCATCGGGCTGTCCAGGAACACGTCCACCGCGGGAATGCGCCGGGCGCGCATCAGGCGGCCGAGGTGGTAGACCAGTTCCTGTGCCCGCTCCACCGCAAACGTCGGAATGACGACGTTGCCGCCGCGCTGGACGGTCTCGCTGACGATCGAGGCCAGTTGTGTTTCGACGTCTTCCGTTTCCTCGTGAAGGCGGTCGCCGTAGGTCGTTTCCATCACCACGTAGTCGGCCTGTTCGAACAGCGTGGGGTCGCGCACGAGCGGCTTGTCCCACTGGCCCACATCGCCCGAAAACAGGATCTTCCGCTCGCCGGTCGAGTCCGCCACGGTGATTTCGAGCATGGCCGAGCCGAGAATGTGTCCCGCGTCGAAGAACCGCACGGAGAGTCCCTCGCCGAGCACGATCTTCTGGCCGTAATCCACGCCGCGAAAAAGCGGCAGGCACTGTTCCACGTCGCGGATGTCGAACAGCGGCCGGTAGGGGTACTTGCTTTGCCGGCCTTCTTTGCGGTGCCGGTGTTCCTTGTACGAAGCTTCTTCCATCTGGATTCCTGCCGCGTCGCGCAGCAGAACCTCGGCCAGCTGCGCCGAGGGCTGAGTGCAGTAGATCGGCCCCGAAAATCCTTCGCGGACCAGTTTCGGAATCAAGCCACTGTGGTCGATGTGAACGTGCGTCAGCAGCAACGCGTCGATCTCGCGCGCCGGGATCGGGCTGGGGGACCAGTTCCGCTCCGCGTGAGCGCGTTCCTGGAACATGCCGCAGTCGATGAGTACCTGCCGGTTGTTGACGTCGAGGCAGTATCGAGATCCGGTGACCTGGCGATTCGCACCGAGAAAATGCAGTTTCAAAGCGAGGTCCTTTGCGTTGGAGTCCGGGCGCAGAAGCCGACTCCGCTGCATCCTATAAATGCGGACGGCCGGTCGCAACTTCTTGTGCGAAACTCTCTTGTACAAGTCTCGTGCGAAAAGACCCGGAGTCGCGCAGCTTCGGCATGAAGAGAGACGCGGGTTGAAACCCGCGGCGTCGAATTGTCACCAACGCCGACTCGCGATTCCCACGGGTGGACAAGCCCTTAGCTTCTACCTCATCGCCTTGCTATTCAGAACTTCTATTTCGGGTGCCGCGGGTGGCTTGTCCAACCGTTTGTCGCTGACGGACGTAAGTCAAACACGTGTCGTCTTCGACAGCGAGTAATACCTTGCGACGATGTGCAGTTCGCGAATAGCTGGAATAATCGGCAATGCTGCAATCCTTCCAAGGTTGCGTCTCACCTAACTTCACCCTTCCGTGGCAACGGGAGGGTCGATGGCGAGGAACGAGACATCGGGGAGGATTGGCTGACGCGACGTGCCAAGCACCCTCCCCGGAACTCGCTGTCGCTCGTTGCCGTCCCTCCCGCGCGCGAGATGGTGAAGTCGATCGGCGGCCGACATGGACCCGGCGGGCTGGACAAGTCGCGTCACGTTACAGGCTGGCCGACAGTGCAAGACTTCGGTGGAATCGAAATGATTTGCATGCGTCGCGCGATACGGACGATACAAGTGTTGAAACTCGGCAGGTCCGAACGCGGGTGGACAAGCCACCCGTGCCACCCGACTACCGGCCTCGCCTTCCCGCGGCGTCGGACACTAGAATGCGGAGCATGAGCGTACTTCTATTTGACATCGACGGAACTTTGGTCAGCACGGGCGGAGCCGGCGGCGAGGCGCTGCACGACGCTTTCTATCAGGACTTCGAGATCGACGGCTCGCACGAGGTTCCGCTGAGCGGCCGAACGGACCGCGGCATCGGCAGGAACCTGTTCGAAATGCACGGTCTGGAGGACTCGGACGAGAACTGGCAGCGGCTGCGCGAAGGCTATCTGCGCCGGCTGCCGCAGTACCTGCCGCGATTTCCCGGCCGCGTGTTGCCGGGCGTGCAGACTCTGCTGGAGCGGCTCGCGTTGCGGTCCGATACGGCCCTGGGGCTGTTGACCGGCAATACGATGGAAGGTGCCCGTATCAAGCTGGGCTACTTTGACCTGTTCCGGTACTTCCGGTTCGGCGGCTTCGGCGACGAACACCACGATCGTGACGGAGTAGCGGCTGCGGCGCTGCGAGCGGCTCGGCAGCACTGCAACGGCCATACCGAACCCGTCTGGGTTCTCGGCGATACACCGCTGGACATCACGTGTGCCCGCTCCATCGGCGCCAAGGTGCTCGCGGTCGCCACCGGGATTCACCCCCGTCACGAACTGGCCACGCTCAAACCGGACGTCCTGCTGGATGACCTTTCCGACACCGAGCAGGTGCTGACACTGCTCGGCTGACGGGCTCGGCGAACAAGCAGCACGTGGGGAGAGGCCACGGATGGGCACTGATTGCCACGGATGAAGAACGTCACCGCGACTCGATGCGGCCTGGCAATGCACGCGGGCGGGCAAGTCAGGCGTGCGGTCTACTGGCGTTTCTTGTTCGGCTTCGGGGGTTCGCGTCGCAGCGGCGTGGTGTAGACGCAGACGCGATGCTCGTTCTTGTCGCCGGTCTCCATCCGGACATCCACGGCCTTGTCCATCACGATGCCTTCAATCTGGAAGTCGTGCGAGATAATGCGGGATCCGGACGGCATCGCATCGAACTGCGGGATGAGAGCCTCGAGCATCTTGGGGAGCAGATAGGCCACGACGACAGTGGCCTTGCTGAGATCCACGCTGTATACGTCCCGCTCCTCGAATTGCACCAGCGATTCGACGTGGTGCTTTTTCGCGTTCTCTCGCGCCTCAATGACTCGCCGCGGGTCGATGTCAAAGCCGATCCCTCGGCAGCCGCTTTGCTCGGCGATAGCGATCACCAGTCGGCCGTCGCCGCATCCCAAGTCGTAGACCACGTCTTCCTTGGTCGCGTGCGCCTGTTCGACGAATGCTGCGACGACCCGATCGGGAGTCTGGATATAAGGCGCATTGTGGGCGGGGTGGTGATACGGAATCGACGAGTCCTGCGAGGGATCGTACCTGTGCAGCATCACTTGACGCGTGATGACCCCGGCCACGATCACGATGGCCGCAGCGGTCGCCAGCCACAGCAGCACGTTTTTCCGCCCCGAGCAGCATTGCCGGGACGATTCATTCGAGGCATCCGACATCAGAGAGACTCGCAAAATGCACGGGAAAGTAGCAGGAACAACCGAATTGCGACGTGACGGGTCGGCTCTGCGATACGAGTGCTTGTTGGTCCGCGCGGCCCGCTATACAAATACGTGGGCTGTGCGGGGCGTTTGGGCTGCTTGGGGAATCGGGCAGATCAAGTCCATCTCGAGGACCGCCTGAACCGGCGGTTTCTCGTTGAAGGCTGCCCCGCCCCGGTCAGACCGAGTGCATCTGCGACTCCGGCCGCAGATACCGCAGAACCATTTCATTTCCGGTCAGTTAATTTCTAGACGTTTGATCTCGGCGAGTCCAGGCGATGGATGATTTCGAAAAGCTCGGCGTGTTGTACCTTGGACGGTTGTTTGACCTGGAGGGCAATTCGCCCCGGCCCGAGTTGCTGCTGTACGATTCCAAGGATCTCACGACGCACGCGGTCTGCGTGGGCATGACCGGCAGCGGCAAGACGGGGCTCTGTCTGGCACTTCTGGAAGAGGCCGCGATCGACGGGATCCCCGCGATCGCGATCGATCCGAAAGGCGATCTGGGCAACCTGTTGCTGGCTTTCCCGAACCTGAAAGGGAGCGATTTTCTGCCGTGGATCGACCCCGAGGAAGCTGCGCGTCGCGGCGATTCGCCCGAGCAGTTTGCCGAAAAGACGGCCGAGCGTTGGCGAAAGGGGCTGGCCGAGTGGCAGCAGACGCCGGACCGGATCTCGCGATATCTCGAGAGCGCCGATATCAGCATTTACACGCCGGGCAGCAGCGCGGGCCTGCCGCTGACGGTGCTGCGGGACTTTGCCGCGCCTGCGGTCGAGATCCGGCAGGACGCCGAGGCACTGCGCGAACGCGTTCTGACGTCCGTGACCGGTTTGCTCGGGTTGCTGGGAATCGCGGCCGATCCGTTGCGCAGCCGCGAGCATACGTTCCTGTCCAATCTCCTGGAGCGCGCCTGGAGCGAAGGGAGAAGCCTGGAACTGGCCGATCTGATCCGTGAAATCCAGACGCCGCCGTTTGACAAGATCGGCGTTATGGACCTCGAGAGCATCTTCCCCGCGAAGGACCGTTACGCGCTCGCCATGCAGTTGAACAACGTGCTCGCATCGCCGGGATTCGCGGCATGGCGGGAAGGCGAACCGCTCAATATCCAGCGTCTGCTTTACACGCCGGAGGGGCGTCCGCGGCTGACCGTGGTCTCGATCGCGCACCTGGACGATGCCCAGCGCATGTTCTTTGTGACGACGCTGCTCAACGAAGTGATCGCGTGGATGCGGACGCAGGCGGGCACATCGAGCCTGCGGGCGTTGCTGTACATGGACGAAGTGTTCGGCTATTTCCCGCCGACGGCCAACCCGCCCTCGAAGCAGCCGATGCTCACCCTATTGAAGCAGGCGAGGGCATTCGGGCTGGGGGTGGTGCTTGCCACGCAGAATCCGGTGGATCTTGACTACAAGGGGCTGTCGAACGCGGGCACCTGGTTCCTGGGGCGTCTGCAGACCGAGCGGGACAAGGCCCGTGTGCTGGATGGTCTCGAAGGGGCCGCGACCGGCGCAGGAGCGTCGTTCGATCGAGCGGCGATGGAGCGGGCGCTGTCGGGGCTGGGCAACCGCGTCTTCCTGATGAACAACGTGCATGAAGACGCTCCGGTGGTTTTTCAGTCGCGCTGGGCCCTTTCGTACCTGCGTGGTCCGCTGACTCGTGCACAGATTGAAACGCTGATGCGGCCTCGCAAGGCGGGTGCGGCACCCGCTGCTCCGTCGCCTGCGCCATCCGCGGCCGCTGCGGTTCCATCGTCTTCGCAGTCGGCGGCCTCTTGGGGACAGGCCGGCGGTTCACTGCCGGTGCTGCCGCCCGGAATCACCCAGCGGTTCGTCCGGGCGAAGCGGGCTCCGCAAAGCGGCAGTACGCTCGTTTATCGTCCCGCGCTGTACGGCCGCGCCCGCATGCATTACACGAGCGCTCCGCTGAAACTCGACGAGTGGCAGACGCAGGTGTTCCTCGCCGGCCCGATCGAGTCGGTCTCGGACGATGTCTGGGAGGGAGCGGCGACCGGCGACGCGGTGCAGCTTGACAGTTCGCCCGCTTCGCCAGCTGCCTTTTCGCAGCTTCCGGCGGAGATGACTCGCCCGAAGAGCTACGATTCCTGGAAGACCGCACTGAAGAATTACCTCTACCAGAACGTTGCGCTGGACTTGTTGAGCTGCGCGTCACTGAAAACAACATCACGTCCCGGGGAGAGCGAAGGGGACTTTCGAGTTCGGCTGCGTCAGCTTGCGGCCGAGCAGCGCGACAAGGAGATGGAGAAGCTGCGGACCAGTTACGGTCCCAAGGTCCAGACCCTGGAGCAGCGCATTCGCCGGGCTGAGCAGCAGGTCGATCGCGAGAAGGCCCAGTCGCGGGATCAGAAGCTGAATACATTCTTGTCCTTCGGCTCCGCCGTACTCAGCGCGCTCTTCGGGCGCAAGTTGAGCAGCACGGCGAACGTGACGCGTGCGACTTCTTCGATGAAGTCGGCCAGCCGCGCCATGCGCGAACACGCGGACGTGGCTCGCGCTGAGGAGAATGCAACGGTCCTGCGGCAGCAACTGGCCGATATCGACGCCGAACTGCAGGCGGCGACCAGCACGCTGCGCGACAAGTGGGATCCGGAGCAGCTCGAGGTTTCCGAAAATCCCATCAAGCCCAAAAAGACCGATCTCTCGGTCGAAGAGGTCTCGCTCGTCTGGACGCCCTGGATCGTGGATTCGTCCGGCATCGCGGAACGGGCTTATTGACCGCCGATGCGGGGCTGCGTCGGGCGGAATTCGAATATCCGCGAGGTTCAGTGTTCGGCGACCACTTTGTTGCGGAGGACGCCGATGCCTTCAATCTCGACTTCGACAGTGTCGCCCGGCTTCAATTCGGAGGTGGTGCCCGGCGTGCCGGTGAAGATCAGGTCGCCGGGTTGCAGGGTGATGTTCCGGCTAATTGCGCTGACCACCGCGGAGATGTCGTGGATGAACTGGCTCGTGCTGTCCTTCTGCTTGACTTCGCCGTTGACGCGGGTCTGCAAATGCAGATTTCCGTAGTCAATGCCCGATGCAATGCAGGGACCGACGGGACCGAACGTGTCGGAAGACTTGGCCCGCCACCATTGGATGTCGTTGGTCTGCCAGACTCGCTCGCTGACGTCGATACCGCAGGTGACGCCGAGCACATAGTCCAGCGCGGCGGATTTCGGCACATCCTTGGCCCGTTTGCCGATCACGATCACCAGTTCTCCCTCGTAGTGGACGGACGTCGCGTCCTTGGGAATCACGATCTCTGCCTCGTGCGGTACCAGACATGACGGACTTTTGAAAAACGGCTGCGGAATCGCGTACTTGGCGGGCAGCTTCCCCGGTTCTTTCGATTCCACGATCGTGTTGCTTTCGGCAGTGGTGTTTTTTGTGGCGTTACTGGTGCGCAGCGTCGTCACGGTGGTGACGGTCGTTACCGTTTCATCGTCTCCGAGATGGCTGCGATAATTGCCTGCCATCGCCAGGACCTGCGTCGGTCGGGAGGGCACGAGCAATTGCACTTCCTTCAGCGGAAATGTCTTGTCGGTCTTTTCCCACTCGCCGAACAGGTCGCCGTTCAGTTGCCGGACCTTATCGTTTTCGACGATCCCGTAGGCGTCTGTCTCGCCGATGCGAAAGCGGCAGTATTTTGCGGGAGCAGCCGCATGCAGTGCCGTGGCCGATGCGAGGAGAAGGGAGAGCACCAGGGACGTACGGCGGGTTGACACGAAAGCCATCTCAAGCTCCTTTCGCGTGAAGAGAAGTGTGGTTCGATGGTACCCCGCGGTGCGGACGCGGACAAGCATGTGCCGTCGGCGGGTTGTTATGCAACGACCAAAGTCGCTATGCTTTTTCGGGTTCCCTTGAAAGTGTGAAAATCAGCTGGATGGCAAGCCATGTTCCTGGAAAGCAATACCGGTGAAGGTGCGGATCACGAGGTTCCTGTGTCGATCCGCCCGTGTTGCGAGGCGGATCGCGTGTCGGTCATGGAGTTGATCGAGCCTTACGTCCAGCAACGGAAGATCTTGCGGCGCACTTTCGAGGAACTCGAGGAACTGCTGACGAATTCCTTCGTGGCGGAAATGGGCGGGAAAGTCGTGGGCTTCGTGGCGCTGGAAGTCTATTCGGCGAAGCTCGCCGAGATCCGTAGTCTCGTCGTGTCGATCCATTGCCAGGGGCGCGGCATCGGCCGGCGACTTGTCGCGGCATGTGTCGAGCGTGCTCGAGAAAAGGCGGTATTCGAGGTGATGGCGATTACCTCGTCCGAAGAGTTCTTTCGAAGCTGCGGTTTCGATTACACTCTGCCGGGCGAAAAGAAGGCATTTTTCCTGCAGACTCGCACGGACCACTAGTTTCTATTCGCAGGTGCCACGCCTATGTCTTACTGGCATGAAAAGGTCGCGTTCGTGACGGGCGGTTCGGCCGGGTTCGGGCTGATGCTGGCTCGGACTCTGGCTGCGGCGGGCGCCAGGCTGGCTCTGGTTGACCGGGATGCGGAACGGCTGGACATTGCGGTAGAGCAGCTGAAAAGCGAAGGCCGCGACGCGGCGAGCTTCGTCGCGGATGTGACTCGGGCCGACGAGGTGGAGGCCGTCGTTGCGGACGCTGTGCGGACGTTGGGCAAGCTGGATCTGCTGGCCAATATTGTCGGCCGCTCGGCCCGGGGCTCGGTTCTCGACACGACCCCTGAAGCGTTCCGCGAACTGCTGGAGCTGAATTTTCTGTCGATGGTGCACGGGACGCGGGCAGCGATCCCGCACCTGATCCGCTCGAAGGGACACATTATCAATATGGGATCGCTGGCGGCTAAGTCGGCTGCCCGGTTCCTGGGAGCGTATCCGGTCAGCAAGTTTGCAGTCGCCGCCTACTCGCAGCAGCTGCGTTATGAACTCGCTCCGTTGGGGATTCATGTGCTGCTGGTTTGTCCGGGGCCCATGGCCCGGCCGGATGCCGGCCAACGCTACGATCATGAGGCGGCGGGCCTGCCGCAGTCGGCCCGTCAACCGGGTGGAGGAGTGAAATTGAAGGGGATTCCGCCGGAACGGCTGGCCGCGGAAGTCCTGCGCTGCTGCGAGCGGCGGGTGCCGGAGCTGGTGATGCCGGCCAAAGCCCGATTGCTCTTTGCACTGGCCCAGCTTTGGCCGTCGCTGGCTGACCGGGTGCTGTTGAACCGGACAGGCGGCTGAACCGTTGCCGGGCGTGGAGTCCTCTTGCGGGCCTCGCCTTGCTTGCGGCTTGCGGCGTAATTTGGCACCATTACCAGCACAGAGACAAGTTTTCTTCTGACCACGGGAAGTGAGCAAGACATGGCCGACTTTTTCGAAACACCGAAGATCGCGTACGAGGGTCCGAATTCCAAGAATCCGCTGGCTTTCCGCTGGTACAACGAGAACGAAGTGGTGGAAGGCAAGACGATGAAGGAGCATTTCCGCTTCAGCGTCGTCTACTGGCACACGTTCCGCGGAACGGGCGGCGATCCGTTCGGTTCGGCGACCATGGTGCGTCCCTGGGACGACGGCAGCAACTCGGTCGCCAATGCGACCCGCCGGGTGCGGGCGGCGTTCGAGTTCATCCAGAAGCTGGGTGCGCCGTACTATGCGTTTCACGACCGCGACGTTGCGCCCGAGGGTGACAACCTGGCTCAGACCAACAAGAACTTTGACGAGGTCGTCAAGGTATTGAAGGAAGAGCAGGAGCGTACCGGCATCAAGCTGCTGTGGGGCACCGCGAATCTGTTCAGCAACCCCCGCTACGTGCACGGGGCCTCGACAAGCTGCAACGCCGAGGTGTTCGCCTTTGCGGGCGCTCAGGTGAAGAAGTGCCTCGAGGTGACCAAGGAACTGGGCGGCGTGAACTACGTGTTCTGGGGCGGGCGTGAGGGCTACCAGAATCTGTTCAACACGGACATGAAACGCGAGTTGGACCACATGGCCCGTTTCATGCACATGGCCGTGGACTACGCCCGCAAGATCGGATTCACGGGCCAGTTCCTGATCGAGCCCAAGCCGAAGGAACCGACGAAGCACCAGTACGACAGCGATGCGGCGGCCTGCATTAATTTCCTGCGGGCCTACGATCTGCTCGATCATTTCAAGCTGAATATCGAGACCAATCACGCCACGCTGGCCGGTCACACGATGATGCACGAGCTGGACTATGCGGGCTACCAGGGCGCGCTCGGCTCGATTGACGCCAACACGGGCGACATGCTGCTGGGCTGGGACACCGATCAGTTTCCGACGGATTACTACCTGACGTCGCAGGTCATGCTGATGCTGCTGAAGTACGGCGGCATCGCGCCGGGCGGTGTCAATTTCGACGCGAAAGTCAGACGCGAGAGCTTCGAGCCCGTCGATCTGTTCCACGCGCACGTCGGAGGCATGGATGCGTTCGCCCGCGGTCTGAAGATTGCCGCGGCCATTCGTGCCGAGGGCGAACTGGCGGCGTTTGTGAAGAACCGTTACCGCTCGTGGGACACCGGCATCGGCGCCGAGATCGAATCGGGCCGTGCGACGCTCGAAACGCTGGAAGCTGAAATGTTGAAGCGAGGCGAGATCTCCGGCAACGAGAGCGGTCGCCAGGAGATGCTCGAAAACCTGATCAACCGCTACCTGTGAGCAAAAAAATGGCTGAATCTCGCGGGAATTCCGCTGCTTCGGACCTGGGGCGGCGCGAGCTGCTGGCGTGCGCCGCGGCATTTGGCTCGGCATTTCTGGCACGACAAGGGCTGGTCGCGGGCGAGGAACACTCGCCCGCGGCGCGGCCGAGCGAGACCGCCGCGCCGAAACGCTACGACATGAAGAAGTCCATCAACATGTGGGCTTTTCCCTACCCGGATCGCTGGTCGCTCAAGCAGTGCTTCGAACTGGCCAAGGAGGCCGGGTTCGACGCCGTGGAGTTGAATCTGGGGCTCGAGGGCGAATTGTCGGTCGAATCGAAGCCGGCCGAACTCGCGGAGATCCGCAAACTGGCCGAGCGGATCGGCATCGGGATCAGCGGTATCTGCTCGTTTCTCTTCTGGCCCTATCCGCTCACGCACAACGACCCCAAGCGGCGCGAGAAGTCGTTCGAGTTCGCAATCCGCATGATCGAGGCCGCGAAGTTGCTCGGCACCGAGAACCTGCTCGTCGTTCCCGGCGCCGTCTACGCGGCCTGGGTCGATGAGTTTTCGCCGGTTCCCAACGATGTGTGCGAACAGCGGTCGCGCGAGGCCATTTCGCGGTTGATTCCCATCGCGGAAAAAGCCGGCGTGCTGCTCAACCTCGAGAATATCTTCGTCAACGGCTTCCTGTTCAGCCCGCAGGAGATGGTCTCGTTTGTCGACAGCTTCAACAGTCCGACGGTCAACATCCACTTCGATACCGGGAACATCATGCAGTATCAGTTCCCGGAGGACTGGGTGCCGCTGCTGGGCAAACGCATCAAGAATGTGCACGTCAAGGAATGGGATAAGCGGGTTCACGAGTTCAACCTGAATACGTTCCGCCTGCTGCTCGACGGGACGACGAACTGGCCCGCCGTCCTTGAGGCCCTCGACAAGATCGGATACCGGGGCTACCTCACGTTCGAGTACTTTCATCCCTTTGCACATTATCCCGAGGCGCTGATCCACCAGACCTCGGACGCATTGGATCGCATGCTGGGACGTAAGGTCTAGGCAGGGCAAAGCAATAAGGAAACGGCGGTTCGGCATGGCCTAATTGGTGGATGCGAATGTGACCGGAGTGTCACTAGCTCTGCCAGAGTTCTGAGGCGTTCATCGGCCATCGGCTCGAATTATCGCAAGTCCAGTTGGACAAGTTAGGTACTGAGTGTTGCCCTACAACACTGGCACAGCCAGTGGCACACGAATTTATTGATTGACTTACTTATTTCACTCTGCCTAAACGGTTGATTCACGCACGGGCGAGCCATGGGATTGGCCACGGCAGGGACGCCATGAAATGGTTCGGCTCAATATCTCCTGAACGCCTTTCGCAGATCGATGCGCGGCACATCTGCGTAATCAAGCCGAGCGCGTTCGGCGACATCGTCCAATCGCTGCCCGTGTTGTCCACGCTGCGTGCCCGTTTTCCTCATGCCCGGCTGGCCTGGGTCGTGAAACGGCAGTGGGCCGAACTGCTCGAAGGGCACCCGGACCTCGACGAGCTGATTGCCTTCGACACACAGTCCGGGTTTGCGGCCTGGCGGTCGTTCCTGCGGGATCTGCGTCTGCGCCGGTTCGATCTGGTGCTCGATCTTCAAGGCCTGTTTCGCACGGGGCTGATGACGTGGGCGACGCGAGCGCCGGTTCGAGTCGGACTGGAAACGGCACGTGAGGGAGCGAATCTGGCCTGCAATTGCGTGTTGCCTGGCACGTCGAAACGTGTGCCCGCGCACGCTCGGTATCGCCGCGTGGCGGAAGCGATCGATCCCGGCTTGTCCGTGTTCGAGCCGCGATTGCCGCTGCGCGACGAGCACGTCGAATGGGCGCGATCGCTGCTGCGGCCGCTTGCTTCGCCCCGAGTGGCGCTGCATATCGGCGCCGCGTGGCCAACCAAACGATGGCCTGTCCGTAAATTCGCCGCGATTGCGATGCTGGCGGTGCAGCACTTCAACGCTTCGCTCGTTCTCGTCGGCGGTCCGGGCGACTCGCTCGGTGGGCGGACGCTGGAAGGACTGCTCGATGAAACCTCGCGATCTCGCGCCGTGAATCTCATCGGGCAATCCAATCTCGCGCAGTTGATGGCCGTGCTGGCCGACGTGGATCTGATGATCAGCAACGATTCGGGGCCGATGCATCTGGCCGCCGCGCTGAACACGCCCACGGTGGGGATTTTTACGTGCACCGATCCGGATCGCTCGGGTCCCGGCGGCGAGGGGCACGAGATGGTCTCGACGCGGGTCAGTTGCCGGGCCAGTTACCGCAAGAAATGTCCCCATCGCGGGAGTCAGTACATGGCTTGCCTCGAGGAATTGGATGTCGAGCGGGTGTGGCAGGCCTGCCGTTCGTTGCTCGAGCGGACTCGGCGCGGCTGAGGGAAGCGGAGGCGGATTGTGCTTCCGCGTAATGCGTCTGCGCTTAGGTAGAGCGAGAGAATAGGTAGGCCAATGTGCTCGCGTGCCACTGGCTCTGCCAGTGTTGCGGGACGGAACTCCGGACCTAACCTGTTGAATTGGACGTGTGGCAAGTCAAGCTGATGTCCGATGAACGACCCAGAACACTGGCAGAGCCAGTGGCACACGAACGAATTGAGGGACTTGTTCTTTCGGTTCGTCTCAGACGTCAGGCCGATTGTCTCGTCTTGTCTTTCTCGCGGGCCTCGCCGTGAACCTTGCGGATCAACTCCTCGAGTTCGGCGACTCGATCGTCGAGATCGTGATGGAGACGGACGTAGGTCTTGCCCGCTTTTGAAATGGCTTCTCTTTCGGGACCGGGTTGCCAGAATCGGTTCAGCAGTTCCGAGAGCGAGTCCATGCATCCGCCGGCGGTGCGGCCGCATCCGTGTCGGGTGAGCATGCCGTCGGGATCGACCTGCCACGTGATGATCGGCACGCCCCATCGAGCGGCCTGCAGGAATGTGTTGGGGAACCCTTCCCGCAGCGAGGTGTTGATGAGCAGTCTCGCGTGCCGATAGTACGGTTCGATGGCATCGAACGGAACGCGTCGAAGCAGGACGACGTTGTTTCGCCGCGTTTGCTCAAGCTCCGCCGCATCGCGGTCGCTGCACGGATTCATCACGACGACAAACGGGATCTGCGGATGGCGCCGGATCAGTTCGAGGCACAGATCGGAGCGTTTCCCGCGATGATCGCTCCGGCCGACCCACAGCGCGTAATTCGCGGGAACTTCAGGGGGCCGTGCCGGATCGTGATTGGAGATCTTGATCGGATTGCGGATCAGCGCGGACTCACGTCCGAACCGGGATCGCAGGGTTTCCTGCTGACTCGTGCTCTGGGCGACGATGCAATCGGCGTGTTCGATGGCCCATCGCCGCCACCGTGTGTCCCGCATCCGTTTGAGCGGATAGCGGTTCCAAATCGTGCCGGGGAAATCGTCATCGAGATCCTGCACGAGGAACAGGATGCTCCGTTTTCCCGAGTACCGGGCGGATGCGATGGCGTTGATCATCGGGGGCTGCATGCCGAAACACAGCAGCGTGTCGGCATCGAGCCGATTGAAGAAGGGCCACGGTTTGGGTGTCACCGGGAGTCTTGCATGGATGTCGTGTGCAATTCGCTGGATCATGTCGGCCGGCCACTGCCACCCCATGGCCAGACCTCGCGCCCGGTCGCGCGATCGTCGCATGGTCCGCAGGAAGTGCACTCGGACTCCGTCCACGGACTCCGTGGGGCGGGGCCGGCAACTGCCCAGCACAAACGAGACTTCATAGTCCGGCCGCCGGGCGAGAGCCTTGGCGAACATGGCGGAACGCACTTCGGCTCCGCCGATGCCTCGATGATCATCGGCGAAGAACAAGGGTCCAGCTTCGATTCGGACAAAACAAGGCCGCATGACTCGCCCCCCTCGGCGGTCGTCCGCTCAGGCAACTTGCCGGAGAGACACGCCGGATGCGTTCCTCGCGCGACTTGTCAATTCAATCACGAGCGATTCCAGTTCCGCGGCCCGGTCGTCGGCGTCGTGATAGTCACGAACGTATTTGCGTCCGGCCATCGACATCTTCGCCCGCCGCGATTCGTCCCGGACTGTGGACCGCAGTGTCTCGGCCAGAGACTCGAGTCGGCGTGCGGCCACGGCGCCGCAGCCATGCTTGGTCAACATGCGGCCGGGATCCACGTCGAGCGACAGAATGGGCACGCCGTATTTCGCGGCCTGCAGGAACGAGTTGGGAAATCCCTCGACACCCGACGTGTTGACCAGCGCCGTGGCATGGCGGAAATACGAGTCGATTTCGGCATAGGGTACGCGTTCGATGACCGAGACGTTGGGCGGTGCCTGGCGGACGATCTGCTCGAACATACCCCGGCGGTTCTTGTTGACGATCATTACGAAACGAATCTCCGGGCACTGACGGGCCAGTTCCGGGCAGAGATGAGCTCGTTTGTGAAACGACTCTGCGCGTCCTACCCAGAGCACGTACGGCTTCGCCTGGTCGGCCGGGGGCGGCGGGTCCTGGCCGGTCAGGGAGATCGGGTTGCGGATCAGCACGGAATCCCTGCCGAACCGCTTCTGCAGGAGCAACTGCTGCGACAGGGTCTGGGCTACGATTCGATCCGCGTGCCGGATCGCGAAATAGCAGGAGTGCCCGACGTGCCCGTATTCATTGCGGAACGTCGATCCCTCGTAATAGGACTCGGAAATGTCGCCGTCACAGGCAAGGAACAGGATTGTCTTCCTGCCTGCCATGCCGGCGGCGGCGATCACGCTGGCCGAATGGTCGTTGACACCGAAGCAGCAGACCGCGTCCGCATCCAGATTCGCATAGAACGCGTGCGGGTTCACGCTCGGGCTCTTGCGGCTTTCCCATCGCTTGCGAAGGGACCGGCTCCATCGTTGTGCGGTTACGTGAATTGCTTTCACGGGCCATTGCCATCCCATCGGGATATCGCGGACCCGCGGAATCGGCGCCTGGCCGAGTTCGTAATGCAATTCGATCCCGTCATGCATCCGCGACGGAAGCACTTCGCTCGATCTGACGCAGAACTGCACCCGGCAGTTGCGCCGCGCCGCGATCGTGCGCGCAAAAGTGAATGCCCGCACTTCCGAGCCCCCCACGTCGCCGTTGCAGTCCGCGTCGAACAGAGGTCTCGCCAGGGGACTGACAAACGCAACTCGAAGTGGCTGCGAACGGGTTTCCGCACGCGAACTGGCTTCCGTACGCATCTTTCCGTTTCTCCTACGCGGCGATTTTGACCAGCGATCTGGACTGGCGTCGTTCCATCCACATGCCAAGGCCGAACAGCAGCCAGAGGTTGACGGCGTGCCGGCCGTTGCGGTCGAATTGATTGAGCAGCGAGTGCACACGATCTGCTTCGAAATAGTCGAACAGCGGGAACTGAGGAGAGGCCACGAGATCCTGGAACCGTTCCCGCAGCGGAGAGCCTCTCCGCATCCATTCGGTCTCCGGGATTCCGAATCCTTGTTTGGAGCGATATGCGAACTCGTTGCCGAACCGGCGGCTGAGCGCCTGCTTGGGCAGCACCTTCAGCCTCCTGGCCGCGGCGGCCGCTGCCTCTCGCCGCATCCGCATCGGAAGACGCGCGGCGAACTCCATGACGCGGATGTCGGTCAGCGGAGTTCTCGCTTCGAGCCCGTGGCACATGCTTGCCACGTCGACTTTCGTCAGGATGTCGCCCGGCAGATAGGTCTTGATGTCCAGGTGCTGGACCCGCGCGAGACGGTCGCTGCGCGTCGCGTCCTGTCCGGCCCGCACGAATGCCGGGCAGGGATGAGTGGCCAGCCATCGCAGTTCGGGACGCCAGAGATTGCGGCGAGTCCGCGTCCGCATGGCGACGATGCAGGACTCCTGCCAACTGGCCAGCGAGTCGCCGGTTCGCCCGAGAAGCGTGGCGAGGATGCGCTTGAAGGCCCGCCTCGGATGTGAAAGCAATTTCGACAGGTCGCCCCAGAAGGTCGTCTGCATCCAGGTTTCGTACCGCTGGTAGCCGCCGAAAGCTTCGTCGCCGCCGTCGCCGGACAGGACCATCGGCACCTCGGTGCGCGCCAGTCGCGAAACGCACCACGTGGGCACTGCGGAAGTGTCGGCGAACGGTTCGCCGTAATGCTGGAACAGCTCATCCAGCACCGCGCCAATATCCGGCCGCACCACCTCGCTTCGCAGCTCAACGCCCAGTTCGTCCGCTGCCTCGCGGGCAAACTTCAATTCGGAGTATTTCTCTTCCTCGAAGCCGATCGAGAAGGCCTTCACGGGCCGTTCGAGCAGCCGGCTCATCTCCATCACCACCAGCGTCGAGTCCACGCCGCCGGAAAGGAACGCGCCGAAGGGAACGTCCGCAACCAGATGGGCTCGGACCGATTCGCGCAGCACATGCTGGAACTCTTCAAGCCACTGCTCGTCGGTCGGCCGCTCGTCCGGTGCGAACTCGAGTTTCCAGTACTCCCGCTGCTCGATCACGCGTCCCGAGAAGTCGAACACCATGCAGGTGGCCGGAGGCAGCTTGAAGACGTCCTGATAGATCGTGTCCGGCGCGGGGATGTAACGGTAACGCAGATAGTACTCGAGCGATTCGGGGCGAAGCGAAGGGAATCTCGCTTCGCACGGGAGCAACGCGTTCAGTTCCGAGGCGAACGCGACATAGCCCGGACCGCGGCGGTAACAGAGCGGCTTGATGCCCAGCTGATCGCGAGCCAGCATCAGACGCCGCTGACGATAGTCGGCCACGGCGAATGCAAACATGCCCCGGAATCGTTCCACGCAATTCGGGCCCCATTGCTCGTAAGCGTGAACGATGACTTCCGTGTCGCACGAGGTGCGGAAGATGTGTCCGCTGCCCAGCAGCGTCTCGCGCAGTTCCGCAAAGTTGTAGATCTCGCCGTTGTACGTGGTCCAGACGTCACCGTTCTCGTTGGACATCGGCTGGACGCCGCCTTCGAGATCAATGATCGACAGCCGCCGGTGACCGAGCCCGACTCCGTCGCGAATGTGAAGGCCCTGCCCGTCGGGGCCGCGATGAGACACCGCATCGTTCATCGCGCGCAGGATACCCGGGTGAGGGCGTGTTCCGTCACAACGCAGGATTCCGACGATTCCGCACATGTCCGCTGTCTCCCCGGTTTACGCGGCCGCCGATCGGCGAACATCCAAGCCGGCTCCGGCGGCCTCGGACTTGACGGCCACCGCGGCAAGATGCTCACGTCCGTAGCGAAACAGTTGCTTGGGAAAGAAACTGCCGTTGGGCAGCGTCCGTCGCTGCAGGAAACCCATCGCGGACAGCATCGACCACCACAACACCCAGTGCGGACGGAACAGTCGCTTGCGCTGGAGACTCTGAAAAGTCAGCCCCTCGCAGAATTCGACGCGGAATCCCATGCGCTGAAGGTAGCCTCTCAGTGTTTCGGGCGACCACGATCGTACGTGCTGCCAACGGTGAAACGAACAGTCGCAGCGAGGGCAGTAGACATGCTGCTGCCGAAGGTCTTCGCTGTTGGGCGTAGTAAAAAGAGCCGTACCTTCGGGCTTCAAGACGCGCCGCAGTTCGCTGAATATCAGCTCGCAATGTTCATCCAGCAGATGCTCTATCGTTTCCAGGCAACATACGACATCGAAAGTCGCATCCGGCCAGGGAAGCCGGAGGCCGTCGAAAATGCTCGCCCCGACCCAGCCTTCTTTTCCGGAGAACCGCTGCCGCAATCCCGTTACGGTTTCCGGCGAGTAGTCGGTGGCTGAAACGAGAGCTCCGCGAGTCAGCAGGTGTTGAACCAGATAGCCGGGCCCCGCGCCGAAATCCAGGGTCGCTGCACCCCGCAGCGGCACGGCCCGCTCCAGAAATCTCGCGACACCTTCGCCCACCTGATTGGCAAAATACGTGTGCCGCGTGTCCTTGCGCTGTGACCAGTAGTCCCAGTAGCGGGCCACATATTCCGGCGTCCATGCCAGTTCGTCGGTCCGGGCTTCCATTCCCGTTTCCTTCCGAGGTCATTCGGGTCGTCACGTGTCATGCGGCGCGACGAACGGCCACGGATAACGGAGTCGCGGCACGCCCCTGCGTGATTAATTCTCCGCCGGATGACAACCTGCGAAAATTGCAGAGGGAGCATAACGCGAAAGCGATCTGTGAATCCAGATCAGTTCGGCGATGCTAGCAGGCTGCGGAGCGGATCAGGCCGCGCGTTTTTTCAGTGCAGCAGTGATGGTCGATTGAATAATCGTGGTGTGGGCTGCGGGGGGAGTTCGATCGGCGGTCTGCCGTTCGATATTTTCCTGGGGCTGGTTCGGCAACAGACCGAGGACGTCGGTTATATCAATCATCCCTATCGGTCGGCGCTCGGCATCGACGATCGGCAATTCGCTGATCTTGCGCGCGGCGAGCAGGTCGATTGCGTCGATCAGCATCGCGTCGTTCTTCAGGCTGATGGGGCCGGCAGTCATGATTTCGCGAATCGGCCGGTCGATGGCGTTATCTCGTTTGTGCTCGAAAAGCCTCGCGAGATCGCTGTCGGTGAAGATGCCGGTCAGTTTCCCGTCGCTGTTGACCAGCAGGATCGCGCCTGATCGGCGGGCAGGCCGCTGAGTCCGGACGTAGATCTCCCGCAGGCTTTGGCTGTCCTGCGCCACGCAGCATCGTTCGAGAGGCCGCATAACGTCGGTGACTTTCGCGAGTCTGCGTCCGAGGCTGCCGCCCGGATGAAGACGCCCGAAATCCTGGCTGCGGAAGCCTCGCAGTTCGCTCGCCGTCAGCGCCAGCGCGTCACCCAGAGCCAGCATCGCAGTGGTGCTCGTGCTCGGAGCCAATCCCAGCGAACCCGCTTCGTCGCAGGGGCCCAGGTCCAATACGACGGTCGCGGCGCGAGCCAGACCGCTGTGCGCGCGGCCGGTCACGGCGACGATCGGCACCCCGAGATCCGCGAGGCACGGTGCCAGCCGCAGAATCTCCTCGGTTTCGCCGCTGTTGGAAAGCACGAGAACACAATCGTTGCTGCGGATGCGGCCAAGGTCACCGTGCAGAGCCTCGCTGGCGTGCACGAAATGGCTGGGCGTCCCCGTGGATGCCAGCGTCGCCGCGATCTTCTGTCCCACCAGGCCCGCCTTGCCGATGCCGGTAACGATGACGCTCCCTTTGCAGTTGAGTATCAACTCGACTGCGTCGCAGAATCGGGGTCCGAGACGGTCGGCCAGGTCGGCCAGCGCTCGGCTTTCGGCCAAGAGGATCTTGCGCGCGCCGTGCACGGCTTCGTCGCGAAGCATGGTTCGGTCTGATATCAGCGAAGGCATCATGAGTCATTCGGCCCGGGAGGTTATCGGTGCGCGGCGATAGTAGCGGCGAGCGGCAAATGCGGCAAGATCAGCGACCAGACTCCCGGGGCGCGACTCTGCGACGGAAGTCCCGACACAAAACGAACTTGACGAAGATTCGCAACTGCGAGTACCCTCCACACAACAGTTTGAAATCTGTCGGCGTTTGAATTCGTGCCGAGATGCCGGATGTCAGATGCCGGACGCCGGATGTCGGATGTCGGATGTCAGATGCCGGAATGATCGAGGTAGCCCGCCGTGGGTTGAAACCCACGTCTACCTTCATGCCGTCGCTACGCGACTGCAGGCTTTTTCGTATGAGATGTTCGAATTCTCATCGGTGTGTGAATTTCAGCGCTGTGGCGCAATGTGAGTGAAGGAATCGGTTTCCCGCTGCTTGAAGAGGCTGCTGTATGAAGATGCTCATCACGGGTGGCCGGGGCATGCTTGGACGCACTCTTGCACGTCATTTGCAGGCGGAGCACCAGGTGCTGTCCGTTGACCGCAACAATTGCAACATCACGAATCGGTTCGCAATCGACCTGGCTTGTCGCAACTTTCAGCCCGACGTGGTCCTTCATTGTGCTGCGATGACCGACGTTGATGGTGCTGAATCCGATCCTGACGCGGCTTTCAACGTCAACGAACTTGGCACGGCCAACGTGGCGGCCGCATGCAGCGAGTTCGACGCGAGGTTGATCGCGTTTTCGACCGATTACGTGTTTGACGGTCTTCTCGACCGGCCCTACCACGAGGGAGATGCGCCGAATCCTCAGACGGTGTACGGAAAATCGAAGCTTGCGGGCGAGCTGGCCATTCGCCGTCTCTGCCCGAATCACCTGATACTTCGCACCGCCTGGCTGTACGGCGAAGGCGGCCCGAGTTTTCTGCACACGATGCTTCGCCTGGGATCGCAGCCAGGGCCTCCGATCAAGGTGGTCAACGATCAGGTCGGCAATCCGACTTCGGCAGACGCAGTCGCACGTCGCGTGCTCGATCTGCTCGACAGTTCCGTGGTGGGCACTTGGCACCTGACGTCGGAGGGGGAAGCCACGTGGTACGAGTTCGCGCGGGCCATCTCGCGGGAGGTGCCCTTTGCGCGAGCGGTTGTTCCCTGCACGACCGCCGATTATCCGCGTCCCGCCCGGCGTCCCGCGAATTCGCGTCTGCGCAAAATGCAGCTGGAGCGGCACTCGATGCAACCGATGGAGTCATGGGATGCGGGTCTGCGCGCGTTTCTCGGTCGCACGGCGGCTCGCCGGGCTGCCTGAGCCCCATTCATGGGTCCGGGGGAAATGTTCCAATGCAATCCGCAGATGGTTTCTCGCAGCGTATCGCATGTCTAGTCGAGGCATCGCCGACCAGCGCGATTCCGCAGTTGCGTCTTGTGGGGCCAGCCAGGGCATGCGGCGCCTCGATCGAACTTCTCACGGATCGGGATGCGGATGCCGATCCGCGGCATGAACTCGACCTCGGCGACGCATCGATGCTGCTCGTGCACCGCACGGTGCAGACTCAGTACCGGCGTTACCGGCAACTCGCGCAGTCCGCGGTTCGGCAGGGTATTCCCATTGTCTACGATGTGGACGACCTGCTGCTGAAGATGGCGGATGAGCATCCTCACCGGCGTTTTTTCGAAGGCACCGTGGTGAGTACGCTGGAGGCGACGCTGCATGCCGACCTGGTCACGGTCACATCCGAACCGTTGAAGCAGATCCTCAGTTCGTTTCATCCGAACATCGTGGTGATTCCCAACAGGCTGCCCCTGAATGTGTGGGAGGTGTTTCAAGCGGCTCGCCGGCCATCGCCGGACAACGGCCGCAGGCCAGTTCGAATCGGGTACATCGGAACGCGATCTCACGAGCGTGACCTGCAGACAATCGTCCCCGCGCTGCAGGCCGTGTTGACGGAACATCCCGAAGCGGCTTTCATCTGTTACGGAATTCAACCGCCGCCCGCGATTGCCGGATTGCCCAATACGACCTTTGTCGAGCCGTCGCGGGCGGCGCGAGACGACTATCTCGTTTATGCCAAAGAGGCTTCGAAGCTCGGACTGGACATTGGAATTGCGCCGCTGATCGACTCCGAGTTCAATCGCTGCAAGAGCCAGATCAAGCTGCTCGAGTACGGTGCCTTGGGCATCGCCGGCGTCTACTCCCGCGTTGCTCCGTACACATCGAGCGTCGAAGAGGGAGTCACCGGATTGCTGGTCGATACGCCGGCCGAATGGCGAAGCGGACTCGAGCGATTGATCCGCGAGCCTGCACTGTACCGGGCGATCGGCGAGGAGGCGTTTCGGCAGGTGCAGGAACAGTGGCTTATTCCCTCGGGAGCAGCCCAATGGCGCTCGGCATGGCAACGGGCAGCGGAAGTCGCCAAAGCGGGGCCGCGCCCTTTTGAACTGCGCCCGGCCAGCGATCTGATTGCCATGATGCGCCAAGCCATGGCCTATCAACAGCGCAACGAAAAACAGCATCGCCTGAAACGCCGCATCAAGGAAATCAAGTCCCGCGCGCGGCGCATCTTCGCGTGGAAGACCCGGCGGGCGGCGTGAACACCCGGTCCTGCGAACTCAGCGTCCCGCCGGAGTTCCACTGGCTCGGCCAGTGTTTGGCGGCATCCATCGGACATCAACTCGGCCTGTCGCATGTCCAGTCGAACATGTCAGGGCCGGAGGGCTGTCCTGCAACACGGGCACAGCCCGTGGCGCACGAACAAATTGGTCAACCTATTCTTTCGTTCTGCTTTTGCGTCCCGCTGCGGCGCGAAGCACGTCGAGGATCTTCGGGATCGTGCTCTCGGGACTGTGAAGCGTGAGGACTTTCCGGCGGGCGGCGGTGCCGAGTTGCGCGGCGCGATGGACATCCGAGCTCAGCTCAACGATCGCACCCGCCATGGCGTTTGTGTCGAGATGCGGAACGGCGATGCCGCATTCGCCGCTGCCAACGAATTCGATCGCTCCTCCCGATTGGTCGAAACAGACAACCGGCAGTCCGTAAGATGCGGCTTCCAGCATAGCCAGAGGGTAAGGATCTTCGCGCGACGGCAGCACGAATAAGTCGGCTGCCGACAGGTACGGTGCGGGGTCTTCGACTTCACCGGCGAGGTGCACGCATCGCGAAGCCCCGAGCCGCTCGGCCTCGACGGTCAACTGCGCGATGCTGCAATCGCGAGTCTCGCGCCCGATCCAGATGAAGTGCAGGTCGCGTCCCGATGCGGCACATCGGCTCGCGATGGCCGGGATCAGGTCTGTCGCCTTTCTCCATTCCATCGTGCCCATGCCCAGGCAGACCGTAGCCGAAGCTGAAATGCCCAGTCGGGCCCGGATCTGCCCGCGATACGACGATCGATGGGTGCCATCCACCGGTCCTCGGCACAGGAACTCGTAAATCAGTTCGATGCGGTCCGGCTCGAGGCGGAATTCGTTCAGCAAAGCGTCGCGCACGGCGCCGGACGCCGCAATGATCTTGTCGGCCACGGCCAACGAGTCGGATACGGCGTGGGTCTTTTCGAAATGGCGCAGCACCCATGTCAGTTCGTGAACATGAATCACCACCGGAACATCCGGAAGACAGGGGCGGATTTGCGCCAGTGCCTGCAAAGAGCCGACGGAATTCACATAGATGACGTCAGCCGCCCGGGCGTCAGGTGACTGTGAAGGATTCAGCCATTTCGCCAACGCCGCATTCCGGCTCGGCAGCAGGCCCAATTTGCGGAACAGCCGCTTCCACCGCGCCGGTTTTTCGCGATCCTGCAGAACGTGGGTTTCGCAGAGCGATTCAAATTCGGGCGCGAGGCTGCCGCCGTTCATCAACACGCACCGCCCCGTCATGTCGCCTCGCGTGAGCGCCCAGCGGATCACCTCGCGGAGAAGCAGAGGCGCACCGGTTCTTGATGCTTCGTGACCGACAAACAGAACGTGCAGCCTGCTGGTCATAATCAATCACGAAGGTTGCATCGATCCGTGTTTCATCCCTGCAGGTCCGTGGCCTCTTCCCCTCCGGACTCCAGACTCCGGACTCCGGACTCCAGACTTCTTCCTCACAGACCGACTGCCTGCAGCACCGACCGCAGTTTGCGCCGGAACCGGTCGCGGCGCTGCGACGGCTTGCGGCCTTCCGCGCCGTCCAGTTCACGGGAGATAGCGTGCTTGAAGGCATCATCCAGCTGGGCGCGATAATGCGGCCACCATGCAGAGACGTTCTGGCCTTCCCGCTCGCCGAGCACCACGCCGATCTCAAGAGCCACTTTCCAGGGCGTATGCTGACATTTCGCGCTGTCGTGCCAGCGGTACACTCCCAAGACATCGTGCGTTGCGGCGAACTCGCAACCGTTGGCGAACATCCGCCACCAGAGCTCCATGTCCATGACGTAATGGAGTTCCTCTCTCAGCCAACCGATTCTGTCGTGCACTCTGCGCCGCCAGAAGGTCCCTTGCTGTGCGAACCAGTTGTTACTCCAATCGATGAATACCGCTCCGCTCATCGCCTGCGGGGCTTCGCGTGTCTGCACGGTACGGCCGTTGGCGTCGAGGATCTCGGCACGCCCCACGAGAACATCTGTCGCCTCATGATCGCGAAAGAACTCGCCGACTCGGAGCAGGGCATTCGGCGCCAGGTAGTCGTCGCTGTTCAACCAGCAGACGATGTCTCCCGTGGCCCGTTGCAGTCCCTTGTTGATTGCGTGACTCTGTCCGCGGTCGGCTTCGCTGACCCAGTAGCCCAGCCACGGTTCATATCTGCGGATGATGTCCGGCGAATTGTCGCGGCTCCCGCCGTCGATAATCAGGTACTCGATATCGGGATAGTCCTGCAGCAGCACCGAGCGAATCGTCTGTTCGAGGAACTCTCCCTGATTATACGAGGGAGTGACAACGCTGATCCGCGGCCAGGGCCGCTCGCCGGACGTCCGCGAGGGATCGCAGCATGCGTCGGTCCAGGGCCAGCCGGTCTTTGCGGCGGGCACCAGCGGGAGTTGGGCAGGCTTGGGAGTCATCGGCGTGCTCTCCAGGATATCGCTGTCTTCCGAAATGCTGTGTCCCCTAGGCGCTTCTCAGACGCGGCCAGGGAACTCGGGCAAGTAACTTGGTGAGGACGCGCGAGCGTTTGCGTTTGTCGAGTTTCACTTTCCGGGCGACACGCTGGAATTCCAGGAAGTTGAAGGGATCCGCGGTCTGCATCCCCTTTGCGATGGCCGTGCGGTAGCGCTGTCGGTCCGCGGCGGAGATGGGAATTCCGTTGTCGAATTTCGCGAAGGAATAGGGCCAGTCGCGGGTTTCGTAGTAGCCGTTGGCCACCAGACGTTTTCCGTAGTCCGAGAAGAGGGGCACGAGATCGGGACGCGCGGCCAGCGTGTGCCGCGTCGTAAACGGACTGATCGTGTCCGGTTGTTCGGGATTGAAGCCGCTGAAGTGGAAGAACCCGAGCGGCCCGCCGTTGCAGGTCCACGACTGGCCGTCAAAATCCAGATAACGGCTGTGCAGATTCCAATAGGCGACGTTGTATCCAGCGCCGCGTTCGATAAAAAAGCCCTCGAACAGTGAAACAGCCAGGTCGATGCAGCGCTGATCGACATAGTGACCGCGGTCCGGTTCTCGGACGCAACTCGAGGACAGCTTGTTCCGCCACCACGAAAGAAAGGGCCTGGATGCCGCTTCGCGCCGAATTCCCAGGAACCCGAGGTTGTAGATGCCGTGGAGCAGAATCGTGGAGTCGTTCGGAAGCAGGCCATCCGGCGCGTAATCCGCGTCCAGGTGCGGAGTGATCACGCAGTCGAAATCGTCCAATCGCTGGAATAACCCGTCGAGCGAGTTTGTCACGAGGATATCGGGATCCAGGTAGAGCAGCCGTTCGACCCCGGCATGTTGCAGCAGGTATTCGATCAAGACCGGCTTCAGCGCCGTCGCATACTCGACCACGTTGTACTTGAATTGCATCGTGCGCAGATCGGGCAGGCCGAGTTCGTCGAACGACACGATCTCAAACGGTTCCTTGGCGGGATCAAGGTAACCGGCCCAATCGTCGATGATCAGCGCATAGCAGGCCATCGACGGATGATGCGACTTTACAGACTGGCACAGGGTGCGTGCCTGCGCCGCATAGTTCTTCGCGACAATCGTGCAGACGGCATGCGGAGCGTTCATGGTTTCTTTGGTCCGGCAATTCGATTCGGTCCGCACCGAGCGGACGTGTCTTTCGATCACACTCGAAAACAGAAGATGTCGAGGTTCATATCCACGGCATCGATGCCGTGGCGGATTGTGCGATGCAGCAGCGGCTGGGGCGACGGTTGAAAGACGTGCATGTGGTAGCGAAATCCGGCGTTGTGCACGACGTGCAGCAGCCGATGGAGCGTCTGCGGGCGATCGGCGAACGAGTGGTACTCCACAAACAGATGCTCGACTCGCTGCAGGGCATCGCCGCAATCTTCGAGCAGTTCGGTCTCCGCCCCCTCAACATCGAGTTTCAGCAGGGCCGTGTCTTGATCGAGCAGATCGCGAAGCCGTTGCGTGCCGACGCTCAGCACATCCGGCCCGAGTTCGCTCGCATCGATGCGTCCGCCGAGAGTCGAAGGCTCGCAATGAAATCGCTGAGTCCCGGAACTGGTCCAAAGCGCCTCTTGGCGCAATTCGATACTCTTTGTGTCGTACGCCTGGGCGTTGGCCGCGAGTGTCGCGAATGCAGCCGGGTCGGGCTCGAAAGCGACGATTCTCGCATCCGGATAGAGATGCTTGAAATAGACGAGGCCCATGCCGATGTTCGCGCCGCCATCGATGATCCGCGGCGAGGTGTCGGCCGTCCTGAAGCGGTAAATCTGCTGCCGGATGATTTCGTCGTAGAGAAAAAGCAGGCTGTTCTTGTTCAAGAAATAGAACGGTCTGCCGTAGATGCGAGTGACCCCTCCCGCCGAGTGCGAAAGTCCCTGCAGGCCGGGCAGGAGGTCTTCCCAGCCGTCCGGACCCTCCGGCGACACCAGCCGCATCGTCTTCTTGATGAAGCGGCGTCCCTCTCGCCCGATTCTCTGCAGGTTGAGTGACCAGCGATCCTGGTGTTGGGTACTCATGCGGCCTTCCTCGATCTCGTGGACAAGAGTCCGGAGACGATGTCCGCAAACGGCAGCGACCAGCGTTGAACGCTGTAGAGTTGCTCGACTCGCCGGCGTCCGGCCTGTCCCATGCGCTGTCGCAGGGCAGGGTCGCTTGCCAGTTGTGCAATCGCCTCGGCCCACTCTTCGGGTGTGCTCAGCAGAAACCCCGTCTCGCCGGGGATCACCATTTCCGGATGGACGCCCACGGGATTGGTGACGACCGGGAGTCCGGCCGCCATGTACTGGAGTATTTTCAAACCGCATTTTCCGCGAGTGAACGAATCGTCCGGAAGCCAACTGATTCCCACGTCGGCAGCGGCCAATTCGTCGCATTCCGTGCTCGAGGACCAGGGCCGCAATTCGACGCGAACGCCCGGTATCTCCAGTGTGGAATCGCAGATCAATCGCAGCTTGATGCCCGGTGTGCGTCGTCCCACAGCCTCCATCCAGGTTTCCGCCTGCCGAAGTCCCTGCAGAGTGCTGCTCGAGCCGATCCAGGCCATCTGCACCGACTCCCCGCGCCGGACGTGCCGCGCGAGCTTGTAACGGCCCGGATCGACGCAGGTTGGGATGACGTGGACTTTCGAAGGATCGCCATATGCCGAGGCCCGATCCGCAAGGTAGCCGTTGCCGGCGATGACGATGTCCGACGCTTCCACAGCCGAGCGGAATCCCATCATCCGTTTGACACTTTTCGCGGGACGCCGGCTGAAACTGTCCCGCTGGAAGACTGCATCATCGAAGTCGAATACCAGCCGTTTGGCGCACTTGCGCAACATCCACACGTGGCTCGGCGACATTACTTTGCGCTGCAGAATGACCGCGTCAGTCTGACGCAGAGACAGGAATTGTCGCCATCGAATGAAGGTGCCTCGCCGCAGAGGTTCTGCCGCAAGGGCAATTCCCCGCTCGGCCAGTGCCGGCGCGAATGCCTCGATCCGGTAGCGATAACAGACATGATTCGGGCTCTCGATCAATGTCAACACGGGCATCGAGTTGCTCCCTGAAGGGAACGGACAGCAAACAAAGATGAGAAGCGAGATGAGATTCGCGAGAAGTGCAAGGCGCGGGGATGGTAGCCGTGAGCACGTGGCACGGCAAGATCGCTGAGCGGGCAATTCGTCGAACGAAACCGGCGTTGCTGCGACGCAGCTTGCCCAGTTTGTGTTGACTCCGGTCGCGGAATTAAGTTAATTTTCCACCGCCTTTGTCGCATCTTTCCACGACGCTCGTTGCTGCGTGCGGCGGAAGCCCGGCGTTGGGGAGGTGCCCGCATTCGAGAAAGTCCAGCGAATGAGCAAGCTCCGTGACATCCAGGGCGAACCGGCGGTAGGCGATGATTCGTCGCAGCTGTCGATCCTGCTTTTCTCGACGTCGCGGATCTGGGGCGGTGCCGAGGAACAGACACGTCTGCTGGCGACAGGGCTTCGCGATCGGGGCCATCGTTGCGGCTTTGTCGCGCGGCGCGGCAGTCCGGTGGCTCGCCGTTTGAGGGAAGATTCTTTTTCCGTGCTGGAGGTTTCGGGTACGGGACGCAGCCCGGTGAATCTCTGGCGTGTCCGTCGGCATCTGCGACAGGTTCGGCCGCACGTGCTGCACTATGTCGATCCGCACGCGGTCACTTGCGGCGGGTTGGCAAGCCTCGGACTGAAAGCGGATGTACGTGTGGCGGTACGGCACAATCCGTTTCCGCTTCGGTCGCCGGCTCGTTACCGCTGGTTTTGCGATCGGGTCATCTGCGTCTGCGATGCAGTGGCCGACGTGTGCCGGAAATGCGGCCTGCCCGGCGAAATGCTCCGGGTCGTTCGCAATGCATGTCTGCCTGCGTCGGCAGTTGAGTCCGATGCGCGGACATTGCGTGCGAGGTTCGACTTGCCGTCGGACGACTTCGTGCTGCTCACGGCGGCGGCGTTGAATGAGTGCAAAGGGCATCGGTATCTTTTGAAAGCAATGCCTGCCGTGTTGCGGCAGATACCCCGCGCCCGGCTGGTGATTGCCGGGGTCGGTCCGCTGGAAGAACCGCTGCGCCGCATGTCCGCGGAACTGGGCATTGGCTCGCGGGTTTCGTTTGTGGGCTTTCGACGTGATGTGCGCGATTGGATGCGTGCCTCGGATCTGTTCGTTCTGCCCTCGCAGGCCGAGGGAATCTCGGCCGTACTTCTGGAGGCGATGATGGAGCGATGTCCGATCGTGGCCACCGAGGTCGGAGGCACGCCGGAGTTATTGTGCAGTGACGGGCCGGGTATCGATGGAGCGGGGCAGGCCGTGGCATGGCTGGTGCCGCCGGCCCGCGACGATCTGCTGGGCGAGGCCATCGTGCACGCCGCACGGGATGGAGCAGAGCGGTTGGGGCGAGCGCGACGGGCCGAGCAGCGAGCCCGATCCGAATACAGTCTGGAGCGGATGGTGATGCGAACTCTCGATGTTTATCGCGAATCCGGAATCGCGGCGGCGTCCGAGGGAACGCGAACGAGTGCTTCGCGGCGGCTTGCAGCGGTGCCTCGGGGAATGTTGCAAGGAACTAGCCGATGAACATCGCCGTCATGCTGCCGAATTGGATCGGCGATGTGGTGATGGCCACTCCCGCATTGCGTGCGCTGAGGTCGCGTTTCGGCGACTCGGCGCGACTGATCGCCGTTTCGCGACCGCACGCGTCGCAGGTTCTGGCCGGACTTTCCTGGTTCGACGACCAGGTGATCTACGATCGTCGCGCATCGGCGGATCGCCCGGGAACCCTGGGCCTGGTTCGCCGCTTGCGCAAGACAAATCTTGACTCGATCGTATTGCTGACCAATTCGCTGCGGACCGGGATCGTCGGCTGGTTGAGCGGCGCGAAACGCCGCATCGGATACAAGCGTTACGGCCGCGGCCCGTTGTTGACCGACGGTCTGCTGCCGCCGCGCGAATCGGGACGGCTGACTCCCGTTTCGCCCGTGGATTACTATTTGAAACTGGTCGAGCGATTGGGTTGCGATGCGAGCGACAAACGGGTTGAGTTGGCGACGACCGCCGAGGATGAAGCCGCGGCCGACGATGTGTGGAAGCGGCATTCGATCTCGCCCTCGGATCGCGTGATCGTATTGAATTCCGGCGGAGCCTACGGTGCCGCGAAACACTGGCCGGCCGAACGATTCGCCGAACTGGCGTCCAGGCTGGTTCGTGACTCGCGAAACCGCGTGCTGGTGATCTGCGGTCCCGCCGAGCGATCGACTGCGGAAGCGATCGAGCAACAGGCCGCCAGCCCTCGGGTCGTGAGCCTGGCACGCGAGAAACTCTCCGTCGGATTGAGCAAAGCGTGTGTCCGGCGGAGCAGCCTGATGATCACAACCGACAGCGGGCCGCGGCATTTCGCGGCGGCGTTCGGCGTGCCCAGCGTAGCGCTGTTCGGGCCGACGGATCCCCGCTGGAGTCGAAACTACCACGCCGGCGAAAGGGTGCTGCAGCAGTCCCTGCCATGCGTACCTTGTTCGCGGCGCACTTGCCCGCTCGAGCATCACCGCTGCATGACGGAAATGAGCGTCGAGCAGGTTTACGAAGCAGCGATGCAGCAGTCGAACTCGCCGAACTTCGTCAACGTGGCGTGAAAGGGGCGGGCGGGGCTGATGACCAAGTACTTGATCCTCTCTGCCGACTATCCGTGCGGACGCGGCACTCGCGGGTTGAACCTGCACCGATTCCTCCGCATTTATCACGGCCGCAGGGCGGTGCGCATCATCACCACGGACGAACTGCTGCGGGGCGATCGCCTCGACACGGAAGTGCTGTTCATCGGCATGCCGACGCGGTTGAGCCGCGAGCACCTGGCCAAGCTGCGATTTAACCGGGCCGTGCTGTTCGACTACCACGACGGCCCTCACCCCGCATGGCTCGAGTCGGACCAGGAACTGCTCCGGTCGTTGACGGACCTCTATCTGCGGCCGTGGGTCGAGGATTCCTGGAATTTCGGTTTGCGCATGGGCGTGCTGCCCATTCGCCGTCACTTCAAGCTCAAGGCCTGCGTTCGCTGGCGCTCGGCGATGCGCGCGATCGGCTTGGAATCGAATCGCCGAATACACGATGTTGCGTTCGTGGGCGAGGCGACGGCCAACCAGAGCGATTACCACCAGCGAGTCGAGTGGTTGCGTGAAATCAAACGCGCAGGAGACCGGTATTCGTTCTGGGGAGGGATTGCCGCCCGGAAATCGGCGGGCGACTCGCTGCGGGCGAGATTCCCCGACTTCGATGATTTTGCCTATCCGAAGGGTCGCGTCGGCTTTCTCACCTATTTTTCCCATCTTTGCCGGTCTCGCGTAGCTCTGGCCCCAGCGGGGAACGCCCGCTGGAGTTACCGGCATTACGAAGCGATCTACGCCGGCGCGATCCTCGTGTCGGCCGACTTTCGGAACTCTCGAACGCTCATTCCTCTGCCGTGCGAGCACATGATTCATGTGCCGGACGGAGATCCGGTGCTGCCTGCAATCGACGAGGCTCTGGCTTTGCGGGCGAACTCGCCCGATCTGCCGCGGGAGAACATCGAATTCCTGGAACGCTATCTCCAGGATGGGGATTATTGCCGCGGGAAACCTCAGCTGATGGACGCTTTTCTCGAGCAATTGTCGGGCTGAACGCACCTCTGGCCATCACTGCGAGAGCCAATGACCGACGGCCCGCGTTCTTTTGGGGTGCGGCGAATGCTATCAGACGTCGTCCCGACGATTCACCTTGGACCGAATCGCTGGTTTTGATACAAGGCCGCAGCGGGAAATCAGAACTTGATTCCAGGGATGGGCCGCGATGGATAACTTTCTGCGAGCGGTCCGGTTGGCGCTGCGTCACCGGTCGATGCTCTTGGCGGTTTTTGTGACGTCTTTGGCGGTCGGCGGGTTGTGGGGCGCGAACATCGGCGCCGTCTATCCGTTTGTCGAAGTCGTCTTCCAGCGAAAGTCGCTTGCCAGCTGGACGGACGAAAAGGTATCGCAGTCGCACCAGCGCATGGACGGCTTGCGAGCCAAGATCAAGCGGGACAAAGCCGAATTGCCGCGTCTGGCCGTTTCTCGGCGAACCTTGGTCGAAGGCCAGATCGAATCGAACGAGCAGCAGCTTGCCGCCGAGCAGAAGGCGCTCGATCGCTTCAACCGGATCCGTCCCCTGCTGTTGAAGTATCTGCCCGAGAGCCCGTTCCAGACGATGGTCTGGATTGTCTGCGCATTGCTGCTGGGCACGGCCCTGAAATGCGTTTTCATTGTTGTGAACATGATCTCCGTCGAGCGGCTTGCGCAGCTGGCGACGTTCGACTTGCGCAAGCAGTTTTATCGGCAGGCCTTGCGCTGGGATCTGGCCACGTTCGGCCAGCAGCACAACAGCGAATTGCTGAGCCGGTTCACCAACGACATGGGCAATCTGAGCGGCGGGCTGAGCACGCTGTTCGGCCGGGCGCTGGTGGAGCCGCTGAAGATGATCTCGTGCCTCGTTCTGGCGTCGATGATCTCGTGGCAGCTGCTCGTCTTTTCTCTGCTGGTCGCTCCGCCGCTTTTCTGGCTGATGCGCCGTCTGTCCAAGTCGCTGAAGCGGGCGAACCGCCGCGCGATGGAAGAGATGGCCGAACTTTACACCCGCATCTCGGAGACGTTCCAGGGCATCCAGACGGTGAAGGCCTTCACGATGGAGCAGTTCGAGCGCAACAGCTTCCATCAGTCGGCCAAGGAACTGTACTACAAAGCGATGAAGATCGTGGTCTACAGTTCGCTGACCAAGCCGATCACGGAACTGCTCGGAATCGGCGTCATCTGCCTGTCGCTGGTGGCGGGGGCCTATCTCGTACTGAACGGCCAGACACATCTGCTGGGCGTGAAGATGTGCGAGCGGCCGATGAGCCTCGGGCAGCTGCTGCTGTTCTACAGTCTGCTGGCCGGTGTCAGCGATCCGGCCCGCAAACTGACAGAGATCTTTTCGACGCTTCAAGGTGCCTGTGCCGCGGCGGATCGTGTTTACGCGATCCTGGATCGCGAGCCGTCGATTTCGGATCCGGTCAGCCCGAAGACGGTGCCGACTCCTCACCGGAGGCTGACGTTCGATGCGGTCAGCTTCCACTACAACGACGCCCAACCCGTGCTGCGGGATGTTCGACTGGAGATTCCGTTCGGAGAAACGATCGCGATCGTCGGACCGAACGGTTGCGGCAAGAGCACTCTGATCAATCTGATCCCGAGGTTCTTCGATACGGTTTCCGGAACGGTTCGCCTCGACGGCGTCGACTTGCGGGATCTGCGATTGCGGGACTTGCGGCAGCGGATCGGCCTGGTCACCCAGCAAACACATCTGTTCCACGACACGATTCTCAACAATATCCGTTACGGCACGCCGAGAGCGACGGACGAAGAGGTCGTCGCGGCAGCCAAGAAAGCGCACGCTCACCGATTCATCGTGGAAAAACTGAGCGACGGCTACGAGACGGTGGCGGGGCAGGGCGGCAGCCGACTTTCCGGCGGCCAGCGGCAGCGTATCGCGCTGGCGCGGGCTATTCTGCGCGACCCCGAAATCCTCATCCTGGATGAGGCGACCAGCCAGATCGACCTGGAAAGCGAGCAGTCGATCCATCAGGCGCTGAAGGAGTTCGCCAAGGGACGCACCGCCGTGATCATCACGCATCGTCTCTCGACGCTGTCCCTGGCTCATCGCATCGTCGTGATGGATGCCGGGCGGATCATCGACGTCGGAGCCCACGACGAACTCGTGCGGCGCTGTGCGGTCTATCGGCGGTTGCACGACATCCAGTTCCGCCAGAGCGCCTGATCCTGCGCGCCGGGCAGATACGTACAGCGCAAATCTACGCCGCGCTGTTGTCCCAGTTTACGCCGCGAGCAAGGAGATCCCGTTCGAGTTGCGGCGTATCGACGAACATAACGGCATCGAGACCCGCGGCGAGCGCTCCGTCGACATTTTCCTGCCGGTCGTCCACAAAGAAGACCCGCGCCGCATCCACGCCCGCCATGTTCCGGGCGGCATCATAGATCGCACGCTGGGGCTTCATCGTGCCAAGCCGGTAGCTCAGGGCAAATAACTCGAACTGTGCCACTTCGGGATACCGCTCGGTGATGAAACGCCAGTGTCCCTCGTTCGTATTGGAGAGGATGCCGAGCCGGTGGCCGGCAGCCCGCAGTTTCTCGACCAGTCTCAGGGATGCGTCGATCCGCTCGAACACGTCGCATGCGGCCGATTGGAACGTGTCGTAGTCGATCGATGCGCCGGTCGAATCGAGGAATCGTGCGTGGAACTCGACGCTGTTGATCCGGCCATGCTCGTACCGTTCATACAGGTCGGTCTCGAACAGCACTTGCCGGATCCGTTGCGCATCGACCTGCGAGCGGGCCGAGATCTGGCGGGAGAGTCGCACCGGGTCGAAATGCAGGAGCACGTTGCCCAGGTCAAAGTACAGGAACTGTGGTGTGGCGGGAGTCATGGAGTTTGAAATAGTCTGGAGTCCGGAGTCTGGAGGAAATCAGATACTTATCCGATGACTGACGCTACAGGCTGCCGCCGTCCGCGTGGTCGCGCAGCCACTCTTGCACCTGTTCGAGCCAATTCTCAGGCGGCAGTCCGTAGGGGCGGAATTTTTCGGAATGGCCCTGTTCCTCGCGATAGAGCAGCGCGCGATGGACGCCGAGCTTGCTTGCGGCCGGCGAATCCATGAGGTTGGCCGAATCGGTGGCGCTCATCTGCAGGAGCACTCGCTGGTCCATGTCGCGCAGCGTCTGGCGGTCGAGCCAGCGGCTTGCATTGCCGTAGGTGTCGCACCAGACCAGTGTATGGATGCCGACGGTCGGGCCTTCGCGAAGCAGCGTGGCGAACTGGCGCGAGACCGGAACGGCCTGATCGTCGCTGAAACTCGAAAATCCGAAATCGTCTTCGCTGCGGCGCAGCTCCCGGAAGCGGGGCAGTCCGTAGATGAGCAGGAACAGAGGCGAACCGGCCTCGTCCCCCGCGGCTTGCCGCCTCGCAGCCTCGGCACTTAACTGGGCGATGACCGCGCCGGCGGAATTCGAGGTGGCCACCTCGGCGTCCAGCGACAACTGCCGGACGAGCCGCGCCCAGAATCCCGCATCGGGCGAGTCGGCTCGCAAACCGTCGAGGATCGCAAACCGCGGCCGGGCATCGCCGCCCCGCGCGCGTCGGGTGGTTGCTGCCAGGCTGATCAGCGCCGTGGAGAAGATGCCCAGCGCCATATCTTCCTCCTGGCCGACCACGAGCAGGTTCGCGCCGCTCTGCCGGGCGAAGGAAACAGAAGTGGCCTCCTTGATGGAGACGGCTGCTCCGAGCCAAGCCCGCGGCGCGCCGGCTTTGACGGAAACGTCCTGATGATTGGACAGCGCCGCGGCCAACGCCGGGTTCTCGGCCGGATTGGCAGCGACGTTTCCCTCGAAGACGATCTGTGACGGGAGTTCCGCACGGCGATCTGCGGCCATAGCCGCCAGTTGCGTGAGGTACTTTTCCTGACGCGATCCGCCCAGCCATACGATCTGGAACGGATGGTTTCCCTCGAACAGACCGTTGGCATCGTTGTAGATCGCTTCGCCCGGCCGGCGCAGCAGCCGGGCTGCCGTGTTGTCTTCGCTCAGGATCAGGTGCGAATCCGCTTCGCTGCACTGCAAGGCGATGCGCACCGCCATCTGGCCGATGGTGCTGCGGGCCAGCGAGTAGGCACCGGCCAGCGTCTGGGAGCCGAGCAGCACGTGGATGCCGAACGCGCGTCCCTGCCTCACCAGGCGATCCAGCAGCAGTGCGGCTTCCTGTGCGAGTTTGTCGTCCTGAACGAAGAACTCCTGGAACTCGTCGATGATCAGCAGCAGTCGCGGCATCGTCTCGCCGGGATGCGCATTGCGGAACCCCTGGATATCCTGGACGCCGCGCTCGCGGAAAAGATCGCCGCGTTTGCGCAGTTCGAGGTCCAGACGTTCGAGCACGCTCATGCCGAATTCCCGCTCGCTTTCGATGGCCACCACGCACGCGTGCGGGAAGCGGTACGCGGCGTATGGCTTGAATTCCACACCTTTCTTGAAGTCGATCAGGTAGAACTGCACCTGATCGGGACCGTATTTCAACGCGGTGTTCAGGATGAGCACGTGCAGCAGCGTGGACTTGCCGGACCCGGTCTTTCCCGAGATGAGCACGTGCTGCGAAGTGCCTTTGCCCAGTTTCAGATTCTGGAGTTTCGTGGCGCCGGCCCGGCCCAGCGCCACGTCGATCTCGCCGCGGCTGTCCGCGGACCACCAGGTGTTCTCGTGGGGCGCGATCGTCTCGAACGGCACTTCGACGCGGGATGCCTCCTTGGCACGCTGGCCCGTCACCCGCACGATTTCCGTGAACCGCTTCTCGTCGGGCGGTTCTTCGATTTTCAGCGGAAGCTCCTTGATCGCTTCGTCGAGCCAGCAGAAACGGCTGCCGTTCCACTGCAGCGTCGCGGCGGTTGCCTCCAGGTCGGCCAGGTCGAAGTTGCGCGGCAGTTCCAGCTTCGTGTCCGTGCTGATCAGCGTATAGACGCCGCAGCGCGCGCCGCTGGCCGCGATGCTCAGCAGCCGCTGGGCGGCTTCGTCCGAGAATCCGGCCGGGAAGTTGGCCACGACCAGCACCTGAAACGGTTCGGCGATTTCGCCCGCGTGCCGGTTGTATTCGTTGATGGAAGCGTATTCGTTGCGAAGGTACGTCTGGATCACGTCCTCCATGTGCTGAGTCAGGTCGGTCAGCCTCTGCTGAATGTGCGCCGCCTCGGTCCAGATGCGGTGGTTCACCAGAGCCTCGTCAAAGTCGGCCAGATGCATGAATGCCGAGAAGTTCTGGCCGAGCCCGACGGGGTCGATGATCGTGAACTGGACTTTGGACGGAGGAATCGAGGTCAGCAATCGCAGCATCGCGTTCTGGATCGCCCGGTTGGCCGCCGTCCGCCCTTCGCCCCACGCCTCGAGCAGCAGTGAAGGAGAGTCCGAAAAAGACATCACGGCCGGCAGGCTGAATTCTTCGCGTCCGGGGCGCAGGTCGTCCGATTGCGGCAGCCCGTTTTCGAACATGTCCAATCGCACGGTGTAATGGCCGAACCGCAGGACCGGCAGATCGGCCTCCGGCGGAACCCAGTTATTCCAGTCGGTCGAGTTCCAGTCGGGGAATCGCTGGTCGCAGAACGCATTCATCGCGTCGACGTGTCCGGTGAACTCGGACACCGCGCTGTTCCATCGCTGCGCCAGCCGCTGCCACGCGCGTTCGAATGTGTCGCGAGTGGTCTGCAGTTCCAGTTGATTGCGCTCTTCGAGTCGCTGCAGCTGCAATCGGCCGCTGGTTTCCAGGTCCTTCAGCCGCTGCTCGGCTTCGCGATTGACCGCGTCCTGCTGAGCCTGGCGAATTTCCGCGACCTGCTTTCGCTGGGTTTGAAGTTCCTCGGCAGACTCCTTCAGTCGGGCTTCGCGTTGGGCCGTGATATCGGCCAGACGCCGCGCCGCCTGATCCTCGATCTGCTTCAGGTTGGCGTCGAGTTGCTGCTTCCAGTTCAGGCGTCGATTGTCCGCGTCCGCAGTGGCGAGTCCCTGGGCGGTCTTCAGACATGCCTCCGCGTTGGCGAGCGATTGCTGCACCTGCTGATACTGCTCCAGCGTTTGTCGAACGGCTGTCGGCCGGACCGCGACGTAGATAATGCTCGTGAGTGCCATGGCCACCGCGCCGCTGACGATCAGCCACAGCCAGGGCTGCCGGTCGGGAGCCATGAATCCCAGCGGCACGCCCGCCATGACGGCCCCGATCGCGGCCAGCAGGAAAATCGCCACCAGCGCGCCGCTGCCGAGAAACCTCGATGCGCCGTGGCCCGCGAATCCTTCGATCTGTTCCTTGGCGGCCGCAATCTGCGATGCGAATTCCGCCATCGCGTTCGTGCCGCGATGAACACCGGCGGGAGGATCCAGTTTCTTCGCCGCACGACGGCACCGCCGCCTGCGGAGAATGCGGTCCACCTGCGCATCCACTTCCTGGATTTCCTGGCGGCGTTCTTCCAGCTTGCCCTTGTATTCGTGCAGTTGGTGGCTGGCATCCCGCACCGCCTGGGCGTACGCGTCCTTGCGCTGCGACGACGTTGTTTCAGCTTCCTCGCGGGCATCCTGCAGCGCCCGTTCCGCCTGTCGCATGGTCTCGCGACAGAATCGGTCGTGACGCTGCGACGCGGCCTCGATTCCTGACTCGTAGGCCAGCACGGCTTTCGACAACGACTCGTTGCGCTGCGTCTGCAGCGATCGTCGACTCGATTCGTATTGCTCGGTCAACCGCTGCCGTTCCGTGCGATACTGCTGTTCGTTCGCGGCCTCCCGCACTTCCCGGTTCGATTGCGTCGAATGTTCCGCATGCGAACGTTCCGCGATCGCCCGGGCGAGATCGTCCAGCAACTGACGCTGTCGTTTTACGTTGATGTTCTCCATCGTCACCCGCTCTCATTGGCTCTCGTATTCATCGCTGCAGTCGCGCCGGGCCTGTTCCAGGATGTCATTGAGTTTCTGCGTGGCCGCCAGCATCAGCGTGATGGCGGGCGCTATCGGATCGAGGTGGTTCTGCTGAAAATCGCGGCGATTCTGGTCGTTCCATTGCTCCTTCGTTTCGGTCCACACGTCGCGCAGCTTCTTCGCGGATCGCGTCATCCGGATCACGCCCGTGTGCAGGTCCCAGCTCTTCATCGGGTCGATTCCTTATGGGGCGATTAAGACTGGGACGTGTCACTGGGAGCAGACGGCGGCGGGACCGAAGCGTCGGGAAGGGGACCCGTCGATTGCGCGTACTTCTGCAGCGCGGTCAGCATCCGCTCCAGCGCGGCCACGGCACGGGGCACATCCGCGTCAAGGCATTCGGTCATGCGAGCCACCTGGCCCTCGAACTCGTTCAACTCGCCTCGCACCGTGCGGATCCAGTGCTTGACTGCCTTGATCTTCTCCTCGCAGAGACGGATCCTCGCCTTGGCCCGCTCGAGCGCCTTCTTCTGCTCCATGCAGGATGGCGGCAAATCGGAGCCGTACGTAAGCTGGCGGCGGTCCAGTTCGCTGCGGATTTCAACCATGGCCTCGGACGCTTTTCGATGCTGCTCGGGCCAATATCGGGTCCGGTCCTGATCCAGCCAGTCCACCGCCTTGCGCACTTCCAGAACCAGCGTCGTGACGGCGTCGCGGCCTTCTTCCCCAAAGACCAGCAGCGCGGAACGCAGGCGAGCCAATCCCTCGATCGACTTTACATTGGCCGAACGGTCCACAGCATCCCTTTTTCGTCGTTCGAAGTTGGCCGCGCTGCGGAAACGAAGTTGACCCGGCGGCGCGATTCTCTCGCCGGCACGCGTCAGGATTGCAGATAATCCTCGATGTGCTCCGCCTTGCGGACAAGGTAAGGAATGTACTGGTCGGTCGCCTCCGTGAACCGCGCAATCATCCGCATGTGCTGCTCGAATTGCTCGACGAACTTCTGGTGTTCCTGGTCGCGCCACGTCGAACCGAGCGCGGCGAGTTGGTTTGCAAGCAGCGTGGATTGGTTCTGCAGATCGCTGTTGAATTTCTTCAGACGTTGCGCGAACCGTCGCAGTTCTTCCGGATCGACTACGGCCTGTGGCATGCCATGATCCTCGTCCGATAATCCTGACTCGATAACGCCGCCTCGCGCATCCCCGCGCGATCTTGAATTGCCGGCCCGTTCGTTTTCCGACAAGCCGTTGCCGCCACTATAAACGCAGCCACTGCATGAACGCAATTACGCACGGAGTCCGGAGGCGGGAGACCGGAGTCTGGAGGATGAATCGATCCGTGCTTCATCCGTGAAAATCCGTGGCTTCTTCCCCTCGGATTCCAGGTCTTTCAGCCCTGCTGTTCGCCGGCCGCGTCGCGGTCCACGACCACGATGATGTCGTCATCCATGGCCGCTGGGGGAGCTTCGGCCTGAGGTTCCACAGGCGGAGGAGTTTCCTGGGCTGGAACGGCGTCTTGCGCTGCTTCGCCCGCTGCGGCTGAATCTGCGGCAACCGCTTTGGCTGCCTCGCTGGCAGCCGCCTCAGCCGCCTTGGCTGCCTTGGCCGCTTCTTTCTCCCTCCGCAATCGCTCGCGTTCGATCTGCTTCAGCCTGCGCTTCGGAGCGGTTGAATCCCAAATGGCCCCACCGAACACGGCGAACACCGCAAGGCCCATGAAGACGAACCAGCCGTAATGTACTACCTGCCAGAACATGTTGTGACTCCGCGGGAACTCGCTTCTTTTCGGTGGCTGCGGGATGCGATGCTTTCACAATCCCGATCTTGTCGCAGTGTAATTCTGGCTGTTTGCAATTGCAAAGATCCGCGTTGGGATCGGAGGCGGGGGACCGGAGACCGGATGCCGGATGCCGGATGCCGGATGCCGGTCATCGGTAATCGGACGGATGTTAATCTTCCTCCAGACTCCAGACTCCAGACTCCAGACTCCAGACTCCAGACTCCAGGCCCGATCGGGAACTCTCACTGATTCAGGGGCGTCCAACCAGGTGAGATTGACGAAATCCGTGCTTGCCCGAAACGGCTTATTTCCCCTCGTCGAAGGAGGTTACAATTCTAGCTGCGAGCGATGACGGCGGAGCGGGTGCCGTTGGTCACGTTTTGACATTGCCCGTAAGTCATGCATCGAAGGCCCGAACGATGGACAACGCCCCCGATCCGTACGAAGAATGGCTCGGCATTCCTCGTGCGGAACAACCGGTGGACTACTATCGCTTGCTGGGGGTGGAGCGGTTCGAGACCAATCGAACGACGATACGGGAGGCTGCCGATGCCCGTCTGGCCGTCCTCAAGTCCCACAAGGTGGGGCCTCAGGCCCGCCTGGCCCAGAAGGTCGCCAGCCAAGTCTCCAAGGCATGCAGTTGTCTGCTGAATCCAACTCGCAAAGCTCTTTACGACAATCACTTACGGTCGGTCGGCGCGGATGGAGTCGGGGGTGGCGCGCTTTGGCCGCCCGTCGATATCGCACCGGCTGACGCTCCTGCAAAGCAATCGCCTGATGCGGGCGAAACGGAATCCCGTCCCTGGTGGAGTCGTCCAACCACCTTGGCCGCTGGTGCGACCGCCATCGTCACTCTGGCAGTTGCTCTTTATCTCGGGACCCGGGGCCAATCACCGCCCCGGCGCAATCCGGATCAAGCGAATTCCGTTCAAGCCAACTCGGTTCAGGACAAACCCGCGCAGGGTGTTCCCACGTCGGTGGTGAAGCCGACTGACTCGAACGTCCAGTCTTCGGTTCTTCGGCCTTCCGGCATTGCTTCGGTGCCCCTGACGACACCAAAGACGCCGATCGGTGAAAAGAGTCCGGACGCAGTGAGGCCCCCGACGCCCGAGAAAGCGAACGGTGGCGGAGCAGCGGGTGCCCGAGTTGCCGACGGAGTCGGAACGGCCGGGATGAAACCCGAGGCTTTTGTCGCTGCCGGGCAAAACGCGTTGCGATTCGATGGCAACTCGATGCTGGAGATCGAGAACTCGCGAGCCATTCTGGATCTGACGCAGCCGTTCACGGTGGAGCTTTGGGTCCGCTTTCAATCGGACGATTCGGCGTGGCTGATCGGCGATCTTGTGGTGGGGGGAATGCGGCCTGAAGTCCCGAAGGGGTTGGTTGCCGGCTGGCAGTTATGGGTCATGCAGGGAACGGCGGGCAGGCGGCGGCTGGCCGTGGCGACGCAAAACGGTTTCTTCGGCGAGTTCGCCGGAGATGAGAATGTGTGGCATCACCTCGCCATCGCGCGGGATGCGGAGCTGGTCTCGCTGTATGTGGACGGCCGCTGTGCCGCGAGCGAGCCGGCCAACCTGCTGTTTTCGGAATTCACGCCGAGTCCGATTTCTCTGCATGTAGGCGGGCATCCGAATCTGAATCCTGACCAACCCAGGGGCTTGCGCGGGGACGTTCGCGGAGTCCGCGTCTCGAACGTTTGTCGTTATTCGGACAATTTTGTTCCGTCTGCTCCGGTTGCGGCGGACGCCTCGACGCTCGTCGCACTGCGATTTGACGCCCGCTCTGCGGGACGCATCGAAGACGCATCCGGTCATTCGCACGACGGTGTTCTGAAGGGCGCGGAGTGGTTCACCGACGATGCGCCGCTGACGGTTCGGGCCGGTTCGGACATGATTGGTTCCGGCGCGGCGTCAAAAGGGGCCGTTGCAGCCAGAGCACCCGCCGCAGTGAAGCTGCCAGTGAAGTTGCCGGCCAACGTGATTCCGCGCGCCGAGAAGCGGAAAGTGCCGTCCGCCGCGGAATTGGATGCGGCCGAACGCAGCATGCGGACTCGGCTGGCCGAGGACCTGGCCAAGGCGAAGCGGCCCGCCGATCATCGCGAGATCGCGGACAAGCTCCTCAGAATGACTGGCGACGGAACTGGCGATTCGGCGCTGCTGTACGTGATCTATCGCGAGGCTCGCGAGCAGGCGGTGTTGGCCGACGATTATGACAGGGCGCTGAAGATCTGCGACGAGACTGCAGAGGCGTTCGACCTGGATGTCTGGGAGCAGAAGGTGGATGCAGTGCATCGGGCGTCGGAAGCCGCGAAGAGCGCCTCGCAGCGCAAGGCTATCGCCCAGTTGACGCAGACGCTTGCCGAGCAGCTTGTTTTGGCCGGGCGCTACGATCTGGCCAGCGACGTGATTTCGGTGGGTGTGACCGCAGCGGCCCGTTCGCGCGAAGCGGAACTTGGCAAGACGCTTCGCCAGCAGCGCGACCAGATCTGGCAGACGAAGCGCCGTGCGGTTGACGCTCAGGTCTGGGCGGAGCGATTGAAAAGCGATCCCGACAACGGCGAAATGAATCAGCGTTACGGATCGTTTCTCTGTTTTGATCGAGGGGATTGGGAAACGGGAATTCCCCATCTGGCAAAGAGCACCAATGCGGCCCTCCGCCGCGCGGCTGAAAAAGACGAAGCGGCATCGAAGGCCGAAGCGGAGCAGGGTGCCGCCTTCGACGGGTGGTGCGATGCGGTTGAGGCCGTCGATCGGGATCATCGCGACGCCGTGCGCAAGCGAGCCTTGCACTGGGCAGGCCTGGCTGCGGCGCACACCAGCGGTTTGGCCAAGTCGCAGTTGGAAAGCCGCATGGCCGACGTGGAGCGAAAGTTGTCCGACGGCACAAAAGACCCGTTTGCTCCGTCGCTCACGAAACGCGATGCGGGAGGTGCTGCTGCGGCCGCCTGGAGCCCGCCCGAAGGATTTCAGGGACTGCTGGGGCGAGTCCAGGTAGAAGGCGCCGATATCGGCGTGCTCTGGAAATACTCGCCGGGGCTGCAGTTGACGAATTCGGCTGTGACGCAGTTGCTTCAGCAGGCCGCCGTGCCTCGCGGCCGATTGCGGATCGAATTCGTCGGGTTCGTGACAGTTGCCGGCACGACGGAAATTCAGGTCCAGCACAGCGCGGGTGTGCCGGACGGCAAGGCGCAGGCTGCCTTGACCGTTGACGGCCGGCTGCTCGGCGAAGTCGGCGGTTCTCGTGCGAACACGGAAAGTTACAAGCTTGAATTGTCGGCGGGCGAACATCGGGTGCAGTGGATCATCGCGGGGGCTGATCTTGGCGTCTGCTCCCTGCAGTTCCGCGATGGCACTGCCGGCAAAAACCTGCCGCTCTACCACACGCCTGCGCTGCTGAATGCCGTGCGCGACACTCCTTTCCGTGCGCGAATCAACGTCAACATGATTCAGAATTGAGATCGTGTGCCGAAGGAAGAGGCCACGGATGGCCGCGGATACAAACGCGCGCGAGCCGGCGGAGGGGCCGGCGAGGCTTCCCTTGGTTTCATGTCCCACCGCGCTATAATCGGAACAGGAACGAATTCCGATCGGTTTTCGCCGAAATGAACGGGCTTTCCGGGCCGGGTTGGCGCCTGATGTCGTTCTGCGCGCCTGGTTCATCACGTCGGGTTGCTGAAAGGCCCTGTGGTTGCGCTTATGGAAAACGGTCAGTCAAAACCGAGGAATCTGCGGGAGTTACGGGCGAGCGGTTGGGTATCGCGGCCGGTGAAGCAGGAGATCCGCGAGAATTTTCTGCGGATGCTGGCCTCGCGCGAGGAGTTGTTTCCCGGCATCGTGGGCTACGAGGACACGGTGATTCCGGAAATCAACTTATCCCTGATCTCGGGTCACGACATGCTGTTTCTGGGGGAGAAGGGGCAGGCCAAGAGCCGGCTGATGCGTTCGCTCGTGCGGTTTCTTGACGAAGAGATCCCCTTCATTGATATTCCGGCGGCTCCCTTTCACGACGACCCCTATCATCCCATCAGCCGCGTCGGCCGGCAGTGCGTGGCGGCTTGGCCCGAGGAGGAAGTGCCGATCGGATGGTGGCACCGGTCGGATCGCTATGCGGAGCGGTTGTCGCCGGGGACGAAGTTCGCCGACATCATCGGCGAAATTGATCCGGCGAAACTGGCCGGCGGCGAGAGCATGTCCACCGAGGAGGCTCTGCATTTCGGTTTGATTCCGCGGATGCACCGCGGGATTTTCGCGATGAACGAACTTCCGGAACTGGATGAACTGGTTCAGGTCGGGATGTTCAATATTCTCGAGGAACGCGACGTCCAGATCCGCGGTTATCCGATCCGATTCGAGATCGACGTGGTGATGCTCTTCTCGGCCAATCCGTCGACTTACAACCGCAGCGGCAAGGTGATCCCGCAGTTGAAGGATCGAATCGGCTCCGTGATCCACACTCACTATCCGCGGGACCGGGATCTCGGCATCCAGATCATGGAGCAGGAGGCCGCGGTGGAACTCGACGGCCAGTACCCGGTCGTCGTGCCGTATTTCATGCGGGAAATTATCGAGCAGATCACGATTCAGGCCCGCAAGTCGAAATATGTCGATCAGCAGTCGGGAGTCAGTGCCCGCTTCAGCATCGCGAATTACCGGACGATGGTCGCGTCCGCGCGGCAGCGTGCGGTTGTGCTGGGCGAACGGCCTGCCGTGCCCCGGATCAGCGACCTCGGACATTTGTACTCGTCGTCTCTGGGCAAGCTCGAGCTGGACCTGATGGGCAGCCATCAGATGAGCGACCGGCAGGTGCTGGATGCCGTCATGGCGGAAGCCATCCGCACGGTGTTCGACGAGTACGTGGACAGGCACGGATTGGCTGAAATCGCGGAGATTTTCTCGAAGGGAGTGAAGATCGAAGTCGGCGACCTGATTTCATCCGAGAAATACGCCGGCCTGCTGAAGCGGGTTCCTCCGGTCTGGGACAAGGCCTTCGAGGTGAACGCCGCCAGCGATCCGGCCATGCGGGCATCGTGCGTGGAGTTCGTTCTCGCCGGGCTGTATTCGATGGACAAGATCTCGCGATCCCAGCATCGGGGTTCCGTCGTTTACGAGATCAACCGATGAGCAGCCGGAAAACAGACCTAAGCGAGGTCGGGTTGGACTGAGCATGGCGAAAGAGCAGCGACTCGGCGGCGTCTTGCACACGTACCAGAAGTACGACCCTCGGAATTTCCCCAGTCCCACGCAGCCTCCGCCGGATGCCGTATCGCCGGCGTTCGAACACATGCTGATGTACGGCAGCCGGCGGCGTCTCACCGAAGAGGAGCTTGCGCGGGCGATACGCATTGATCCGAGTCAGATTGCCGGACTCGGGCCGAGTCTCGATGCGCTGATGGCGATGCTGCTCGAACGCAAACGCAAGATCCTCGCCAAATACGAAACGGAATCGGTTCAGAGCAAGGCCGGCGCGGCCTATCGCTCGGAGGTCGAGCGCACGGTGCCGCCCCGGCGCCATGCGGCACGATACGAGCTGGCGACGGAAACCGAGCAGATCTACGAACTCGAGCGGCTCTGGTATGCCTCGGGCGAAGAAGCTTCACCGTTCTCCAAGGGCCTGCTGCGAGTGATCGAGTCGCTGGGCAATAAGTACCAGATTGACGAATTGGCGTCCAAGTACGCATTCACCGGCCGGACGCCTCTTTCGATCGAAGAATCGCTCGCCGTCAAGGAAGAACTCGACAAGATCGAGGAACTGCTCAAGCAGCTTGAGCAGGCGCGCGAGACGGCGCAGATCGCCGTGATCGACCTCGAGGCCCTGGCGGAGTTCACCGAGCCTGGAGATATGGAACGTCTTCAGGAAATGCAGCAGATGATCGACGACTACATCCGCGATCTGGCCGAGCAGCAGGGGCTCGAGCGCGGAACGCGGGGATTCCAGTTGACGCCGCTTGCCTACCGGTTGTTTCAAGGACGTTTGCTCGAACGGATCTTCAGCCATCTTCAACCGTCGCGGACCGGCCGTCATCAAGGTCCGGTGACGGGCGAAGGCGCCGTGGAACTGCAGCGGACGAAGCCGTATGAGTTCGGCGATTCCGTCACGCATATGGACATTCCGCAGACGTTCGTCAACGCCATGGTGCGCCGGGGGAGGCAGTTGCCGTTGCGGTTGAAGGCCGAGGACATCGAAATCCACCGGACTCGAAACACGCCGAAGTGTGCATCGGTGGTGATCATGGATATGAGCGGTTCGATGCGTTACGACGGCCAGTACATCAACGTGAAACGCATGGGCCTGGCTCTCGAAGGCCTGATTCGCCGCGAATATCCGGGCGATTTCCTGCATTTCATCGAGATGTACACATTCGCTCGCCTGCGGCGTCCGGCCGAGGTCATTGATCTGTTGCCCAAACCGGTTACGCTGTTCGATCCGATCGTGCGGTTCCGGATCGACATGAGTCGCGACGACATCAGCGAGCTGCAGATTCCGCCGCACTTCACCAACATCCAGCGTTCGCTGCAGATGGCCAGGCAGCTGCTCGCCGCGCAGGACACGCCGAACCGGCAGGTGATCCTGATCACCGATGGGCTGCCGACCGCGCACTTCGACGGCTCATGGCTCTATCTGCTGTATCCGCCGGATCCGCTGACCGAGGCGGCCACGATGCGCGAGGCGCTGCTGTGTCAGCGGGAGGGCATCACGATCAACATCTTCCTGGTGCCGAGTTGGTCGCAGTCGGAAGAGGACATCCGCTTCGCCTACCGGGTGGCCGAGTCGACCAAGGGCAGGGTCTTCTTCACGGCCGGGCGGGATCTTGATCGGTTCGTCGTCTGGGACTACATCGAGCGCAAGCGGGAAATCCTGGCTTGAGAACGTGCTTGAAACATCCAATTCACCCTCGCGACGCGGGAGGGGCCGTGTCCCCTGACCGGCCCCGCCGGGCCGGCTCTCCCCAAGAGGATCGTGAATTATGAAACGCGTTCGGCGCCGGGCATGACATCCGGCGCGGTCGATTCTTTTCTTTGGATCAAGAAGGGCCCATAATAGGGCCCCTGATCGAGCGCGAGGACCGATCGTCACCAATCACCGGAGCAATATGGCCATGCGGGAATCGAATTCGTCACGCAGTGCAATCAGCCGACGCCTTTGGCTGCAAACGGCCGCGGGTGCGGCCGGGGCCTTTGCCATGTCGTCCCGGGTTTTCAGCAAAGAGGAGTCGACAATGACGCTGCGGGGAAACATCAACCATTCGGTCGTCGAATGGTGCTTTGCCGATTACTGGACTCTGGATGAGCTGTGCATCAAGGCCAAGAGCCTGGGCTGCAAGAGCGTCGAACTCGTTCAACCCGAAGTTTGGCCGACTTTGAAGAAGCACGGCCTGACCTGCGCGATTTCTCCGAGCCATCTGTTCGTGCAGGGTATGAACAACCCGAAGTACCAGGAAATGTGTATCGAGATGCTCCGCAAGCGTATCGACCAGTGCGTCGACGCGGGAATTCAAACGGTCATCACATTCACCGGTTATGCCGAGGACTCCGGTCCGCCGGCCGACGGCCAGAACCCCGACCTGAGCAAGCTGCCGGCGAACCGTCCCCGGATCGACCCCGAACAGGGCGCGAAGAACTGCGTCGATGGGTTCCGCAAGATCGTCGGCTACGCGGAGAAGAAGAAGATCAATCTCGCGATCGAGATTCTCAATACCCGCGCGACGGATCATCCGATGAAGGGACATCCCGGGTATCAGGGTGATCATGTCGATTATTGCATGGACATCATCCACAAAGTCGGCTCGCCGCGTCTGGGGCTGCTGTTCGATCTCTATCACGTCCAGATCATGGACGGGGACCTAGTCCGGCGTATCCACCAGTGCAAGGATTCGATCTTCCACGTGCACACGGCCGGAAATCCCGGTCGCGGCGAATTGGACGAGAATCAGGAAATCAACTTCCGAGCCGCAATGAAGGCGCTCGTGGATATCGGCTACAAGGGATTCGTCGGCCACGAGTTCATTCCGACCCGCGAACCTCTGGGCGGACTGAAGCAGGCCATCGAAACCTGCGACGTTTGACGCACCCGCTCAAGCCGCCCGGGAACAGCGCGCGATGATTCTCGGCGCGGCTCTGATCCTTTATCAGCCTGGCTGCTGCCCGGAATCCGAGCCGCGCGGCGGCGCTGCCGGCATGTTCGCATGCGGCCCGCTTGCCGCGCGCGCCGATTGCGGGCTGAGACAGCGTCTTTCTCCGCAGCCGTAAACCGAGCAGGCTCCGACGAATTCCCAGCAGTCGGCGTGGTAGGGCGTCTTGCAGCGGCGGCAGAATACGAGCTGCCGCGCGATGGTCTCGCCGCAGACCGGACAAATCACATCCTCGAGCGTTTGGGCCTCGTCGCTGTCGAGGAATTCAATTCCGCTGGCGCGAGTGAGCATGATCTGGTCGTAGAGTTCCAGCGACCGCTCGACGAATAACTGAAGATCGTCGAGCTTCCACAGCGAGTCGGGCTTGCGGACGATGATCTGACCGAATTGGATCAGAATGCAGACGGAGTTGCTGTAAAAGAGCTGCGAAATCCTTCGAATCTGCCAGCGCACTCCGTCCCGCACCAATTGCCGGGTGGCCTTTTCATCGGTTCCGTTGACAACGAACTCGTCGTCGAAGGCCGCGTCCCCCGTCGCGAACTCACTCCGATAGCGATCTGCCGGGAAACCGACGACCACCTTTCTCGGGAGTATCTCGCAGCGGAATGCGAAATCGGGCCAGGCAATGGTCAGCTCGGTGCAAGTCTGCCGGTAAGGCCAGCTGGACGAAGTTTCACGCAGCGACGCGCGGGTGTCGCCGTAACGAAGTTGCAGCGTCATGGGATTCAGGAAGCCGCCTGGAACGCGAGAACCCGCGTAGCGTCTGGCCAGGCTCTCATACACGAACCGCCGGCGCGAGCGGTTCGCGTACGAATTTGTCACGGAACCGACGAGAAAAATCGCGGCAACCAGCAGAAACAGGAACGTCAGAAGACATTCCACGAGCAGTTTCCTCCCCGGCCGGGCGCCGGCTTCCGATGCGGTTGTTAAACATGAAGCGGACGTCGATTATCGTCCCGCCTGCCCGCCGGCTCAACGTGCCTCGGCACATTGCAGAGGTCTGCGGACCCGTTCCTCGCGTGCTTCATGTCGGTCCGATGTAATACAGTCTGCGACGCGGCCAATGATGGCGCAGGGGAGAAGTGAACCGGATCGGCGCGTCGATCGGGTCATCGGAAACGGCTAGTGGATTTGCGACTCGGGGCGGGCACCGCTCGGGCGACACGCCTCGCAGCGGTCTCGCGTCCGTGGGCAGCCGGATGTGCCGCGGTCTCACTACCAATTCAAACGCGGCTGGATTGTGAATACGCGTCGAATTAATGAACTGGTATCGCGCGACATCCCAGAGCCGCTCGCAGATCAGGTCCAGACCAAGATCCGGATCCCAGCCCAATCCGATGTCGGACAGCGAAACCAGTCCGGAAAAAGAAATGTTGGGGTGCAGGATCGGAGTCAGCCAGCGTATGTCCGGCGGCTGGGCCGGATATCGGGCAGGCAGGCGGATTTCGACTTCGTGACGCTGCACGAACTCCAGTTCGCCGGGCGAATCGGCTCGCCGTCGTATGCTGCGTCCGTAAAAAGTAAGGGTGTATTGATCGGGCGGCGTGCCCGTCCAGTGAAAGTCCAGGATGCTGCTGTCCTGTTGGATCGCACGCATCGCGTGGAGTTCCGCGGCAAGCCGTTCGCAACGGGTTTCGCTCGGCACGATGGACGCTCCTCCGGGCCTGGGAGTATTTTCGCACCGGTGGATCGCCGGGCGGGTGGTTTGGAGTGGTCGGTTTCGAAAACCGCCAATCTCTATTCGCCCGCACGGTTAGGAATATCGGAAGTCGGCTGCGAACTGCCCTGAAATCGCCGATACCGGACGACTGCCAGCGTGATTAAGCCAAGCAGTCCAACTGCTACGCCGAGCTGCACGCCGGGCCATTCCCAAATCGGCGGGTCCGCAGCTTCCGATTCGGCGGTGGAACCATCGGCTGCCGTGCCTGATTGCCCCTGCAATTCGGCTATCTGCTGCTCCTGCTTCGAGTTCTTGGTCCGAAGTTCAGCGAGCACGATCTGCATGCGTTCGACTTCGGCGGCCAGTTGCTCGTTGCGCTTGTTGGACTTCTGCAGATCGGCCTGAACGGCAGTGAGCCGCCGGTCGGTTTCCTGCTGGAGGGCTCGCTGCCCTCGGAGATTGGATCGGAGATCCTCGGCTTCGTTGCTCTTTTCCAGCAGCGATGAGACGAGTCCCTGCTGGCCGTCAGGCGTCTTGCCGACGACCGCGTCGAGCACCTCGGCCTTCGCGTTCAATTCGTGTTCGCGAATCCGTGAAACGGTCAGTTCCGCGAGCGCTTGCTGGGCGGCGTTTGCTTGAATCGCTGCGTCGCGGGATCCGGACGACTCTGCCGCGAATCGCCAGAAAAGCAGGGCCAGCACGGCCAACTGAACGGTCAGCGAGCCGAGCACGGCCAGGGTCTGCCACGAACGGTTCGATTCGTTGATGACGACGGACGGAGCAGGCGAGGCGGTCAGATTTCGGACGCGTGGGTCTTGGGACATTTCGTTATCTCCCGCAAAGAGACGGGCATATGCGTCGAGTTCGTGCTGTCGGAATCGGGAAGCGACCAGGTAATAGCCGCTGCTTTGCTGAACTTGGCGCGGGGTTGCGTCAGACCATTGAAAAAAGGCCCGCTCACCCCGGCAGGGATCGATGACCAGCGCGAGGTCCAGAGGCCGGTTGAAGAAATGTTCGCAGATGAACAGGTCCATTCCCGAAAGGAAAACGCCCCATCCGGGATGCGTGTGATACCAACCGACGATTCTCGTGCCGGGATCGTAGCCCTCGCGCTGCCGGGTGATTTCCTGCCACGTATCGTGAGTGAATTTGAAGGAGCCCTTCGTGGCTTCATAATGCCGGGCCCGCAAGGCGTCGGTCACGAATACGAACGGTTTGCCGTCCGAGTCCTGGAAGTGTCCGCCGAGCAGCACTCCGCCCAGTTCGACGCGGGTGTCGCTCAACGCATGGTCCTCAGCGTCCAGGATCGCATCCAGTTCGACGAAGACAGGCGGATCCCGATCCGAGGGCTGTCCGACGGTAGCCACGGCGTAGTGGCTATCCCGGTCGGGACGCATCTTCCGCTCTGGGACGATGTGTTCCAGATCACCAAGGTCGATGTCCGAACTGCTCAAGTGGCACCGTCGGTTGCTTCGCAAAAACCAAGGGATAGCGCAGGATTTAATCCATTCAAACTGTTGTACTCTTCACTCCGTCATTTTCGCGCAGACCCTGATGATCCGCGGCGTTAATGCTGTGTGCGGGGTCCAGAACGGTCGGTCGGTCGCCGGCCAGCAGCAGCGGTATTTCCCGATCCGAGACTTGAATCCGCACGATGTCGTATCGGGGTATGCCCAACTGTTCCAGCGTCTCGTTGGCAAGCAAATCGCCTTCGACCACAACGTGCTGCATGATGGGCTTTCCGATTTCGCCGCAGCGATTGCAGCGCGCCAGTTCGATGCCTGTCGAATACAGCGGCCGCATGACTTTTTTGCGTTCGCCGCACTGGCCGCACTCCGTCTCGGTCACCAGGTCACGGTCCAGGAGAAGACGCAGCGGCTCGGTGGAGGGATGAAGACTCCGCGCCGCGGAGAACAACTCCGCCGCAGTGCCGGCTGCCGAGATGGGCAACTCCCGGACTTCTTCGTAGGTCTCGTGACTGAGGCAGTCTTCGCGCCGCTGGAATGCGGTCCGGTAGAACTGATTGGCCACGCCGTTGAAGACGAGTGCTTCGCCCGCCGCGACGGGAAGTCCATGCAGCAGCTTGAGCGCTTCCTGAGTCTGCAGGCCGCCCACGATCGAGGCGATGGTGGGGGAGGTGGGCACTTTGCCGGCGGCGATGTCCTCGCGCCTCAGCAGCGGGCAGCTGTATCGCAGGTTGATGAGCCGGTAGTCGTTCTCGGTCATGCCGCATTCGTAGCAGGCGCTTGCAGGCGGGACGAAGACCTTGACCACGCCGTTGATTTCCTGGATACCGCCGTCAATCCACGGCGTGCTCACTTTCCAGCATTGGCGATTGACCCAGAGCCGGGCTTCGCGATTGTCGAGGCAGCCGATGACGACATCAGCGTCTCGGAAGAGCCCGAGGCCGACGTCGGTCATGACGTTTCCGGCGTGCGGTATGACGCGAGTGTCGGCGTTCAGGTCTCGCAGCGCAGCCGCAGCAGCCAGCGCTTTGGGACGCCCGCAGTCACGGTCGCGAAACAGCGTCGAGCGGGTGAGGTTGGATTCCTCGACCTTGTCGAAATCAACGACGTGCAGCGTGCCCGCTCCCACCAGGGCCAGGTTCTTGAGGACTTCGTTGCCCAGCGCGCCCGCGCCCACGACCAGAATCCTCGCACGGGCCAGGCGGGTCTGGTCCCACCAGGCAATCAGTCGCAAACGGGAGTAACGATCCGCATCATCAAGGTACATCGGGCATGTCGGCGTTTGGCGGAAATGCTGGTGGCGAAGCCATTCAATCGATGAAGAGAATCTCCGACTCTTCCGGTTCGAGGACCTCGGCATCGATCACATCGCTGAAGTCGGAGAACGCATCTCGAGCCAATCCCGATCCGGGCGGCACAACGATGGGCGGCTTGCGGAGGGAGTCGCGCGGAGCAACTCCTGCAACTCGATCGCGAAGCGGCCGCCTGTCGACGGGGAATGCGCCGGCCGGCTGGTTCTTTGCCCAGAACGCCGCCTCGCGGTTGTACGGACTGTCCACATCGAAGTTCGCATAACGAACGACGTCCCAGAGCATGATGCACAGCTCGTCAAGGCTCAGGCTCGGTACCCAGTACGTGCCGTAACCCCCCAGGCAGACGACCCCGTTCGACGAGACATTCGGGTGAAAAATGGGTGTCTTCCAGGAAATCTCGGGCATCATGCGCGGATACCCGGCGCCAAGACGAATGCTCACCTCGTGCTGTTCGCGAAAGTAAACCTCGGAGGAACCGGGCACTCGAAACAGGCCTCGCCCCAGGAAGCGAATGACGTAAGCCTCGGGAACGCCGGCCGGCCGCGCAGGAAAAGCAAACTCGAGAATTGAACTGTCGGCCCGCAGTTTCTCCATCGCGCGATAGTCGCTGCGCAACCGTCGAATTCGAGGTGAATCGGACATCCTCACGCTCCTCGCCCCGTCCTGCATCGCCAGGGGCCGCGATTTCCCGGCAGCGACGAGATCCGTGCCGAAAGACCCGCTGCTACCGCTAACTTACCCAGCCACGATCTCCGGGTAAACGATCAAATGGTCGCCATCACGAACGGCCGCTTCCACAAGCGTCTGTTCCTCGCGCAAACGCCGACCTCCCTCTTTGTGGTCCAGGCTGTAGCTCATCGGCTGGCCATCCGGACCCATCACCGGCAAGTTCATCTTCGTGATGATGTTTGGCAGGATTCGTTTGACCGTCACACTGTCCGCGATTACCGCGTCGACGGACTTGGCTCCCGTCTGGTCGAGAAAAGTCACGCGGGTTCCTCTACGTTCCGGTATGGCTTCGGACATCACCAGTTCTCCTGGACAACGCCAGCTCGCATTGTCGGACGCGGAGCTGCAGGATCAACGTAACTTGCGACGGGGTTAATGGTTGTGCGGTCGACTCGGGTCCCAGGTTGATCTGGGCTGCAGACGCCTCGGACCCCTCTCGCCGTTGAGATTCCAGCGAAACACGACCGGTATTCGTTGAACCGCCCGTAATCTTAGGGGATCGTCCAACGGTTTCCAAGTCGCGGCCGAAGGGGAAGGAGTCTGGAGTCTGGAGTCTGGAGTCCGGAGTCTGGAGTCTGGAGTCCGGAGTCCGGAGCAACACAAATCCCATCCGGCATCCGGCATCGCAAGAACCGGGATCGGCGGTTTGCGGCGGAGGTTCACGCGCCTTCGTCCATGGCCGTGATTTCGAGCTTCAGCTGCCCGAGCAGCTCGATGACCGGCAGGAACGCGGTGAAGGAGTCCGAGCCTTCGAGGCTGGAGTGCGTGATCTTCAAGTGTGCCGCGCCAATTCCCCCCCGTCCCAGCGTGCCGTCGATGGGAACCCAGTGCCGGTCGATCCAGACTTCGGTCCACATGTGGTAGGCAAATCCTCCGACCGGTCCGAAATAGACGAGTCCGATCGCGACGCGAGCCGGGATGTCCCGCGCACGGCACATGGCTGCCAGCAGCACCGCATGTTCCGTGCAGTCACCTTCGTGAGTTCTGGCCACATCGGCTGCAGTGGCGACTGCCTGCGAAAAATCTTTGACTCGAACCGTGTCTCGAACGAGTCGCTCAAGAGTGCAGGCGATCTTCCACGGGTCGGTTTCACCCGCAGCGACGGAGACTGCCAGCCTTTTCACTTCCGCGTCGTCGCTTTGCAGAAAGCCGTTCGGCTTGCGTTCGGCCTCTGTGGGGGCCGCATCGGCCGGAAAGGAATCCTGCGGCGAATCGGGACGCAGCGCTCTGACCGTGATTTCCGCATTGTGCTCATCGATGCTCCGCACCATTTGGCTTGCGCCGCTTTCGAAGTGGCGTGCCGGATCTCCGTTGGGCATTGTGGCTCGGTACACGATGCGGCGTGTATCGTGAGGTCGTTCGAGTTTCCGCTCGACCTTGACCACGGAACTGGTTCCCAGATCAAAGTTGCTCGATTGTGCCGGTTCTGCGAGGGCACGTTCCTTGGTGGTGCGGTAGGACACCTGATTCAAACTGGGCAGAACACTTTTCAAAGTCGCGCCTGACTCATCGGTCCAACTGTCCGAGGCGATTGTGGTTTGTCCAATCTGCACAGTGGACTTCACATGCAGCAGTTCCCGCTTGCCATCGAGCAACTCGGTGGACTCCCGTCCGGTCGCCTCGAAGGTAACTTGGCTCGCTTGGTTAAATATGGGCATCAGGGCAAGAAATGCCCGCTTTTCCCCTGGTTTCAGCGGCCTTTGTTCCAGACGCTGCTCGCTGGAGAAAAAACCTCCCCACGACGGGTCCCAGGGTATCGAGGCGGCTTGCGTCTTGCCCAGGGTCGTGGTTTCGATCTTCATCTGGCCCTTTTCATAAACGCCCTTCGAGGTGATCCTCGCCGTTCCGTCGTACATCTCGCTGGTGAAACGCAAGACCTGCCCGTCCGGCAATTCCCACGACTCCAGCTTGATTTGCTGAGTGATCTTTTGTCCGAAGCGCCGGATGGCCATCGACTGTTCGCCTTTGATGTTCAACAGTTCCCGGCCGTTCTCGGTAACGCGTTCGTATCGAGTCCACCCGTGTCCGATCTGCGAGCCTTCGATATAGAACACATCCCAAGTTTCGCGGGGAGCGCTCGGCGAGGCGGGGGCGGGGGACTCGCTCGCGCTGGCGGAAGATTCGGCCGGCTGAGAATCGACTGTCGGCGAGGCTTCCGCCGGAACAGCGGGGGGCGAAGTGCCGCAGCCAGATGCCGCACAGAACAGCAAGAGTGCACCGAGCCAAATGTCCACGGCAAGTGATTCGAGCCGCTGGGCGACCGCATGGCGACCGGCGGCAAAGTGGCTCTGTCCTTCGCGGATACTGCGGCCGTGGGGCATGATCTGTTCCTCTTTGTTCCCAATGAAGATCGCGGCGAGTGGCTGGCCGGCGACAGGGCTCGCGCATTGGGGCCTTCCCAGGGCTAGCAGTCGCGGATCGGGCCGGAACGCTCTTCGAGTCAACAACATCCGAATAAGCGCCACGTCCTTGGGACCCGCCGATGCATGCGACTGCAGTGGCGAAGACGACTGCTGCGGGAGACCTGAGTCCTGCCGTCCGGCCCACAATATAACAGACGCCTGGGAAACAATGTCCGATATGACGACTTGGCTATCCACGGCGTGGAATTTCATGGTGCGCGGTTGAACCCTTTTCCTGCACCACTTCAAAGGGGTGCTAAACTTCTCAGGAGGGAACGGATCGATACGAGCCGCTTTCCATGTTCGCGCTCAGTCGGTGTTCCGCGTGTATCCGTTTCGGCTTTCGGAAGTCAGGCCACGGAAACACAGGGGGTATCCAGGGACGGTACGAAAAAGCCACGCGATTTTCGGGGGTTCATGCAACGCCAATCCCGGATGCCGTGGCGGCAGATCGTAAGGGTCATGCGGGAGATTCGCGATTTTCGGATCAAGCAGCCTGCGAAGTGCAAAACGGTGCGGGCATTGGTTCGGGCTGCGGAGGATTCTCCAAATCGTGACGTACGATTCGTAAAGAAGCGTTTGCGACCGCAGATAAACCGTCCCGGCCTGGCGGCCAGCGACTGAAACTGAGGAAAACGATGGGGTTTCTCAAGAAGTTCTTCCGCAGTCCGATCCACGAGAATGAAGTTTCCGCTCCTCAGCACAGCAGCTTCGAGCACCTTTCCGAAGAGGAATTGGAAGCCCATCTCGGCGTGTTTCGCTACGGCGAATTCCGATTGACGGATGCGGTGCGCCCCTCGTACGACCTGCAGGTCGTTCCGCGTCAGGGGTATCGCCACGACGCGTATCAGGACGAAGACAGAAAGCACCGGGTTCCCGTGTTGATGGCCTCGGCCTCGAAGGAGAAGTTGTTCGAGTTGTTCATGGACATGATCGAACCGCTGGGCGGGGAGTTGGATGTGGTCCTGGAGACCAGCCATCACCGGCCGAGCGGAGGGCACGAGGACCTCTTTCGCGAGCACATCGACGCGCCGGTTCTTAAGAGCACCTTGTGGGACTTTGAGGAACTGCTGCTGAACGACGGTTGCGCGGGCATCGCCGTGCTGAACCCGAGCATTCCCCTGGAAGTCCAGTTCGACGAGCACAAACTGTTGATCATGTACGGCCAATCGCTCGACGAGTTCGAAGAAGTGCTTACCGCTCACGGCTTGCCGCTCGATCCGGACATCAAGTTCATCACGGAAGCGGAGCACGTCCACTCGTCGAGCGATCAATTCTCCCACCAGTTTGATCAGCTCAAGATGCGACTGGGCATGGACAGCCAGTTCGACTAAACGGCAGACCTAGAACGCGTAAGCCTGACCGTCGAGCACGACGGTCACCGGGCCTTCGATCGCCATATATCTCGCGGCGTCTTTTCCGTGCCGGTTGGCCAGTTCGAAGTACTCGGGGCTGTATCGTTCGATGTTGCGCACGTTCTTTTCCTGTTCCTCGGTCAGCGCGGAATCGAACCAGCGTCCCTCGCGCAGGAAGAACGTCTTGCTGCCTACCTGCTGAACGGTCTGGGCACGCGGGCTTTTCTCGCGTTCCTCACGCACCACAAAACCGGAGTCCGCAGGGGCTCCTGCGCCCGCGCGGCCTGCCGGAGCGGCTTCCAGGCTGAAACCGCCGCCCATTCCCGGCGCGGCGGGCTGTGCGGCCCTTTGCAGCTGGGCCTTGTAGTCGCGCTGGGCAAAGCCGCCGTAGCCGCCTTCCATGCTGAGTGCGTCCAGCGCCGCGCCGGCGGCCCGCTCACTGCGAGCCATGTCGCGCACGTTGGCGTTTTCGTCCGCAAGGAATGACGTGTACGGCGTGATGATGCCGTGCTGCGTCGAGAGTTTCACCAGTTCCTCGACCAGTTCGTTGTTCTTGCCGTGCAGGTCGATTTCATCGATGATCTCGCCGACGCGGCGGACCGCCCACAGCTTCTCGACGAACGCATTGGTTTCGTCGCCGGATTGCGCGGCGAACTTCCCCGCGAAGTCGAATTTCTGCTGCTGCTCGCCGACTTTCCCCTCGATGGTTACCTTGGCGTCGCCGCCTTCTTTGTACCTGCCGACTACGACGAGCTGATCGCCGGCGAACAGATCGTACGCATCGCGCGGATAGACGCGGCTGATGACCGAACCGCGTTCCTTGGGAAACGATTCCATGTCCACACCGATCTTCAGGTCGGTGAGCACGGGGGCGCCGATCCGCGAATAGAGTTTGCTGACCTGCGATTCGATGTCCTCGTCGGGTCGCACGTATTCGCTCTCGCCGCGGCAGGCTCGCGACAGTTGGTCGAGCAGGCGGCTGTTGACGTCGTATCCCACTCCGAACGAGAAGATTCTGGCCCGCACGCGGTTTCGGCTGCGGGCGCTGTCGATGATCTTCGCCGGGTTGCGCTCGCCTGTGGTCGGGAGTCCGTCGGTCAGGAAGACGATGTAGGTGGCCCGCTTTTCGTCGTTCAGCTGGCTCAGGGCGGTCTGCAGCGCGCCGTCGATGTTGGTGCTGCCGCCGGCATAGATGCCTTCGACAAATCCCAAGGCCGCGTCGCGGGTCTCCTTCGTGAACCGCTGCAGTTCCGGCCGGAAACTCTCCACCGCGCTGTCATACGCCACGATGTTGAACAAGTCGCCTTCGTTGAGATTGTTCAAGACAAACCGCAAGGCGCCTTTCGCCTGGTCGATCTTCTTGCCGCTCATGCTTCCCGACCTGTCGACGACGAACATCACCGTCTTCTTGATGCTCTCCTTCTCGGGGCTCTTGATGTCCGGGCTGACGAGCAGCAGGAAATATCCCTCGTCGTCTTTCTTGGGCCGGTAGCTCAGCAGGCTGGCGCCGACTTCGGCGTTGCCCACGTCGTACATCAGAACCATGTCGGACGTCGGCACTTCGTTGGTTCTCGTGAACGACACGACGGCGTTGCGGTCGCTGGAACGCGAAATGTCCACGGGGTGCGAGGGGCTGTAGATGTTCTTGATCTTCGCCTCGCTCTGGAGGGCGATGCGCACGGAGACTTTTTCCACCGGGTGCGACGTGTACTTCGCCGTGCTGAGCGGAAAGACCAGTTCGGTCAGTCCGTCCCGTTTCCGGCATACCTGGCTGTAGCGGAGGGTGACCGTGCGCTCGGCTCCTGGCGGGACCGGGAACACGCTTGTCTTGAACATGCCGGTGCCGAGCCACTCCATCAGAGCCGGATCCTGGTTGCGGCGCACGTACTCCTCGTAGATGCGGCGAGCCTCCTGCGCGGTGAGCAGCTTCGCATCGTATTCCTTGCCGTCTACCAGAAAGGTCATGCGGTCGACGGCGCCGTCGTAGGGCAGCGGAAAGACGAACGAAACTTCCATCTGGCGACTGCCCGTGTTGACGAACGACTGGGTCACCTGGACTTTCGCCACCTGATCCTGCAGCGTGGCGTTTACGGCCAGTTCCTTGATCTTGTAGGTGTCGTGCGGCGGGGGGACGGGATGCGGCGGTCTCGGCGGCGGAACGATAATGATCGGGCGCGGCAGGCGATGATGTTCCCCCTCCCGATCGTCCAGCAGGAATCCCTGGGCACGCACCAGCGCTGGCGGGAAAAGGGCCGGGCACAACATGACCAGGGCCAGGCAAAGGGCGGAAAGGCTGTTTCGAAAAGACATGGCATCCCCCTTGCGACCGATCTACGGCCTTACGGTGTTGCGAAGATCGCCGGTAAATGAAGCGAAACGGGCTTCGGCCCGGTCCGAGGGCCGCCCCTGACCGTCGACGCGACCCGATCGGGCGCCGACGTTTGTCAGACAGCTTCAGGCTCTAATTGATCGACGACAATGGGGCCGTCTTGGATTTCCCGCCGCGGCGAGGATTTTCAAGCTTTGTAGATTTTGTCGCGGCCTTCGGTCACGTTCTTCGTGGCGTTGCGGGTATCGATAATCATCCGCGCGTACTTGACCACGAATTGCCAGTCGTATGCCGAATGGTCCGTGGCGATAAGCACGCAATCCTGGGAAGCCAGGTATTCCGCGGTGAGTGGCTCGCTCGCCAGCCGGGGGACGTGGTAATGCCGCATGCTGGGCAGGACCGGGATGTGCGGGTCGTTGTAGCTGACGACCGCGCCCCGCGCGAGCAGCAGTTCCAGGAGCTTGAACGAAGGGCTTTTGCGCGGATCGTCCACGTCCTTCTTGTAGGCCACGCCGAGCATTCCGATCTTGCTGCCGCGCACCGGCTTTCCGACGTCGTTGAGCGCTTCGGCCACCCGGGACACCACATACTCCGGCATGCTGGTGTTGATCTCGCCCGCCAGTTCGATGAAACGCGTCGATCGTTCGTGCTTGCGGGCCAGCCAGCTCAGGTAGAACGGGTCAATCGGAATGCAGTGTCCGCCCAATCCGGGACCCGGGTAGAAAGCTTGAAAGCCGAACGGCTTGGTGCGGGCAGCGTCGATCACTTCCCAGATGTCGATCCCGATGTGCTGGAACAGCACCTTCAACTCGTTGACCATCGCAATGTTCACCGAGCGGTAGGTGTTTTCGAGGATCTTGCACGCCTCGGCGATTTCACAGTTCGAAACCGGCACGGTCTTGACGACGGCGAAAGCGTAAAGCGAATTCGCCAGCGCAAGGCTGATGGGATCGATCCCGCCGACCACCTTGGGAATGCGGCTGGCCGAAAAATCCGGGTTCCCCGGATCCTCGCGTTCCGGGCTGAAGCCAAGGAAGAAGTCCTTGCCGACCTTCAGCCCTGTTTCGTTCAGGATGGGCAGCACCACATCGCGCGTCGTGCCGGGATACGTTGTGCTTTCGAGCACTACGAGCTGTCCCGGCCGCAGGGTTTTCGCGATGAACCGCGTCGTCGATTCGATGTAGGACAGATCCGGATCGCGGCTGTCGTTCAGCGGCGTCGGAACGCAGATCAGAATTGCGTCCGCCTGGCCGAGTTGCTGCATGTCGGCGGTGGGGGCGAACGTGCCGTCCTCGACGCAGGTCTTGATCCAGCCCGCATCGATGTGCTTGATGTAGCTCTTGCCGGCACGCAGCAACTGGACCTTCTCGGCATCCACATCGAAGCCGATCGTGCGGAATCCGGCTCGGATGAAGGCCTGAACCAGAGGCAGGCCCACATAGCCCAGCCCGACCACGCCGATCTTCGCAGTCTTGTCGTTGATTGCGTTTTGCAGGTTTTCAGAAACCGTCGACTTTTGTGGTGAATTCGGCGTCATGCTGCTTGTGCCCTTAAATCGTAAGAGTCGTTCCGAATGATCCGAATGGTCAGCGCCGCGTTTAACAGTTCCCTAATATACGCCAGCGGGGATAGGGGCGCGAACCTCCATTTGCACTATGTGCCGGGATATAGAGTCGGAGCATGGGGAAAACCCGTCATATTGCATCGGTTTTGCGGCCGGTTACGATGCTCATAGGTTCTCGCAATAATTCTACTCGCGATGGGTTGATCCTCGGCTGGAACTGAAACACTTCGGAAGCGGTGGCAAATGCCGATTCCGGCACGGGGATTAGGGTGGCGAAGATCTTAATACGGAAGCCGCCGGTAGAGGCGGGCGTGTCCTGACCGACCGGGGGACGTCCGGCGCGTCCAGGCTCGCCCGACCTGCTCTTGCGGGCGTCTTTTCTGGCTGATTCGAGAACTGGAGGAGCAGCGCCGATGTGCGGAATCGTTGGTTACATCGGAAGCCGTGACGCGACGGAATTCCTGCTGGAAGGCCTGCAGCGTCTGGAATACCGCGGATACGACAGTGCGGGTATCGCGGTCATGACCGGCGAACAGGACGTGCTGGTGCGCAAGACGACAGGACGCATCGATTGCCTCGTCAAATCGATTGCCGAGTCACCCCTCCCCGGTTCGATAGGCATCGGGCACACTCGCTGGGCCACTCACGGTCCTCCCACCGAGGCGAACGCACATCCGCATCTGGGACGCGGCGGCGTCGTTGCGATCGTGCACAACGGCGTTATCGAAAACTACCAGGTACTCAAGGAACAGCTCGAAAGCGAAGGCTTCGTTTTCAGTTCGGCCACCGATAGCGAAGTGATCGCGCAACTGGTCGCCGCCAACCTCGAGAAACTGTCCCGGACCCCGATTCAGAACGGAGAGGATCCTCATCAGAGGCTGCTTGAGGCGGTGCAGGCGGCTTTGTCGGAGTTGCGGGGAACTTACGGCCTCGTCTTTCTGTTTCGCGAGCATCCCGATTTGTTGATTGCCGCGAGGCAGGGCAGTCCGCTGGTGGTGGGCGTCGGGGTCGGCGAGCATTTTGTTGCGAGCGACGCGTCTCCGCTGGTCGGGTACACCGACAAGATCGTTTACCTGACCGACCATCAGATTGCCCTGGTGACGGCTGACAGTCTGCGGGTCGCGAACCGCGACCTGGGACGCGTGAAGCACAACGTGGAGAACCTGCTGCTGCATGCGAACGAAGTGTCGCTGGGCGGGTATTCCCACTACATGCTGAAAGAAATTTTCGAACAGCCCGAGTCGCTGAAGAACGCGATGCGGGGACGCATCTGCGAGGAGGACGCGACCGCCGTTTTCGGCGGGCTCAATCTGACGCCGCAGCAGCTGCGCAGCGTCAATCGCATCATCCTCACGGCCTGCGGCACGAGCTGGCATGCGGCGCTCCTGGGCGAATACCTGCTCGAGGAGTTCGCCCGGATTCCCGTCGAAGTCGAATATGCCAGCGAGTTGCGCTATCGCAATCCGCCGGTGGAGCACGACACGCTGGTTTTTGCGATCTCGCAAAGCGGCGAGACGGCCGACACGCTGGGGGCCCTGCGCGAAATGAAACGCAAGGGACACCGCACCCTGGCGATCTGCAATGTCGTGGGCAGCAGCATCGCCCAGGAGGCCGACGGCGGCGTCTATCTGCACGCGGGCCCCGAAATCGGGGTCGCTTCCACCAAGGCCTTCACATCGCAGTGCCTCGTCCTGTCGCTGCTGGCGCTCTACTTCGGACGCATGCGGCATCTCAGCTACGACGCCGGTCAGAGGCTGGTCGAGACGTTTCACTCGCTGCCCAGCCTGATCCGGCAGGCACTGCAGACGGATGACGAAGTCCGCCGGCTGGCCCGAAAATACGGATCGGCGAACAACTTTCTCTACCTGGGAAGGCAGTTCAATTTTCCCGCCGCCCTGGAAGGCGCTCTGAAACTCAAGGAAATCAGCTATATCCACGCCGAGGGCTACCCCGCGGCCGAGATGAAGCACGGCCCGATCGCGCTGGTCGATGAACGGACTCCCAGCGTGTTCATCGTCCCGAAAGGGTTTGTGTACGACAAAGTCATGTCGAACCTGCAGGAGGTCAAGGCGCGCGGAGGGCCCGTGATCGCGATTGTCGAGAACGGCGACAAACGGGTCGCGGAACTGGCAGACGACATCATTCGCGTGCCCAGCGCCGACGATTGGGCCCAGCCGCTCATCAATATCGTCCCCTTGCAGCTGTTGGCCTACCATATCGCGTTGCTGCGGGGCTGCGATGTGGACAAGCCACGGAATCTTGCGAAAAGCGTGACAGTCGAGTAGAGAACAGGAACATGAAGCACAAAGAAAACGCTTCGGCGGAACTGCAGTTCAGCACCACGACCCGAAAGGCACTGTCCGTGCACCTCGGCGAGGCCGCCGGCCGCGAAGTCGCGGACCTGCTGCAACGGATGGCTGAACGTATCGAGAAACTGGAACGGACCAAAGTCGACATCATGCCCGTTGTCCAGGCCGACAGGACTGCGCGGAAGACGCGGCGCACGTCGTAGCCGGCCAGGCATGCAGCGATCGGCTTCATCAGCCTTTGAAAACAAAACCTTTCCTGGAGGTCGACGCGATATCATGCGCACCGTACTGGTCACCGGAGCCGCAGGCTTCATCGGCTTTCATCTCAGCAAGGCTCTGCTCGGGCGCGGCCAGCGAGTACTCGGTCTGGACAACCTCAATGACTACTACAACGTGCAGTTGAAGAAGGACCGGCTGTCGCAGCTGCTCGGCCGTCAGGATTTTCATTTCGAACAACTCGAGCTTGCGGATCGGTCCGGCATGGAGCAGTTCTTTGCGCGGCATCGGCCGGACGTAGTGATCAACCTGGCTGCCCAGGCCGGAGTGCGGTACTCGCTGACCAACCCGCACGCCTATGCGGAAAGCAACCTCGTCGGGTTCCTGAATGTGCTGGAGGGATGCCGCCACAACCAGGTCAAGCACCTGGTCTATGCGTCGTCCAGTTCTGTGTACGGCGCGAACACGCAGATGCCGTTTTCCGTGCATCACAACGTGGATCACCCCGTCAGTCTCTACGCGGCGACGAAGAAAGCCAACGAACTGATGGCCCACACCTACAGCCATCTCTACCGCCTTCCGACCACGGGCCTGCGGTTCTTTACGGTCTACGGTCCCTGGGGGCGGCCGGATATGGCGCTCTATTCCTTCACGGAAGCGATACTGTCCGGGCGCACCATCGATGTCTACAACCACGGCAAGATGCGGCGCGACTTCACTTATGTCGATGACATCGTCGAGGGAATCGTGCGCGTGGCGGACCGGATCCCCGAACCGAATCCGACTTGGTCGGGCGCTCACCCGGATCCGGGGACGAGTTCGGCTCCCTACAAGATCTACAACATCGGCAACAACCAACCCGTCGAACTGCTCCACTTCATCGGGACGCTGGAGAAGTGCCTCGGCATCGAGGCGAAGAAGAACTTATTGCCGATGCAGGCCGGCGATGTTCCGGCCACTTACGCCGATGTCGACGACCTGATGCGCGACGTCGGCTTCCGTCCCGCGACCCCCATCGAGGTCGGTATCAGCCGCTTCGTGGAATGGTACCGCTCGTACCATCCGGCCGGCCAGACTCGTTAGGGTCTGGAGTCTGGAGTCCGGAGTCTGGAGTCTGGAGTCTGGAGTCTGGAGTCCGGAGGAAGGCAAACATCCGTCCGAATACCGGCATTCGGCATCCGCCATGGCGTTTTTGCCCTGCGTGGCGAACCCCAGCTTGTCAACTCCTTGTGCCGAGGACGTGCGAAAATCGCCGTCGCAATAGTCCGACCCTGGAATCGTGTATATGATGGCCTGCTAGGTGTTTGTGAGGGGTGATCAGCGAATGGACAGCCAGCAGACCAGATCCTTGGCGCGAGAAGCGGGCGAAGCGACGCTCGACGGTTCAAGTGCCTCATTACCGACGCCCGATCGAGCGACGCCGGATTCAGCGAGTCCGGACGGTGCGCGGGCGGCATGTCCGGTCGCCGTGCGAATGCTCGAGGGGGCCGAGCCGGGACTGACCGCCGAGACCCGCGAGCTTCTGCGCTCGAGGCTGCGCACGGCCACGCTGGTGATGTGCTCCGGCTTTGCGGCGTTCCTTGTGTGGCACGCGTATATCGTGTCCTGGAGCGATCCCCGCTGGGTGACGCTTTTTGCGGCCCATGCTGCGGTGACGCTGGTCCTGGGAGTAAACAGTATTCTGCTTTGCCGCAGTTGCCCGATTTCGGAACGCTCGCTGCGCTGGCATGAACTGGCCGTCTTCGGCCTGCCGTCGGTCTTCATGCTGTATTTCCAGTACGTGACCGTGAACTACATGGCCGCCGAATACCGGATGCTGCCGAATTTCACCGGGCACTGGACGATGCTGATATTCACGTATGCCATGTTCATACCCAATACATGGCAGCGGGCCGGCATCGTGCTGGGTGCCATGGCGGGGGCCAGCTTCCTGCTGCTGGTCGGCATGATTCAGTTCAGTCCGTGCTGCGCGGGAGCCGTCAATGCGAATGCGTCATTTGCCGTGCAGACGTTTCTCTCGCTGACGATGTGCGCCGTCGCCGGCACGATGGGCGTCGCGACGATCGGCCGCTTGCGGCGCGAAGCGTTCGAGGCGCGGCAGCTCGGACAGTACCACCTGAAGAGGCTGATCGGCCGCGGCGGGATGGGCGAAGTCTATCTGGCCGAGCACCGCCTGCTGAAGCGGCCGTGCGCGGTCAAGTTGATCAGACCCGACAAGGCAGGTGATCCCAAAGTGCTCGCGCGATTCGAACGCGAGGTCCGCACCAGCGCCAGGCTCTCGCACTGGAACAACATCGACATTTTTGATTACGGCCGCACCGATGACGGGACGTTCTACTACGTGATGGAGTTTCTGCCGGGCCTCAGTCTCCACGACCTCGTCACGCGGTACGGGCCGTTACCGGCAAGCCGAGTGATCTACCTGCTGCGGCAGACGTGCGATGCGCTCGGCGAAGCCCATGCCATGGGGTTGATCCATCGCGACATCAAGCCGGCGAATATCTTCGCGGCCCAGCGAGGGCGGCAATATGACGTCGTCAAGCTGCTCGATTTCGGACTGGCCAAGCCCGTGTCGAATCTCGAGAGCGGCTCGCAACAGTTGACCCAGGTCGGATCCATCACCGGTTCGCCGCAGTTCCTTTCACCCGAGCAGGCAATTGGGGACTCGGAGCCGGACTCGCGCAGCGATCTTTATTCTCTGGGGGCTGTCGGGTATTTCATGCTGGTCGGACGGCCGCCGTTCGATTACGAGCGGCCCATGCAGCAGATCGTCGCTCACGTCCGCGAAACCCCCGAACCGCCTTCGCGTTCGCAGCCGGATATTCCCGGCGACCTGGAGCAGGCGATCCTGCGATGCCTTGCCAAGAGTCCCTCGGACCGTTTCCAATCGGCCTCCGAGCTGGCCGAGACGCTGGACGCCTGCGCCGCGTCCGGAAGCTGGGGGCCCGCCGATGCGCGGCAGTGGTGGCGCGACCATTCGCCCGGATCGGAAGCATGCCGCGAACATGCCGCAGACGCCGAAGTTCACTGACGGCGATCCGTTCAGCCCTCTCCGGCCGCTTCGCTCGTCCCCGTGAGTTGCACATCCGCGGCGCGCCGGCCGCCTTGTGGCGTGCGGACATTTCCGCCTGCCGTCAATCCTGCGGTTCGTAGCCGAGATTGGGTGCGAGCCACTTTTCGACTTCGGCCACGCTGCGGTCCGTTCGTCGGGCATAATCCTCGACCTGATCCCGCGTGATCCGATCCACTGCGAAGTAGCGGGCCTCGGGATGCGCGAAATAGAAACCGCTGACGCTCGCCGCGGGCCACATGGCGCACGACTCCGTCAGTTCCATCCCGGCCTGTTCCCTCGCGCCGAGCAGATCGAAAAGCGTGCGTTTCTGCGTGTGGTCGGGGCACGCGGGATATCCGGGCGCGGGCCGAATCCCGCGATACTCCTCGGCAATCAGCTCTTCGTTCGTCAGGTTCTCGCCGAGACCGTATCCCCACTCGGCGCGGACTCGCTGGTGCAGCAGTTCGGCAAAAGCCTCCGCAAGCCGGTCCGCCAGCGCCTTGGCCATGATCGAGTTGAAGTCGTCGTGGGCGGCGTCGAATTCGGCACAGAGTTCCTCGACGCCCAGTCCGGTTGTCAGGGCGAAGCCCCCCACGTGATCTTCGCGTCCGCTCCCGCGAGGCGCTACGTAATCGGCCAGCGACCGGAAGTCCTTCTGGCCGCGCCGCTGCCATTGCTGCCGCAACATCGAGAACTTCGCGACGGTCTTCCCGCGAGCTTCGTCGGCGAAGAGTATCACGTCGTCTCCCTCAGACCACGCCGGCCAGAATCCGTAGACGGCGTTGGCGACAAATCGCTGCTCCCGGACAATCCTGTCGAGCAGCTGCCGGGCCTGATCGAACAGCTCGCGAGCCGTCTGGCCCACGACCGCATCGTCGAAGATCCGCGGATATTTGCCCTTGAGTTCCCAGGCCATGAAGAAGGGCGACCAGTCGATAAACGGCACGATCTGGTCGAGCGGGAACTGCCGCAGCACCCGCGTGCCCAGAAACGAAGGCCTGTCGATTCTCACCGTTTTCCAGTCGGTGGCGAAATGGGCCGCTTTTGCTTCCGCATACGGGACCAGATGCACTTCCCGTTTTTCGTAGGAGTCGACCAACTGTTTCTGGGTAGCGACGTTCTCGTCAACAAAAGGCTGCCGCATCTCGGCACTGGTCAGCCGGTCAACAACGCCCACGCTTCGCGAGGCATCGAGCACGTGGACGACCGGTTGCCGGTACTGCGGCGCGATCTTGACCGCGGTGTGCTTGGCGCTGGTCGTGGCTCCGCCGATCAGCAGCGGAATCGTCATTCCGAGCCGCTCCATCTCTTTGGCGACGTGGACCATTTCATCGAGACTCGGCGTAATCAGACCCGAGAGGCCGATGATATCCGCGTGGTGCTGCACGGCCGCGTCGAGAATCTTCTCGCACGGCGTCATCACCCCCAGATCGATCACTTCGTAGTTGTTGCATCCCAGCACAACCCCCACGATGTTCTTGCCGATGTCGTGCACGTCCCCTTTCACGGTGGCCAGCAGGATGAGGCCCCGCGACTTGCGGTGCGTCAGCCCCTCGGCCGCCTTCTCCTGTTCCATGAACGGAAGCAGATACGCGACGGCCTTCTTCATCACGCGGGCCGACTTGACCACCTGCGGCAGGAACATCTTGCCCTGGGCGAACAGGTCGCCGACCAGCGACATGCCGTCCATCAAAGGCCCTTCGATGATCTGCAGGCATCGCGGGTACAGCCCGCGCGCCTCTTCCACATCTTCGGTGACGTACTTGTCGATGCCGCGCACGAGCGAGTGCTTCAATCGCTCGCGCACGTCCGCCTGCCGCCAGCCGGCCTCTTCGTTGTTTCCTTTCTTCTCGGCCGCCTTCACCGTTTCCGCGAATTCGACGAGCCGCTCGGTCGCATCGGGGCGCCGATTCCAGAGCACATCCTCGACCCGCTCGCGCAGCTCCGCGGGAATTTCTTCGTACACGGCCAGTTGTCCGGCGTTGACGATCCCCATGTCCAGGCCGGCGCGAATGGCCTCGTAAAGAAACGCCGCGTGGATGGCCTCGCGCACCGCGTCGTTGCCGCGAAGTGCGAATGAGACGTTGCTGATGCCTCCCGATACCCGCGATCCGGGGCACTCCTGCTTGATGCGGCGAATGGCCTCGACGAAGTTCACGGCGTAGTTGTTGTGCTCCTCGATGCCCGTGCCGACGGTCAGCACATTCGGATCAAAGACGATGTCCTGCGGCGGGAATCCCACGCGCTGAGTCAGCAGTTCGTAGGCACGACGGCAAACCTGCACTTTGTGGTCCGTCTCGGTCGCCTGGCCTGTTTCGTCAAAGGCCATCACGACCACCGCGGCACCGAACTGGCGGATGCGGGATGCCTTCCGCAGGAAATCGCTCTCGCCATCCTTCAGGCTGATGGAGTTCACAAGAGACTTGCCCTGCACGCACTTCAATCCGGCTTCCAGCACGGACCAGCGCGAACTGTCGATCATCACGGGAACCTTGCAGATGTCGGGTTCGGCCGCGATCAGGTTCAGGAACCTCGTCATGGCGGCCTCGCCGTCCAGCAGCGCGTCGTCCATGTTGATGTCGATGATCGACGCGCCGTTCTCGACCTGCTCGTGTGCGATCTGCAGCGCCTCGTCGAACTTCTCTTCGCGGATCAGCCTGGCGAACTTGCGCGAACCGGTCACGTTGGTCCGTTCGCCGATCATGATGAAGTTGGTTTCCGGACGGATCGTCAGCGCTTCCTGGCCGCTCAGCCGTGCGTAGGGTTCGACCTGCGGACGCTTCCGGGGCGCCGCACCCTGCACCATCCTCGCAAAAGCACGGATGTGCTCGGGCGTCGTGCCGCAGCAGCCCCCGACGAAGTTCAACCAGCCGTTGGCGACGAACTCGCCCAGCACCGCGGCCATCTCTTGCGGGCTCTGTTCGTAAAGGCCGAAGGCATTCGGCAGGCCCGCGTTCGGATGGCAACTCATGAATACCGGCGCGATACCCGACAACTCTTCGACGTACGGACGCATCTTGTCGGGGCCCAGCGCGCAGTTGATGCCGACGCTCAGCAAATCAAAGTGCGAAATCGAATTCCAAAAGGCCTCGACTGTCTGGCCCGACAGCGTTCGGCCGCTTGCATCCGTGATCGTGACCGATGCCATGACGGGCAGACGGACCTGCCGGTCCACGAAGAACTGCTCGATCGCGAACAGGCAGGCCTTAAGATTCAACGTATCGAACGTCGTTTCCGGGAACAGGATGTCCACGCCGCCTTCGACAAGCACTTCGACCTGTCGATAGTACGAATCGACCATCTGGTCGAACGTCACGGCGCGATAGCCCGGGTCTTCCACGCGAGGTGAAATCGACGTCGTCCGGCCGGTCGGGCCGATCGAGCCCGCGACAAACCGCGGCCGGTCGGGCGTGAGTTCGTTGAAGCGGTCCGCGGCGCGGCGAGCGCACCCCACGGCTGCCAGATTGATTTCGCGCATCAGTTCGGGCGGCAAATCGAACTCGTCCATGCCGATCGGGCTGGAGCCGAAGGTGTTGGTTTCGACAATGTCCGCGCCTGCCTCGAGATACTGACAATGTATGTCCTCAATCACGTCGGGACGCGTGACGCTCAACAAGTCCACGAAGTTCTTCAGATCCTTGTGATGACGGGCGAACCGGTCGCCGCGAATCGCCCGCTCGTCGAGACCGTGTGCGAAGACCATCGTGCCCATCGCGCCGTCCAGGACCAGAATCCGCTCGGCCAGCAGGGTCTCGAGTTGTTGTTGAACGCTCGGTTTCTGAACAGTTGACGATTGAGCTTTTGGCATCGCGTGCATCGCCCGCACATTGCGGGCTCCTGTCGTTTGCGACTTCGGACCGTCGCGAATGGAAATGAAAAACCCCGGGGCGTCCGCCAGCCGAACCCTGCCGGCGGACGCGGCACTCAAATATTCACATCGCCCCGGCAAGTCAGAACACAAACGGTCTCAGCCAATGCCGCTGATGGGGTCTCCAAACACCGGCCAGTCCTCCTGCGCGAACCCGAGCGGCGTAAGTCATTATCGGCTCGTTCGTTTGAAACCCACCGGACTATAGAAAAGCAGCCTCGAAATCCAAGTATCCCCGGCGGCCGGTTCGGTCGCAACAACGTTCGGTTCACTGGCTTGCGTAAGGTGTGCATTATCGCGAGCTTGCGCAGTCTGTCTTTTTGGCAAAATCTCCCGAAAGCTAAAGATCGTTATAACCGGATCCGATAACAGTCTTGCCTTTCTGTGTGCGCGAAGCCGCAGGCAGTTCTTGGATAGGTCGATCTTTCGACATCGCTGCCGACGCCAAGGTCTGCTAATATCCGCGCGGTCATCATATGGGAATCCGATCATGAGCAGAACCGTCGGGGCCGCCAGTCCACGTCGAATGGAAGCAACGGCAAAGTCCTCGCGTTCGCAGTCCGCCGAGGCTCCGGTCTCCTTGGCGTACGACAGCGATCAACTGCCGGTATTGATTCGCTTGCCGGATTTGGCGGGCGAAAAGCCGGAGCCACCGGGCAAGCGGCGTTCGGCGAGGGAAGAGGATCGATCGGAGCGCAAGTCGGTATCGTTTGAAGCGCCGGCCGTCCCGACTGAACTTTCTCGCAACAAGCGGGTCATCGCGGAGCACCGGAATCCGAGCAACCGCAAGGGGTTGCTTGCCTCGATTCCCTCCCAGGCGATGATTCTCCTGATTCTTGCCGTGATTACGGGTATGGCCTTCTTGCTCATTCAGGGGGGGCCGAAGCCTGACGGCGGAGCGGACAAGCAGGCTGCTGCGGCCGGGACACCTGAGTCTGCCGCGGCGGACAATCAGACCGAAAACGGGTCAGGGCAGCCGAACGACTTGTGGCCGGCCGGTTCGGTCGGTCCAAGTGCCGAGCCGCCGCAAGCCAGCGAAACGGAGACTGCAACTGCCGGTTTGCCGGTGGGACCTCCGCTTCCCCTCGGGGCGGCAGACAACTCGTCTCAGGAATTCACAGCCGGCACGGCGCCGGCCGGACAGTGGCCGGATGGCGGAACAACTCCGGTCTCCGCTCCCGCCTCCGACACGGTTCGAGGCTGGCCGCCGGGAATGGCGGACCCCTCGGAATCGCGCAGTGCAGAGTTGCCGTCCGGGCGATCAACAGCGTCCTCCGTTGAATCGGCAACGCTCGATGGCACGGTCGAACTCCCCCAACCACGAGTGGAATATGAACGGACTCGATCAGGCGTTTATTGACGCATACCGCACTTCCGAGGTTCCAGCGGGCGACGCCGGCAAGAGGCAGGCTTCGCCCCAAACCGACCGTGGCCAGGCGGGCGCGACGCGTCGCCGCGTCGATGCGCCGGTTGGGCGCGTCGTTCCCCGGCCGCACATGCCGACCAAGCCGCCGGCCGAAGTCATGACGCAGCCGTATTGCGTCGAGATTTCGACATGGGATCCGAGCATTGCCTCGGCCGCGACGTTCGTCACCGCAGACGTATCGAACTGGGTGCCCGAAGGATCGAACGTCCAGCAACAGCAACTGGTCAGCGCCGGGGCGCCGGTTCCACCGGCCAAGCCCGACAAGCCGGTGTCGGACGCCAACGCCGAACCGGCGGCAAAGCCGAGCAGGACGGCTCCAGC
>CAIPEB010000064.1 GCA_903863885.1 uncultured Planctomycetaceae bacterium | reverse complement strand
CGGCGCGGCCGCGGTCACAAGGTCAACCAAGTAGCGGACAGCATCGGCGGGGAACCGACGGGCGCTCAACGGAACCGCGGCATCGACCATGCCGGCTTGAATCCGCAGCAGCGTCAACCGCTGCGCGGCGGTCAGTTCGATTTCCGGGGCTGTCACTCCGCGATACTGCAGGTCGTCATCGGCCGCTGCCAGATAGGGAACATTTACTGCAACTGCCATTGTCGGAACTCCTCATAAGTGAAACGTGAAAACAGAAACTTGTGAATCGAAGGCGGGGGAGCCGGTGTCAAGCCTCGACCACCAGCCGCCCCCGCCGTGCCCCGTCCGCGCTCTCTTGGATCGCCTCACGACGCGTCATGGAAGCGACCGCGCCGCAGACCACACGGACGGAGCCCAACCCTTTTCAGGGAACGTAGAAGCTTCTCACCTCCGCGATTCGGGCCAGCAGCGCCGGGCCTTCCGGGTCGCTCTCCAACGCCTCGACTTCGGCAGTCAACTCCGCGATGCGCCGCCGGGCTTCGGCAAGATGCGACTCCCAGGGGGCGGAGATGAAACGCCCGGCGGCATCGTGCGATGCCTGGCAAACCAGATTGATCTGGCGGCGGTCTCGCGGGCTGGCGGGGTCAAGGGTCAGTAGGGCCTGCAACGCGACAATCTCGGCGCGGCAGCGGTCAATCGGTCGTCGGAATCGGTCTCCGTAGTCGCGTTCGGCCGCGGCGATTTGGTCCAGCCGATGTTGCGGTTGAAAGCGATCGCTCTGCAACTCGACCACGGCCCGATGCTGCGATTCGACAACAGCCGCGGCCTGCCGGGCTTCCACCGTGATCGCATCCAGCCGGGCCTGCAACTCTGCCTGTTGCTGGCGGATCTTCTCACCATCCACAGCGAGGCGGTCGGCGGCTTCCTGCTTGGCCTGCTCAGCGGCGAGGCGGTCGGCGGCACTTCCGCTCTGCTCTTGCAACCGGCCACGTTGCAGCCCCAAGATGGAAAGGCGGCTCAGCTTGTCATCCAGCGTTTTGCTTTCAACGTGCCTCGGCCACGGATGAACCGATGCGGCCAGCCGGGCGGTCTGCAAATCGGTTGTGCTCCAAGTGTCGCGCGGGCGACTAAAAATCTCGTCCGCCTGCGCACTCACGGCGATCATGTCCACCACGGGCGGAATCGCCGGGCGACTCGGGGCCACGGGGCGGGGCTCGGGACGAGGCGGTCTTGCGACGGGAGCCGGATGTTCCAGAACGGTGGTACTCGAAAATTCTCTCTTGGGCATTGTCAAAATTCCTCTGGTTGAAAGGGTGATCGTAAACCCGCCTGCCGGCCGCGGCGCTCCGAGACGCCGACGGCTCGGCGAGGCGGGGAATCTAGCGGCGGTTGGATTCGTCAATCATCCGCGACCGCAAGCCGGGGCGCTCGCGGTCAACAGCTGCAACGGCTTTTGCCTTGGGCATGCCGGCCGCAACTTTGGATTGAACCGCCACGTTCCATTCGGCCCTGGCCCCCGTGGTTGCCGGAACCGTCCGGCCGGTGGGAGCCGGAGCCGCTGCCGGAGCCGTCCGTCCGGTGGGGCGGCCTTTCGGCAACTGCAGGTCCACCCACTCCTGCAGGTGATCTTCGCGGACGATAAAGCTCGTCCCCTG
>CAIPEB010000063.1 GCA_903863885.1 uncultured Planctomycetaceae bacterium | reverse complement strand
CGCCCTCCAAGACCCTTGATCGCTTGAAACAGCCGTTCACTCTGCAGCGTGAACGTCCCCGGATTGTTGTCGGCTTCGCCGTGGATCAGAAGCACAGGCGTCTTGATCTTGTCGGCGAAATTGAACGGCGACATCTCTTGATAGATCTGCGGAGCCTGCCAGAAGGTCCGCTCTTCCGATTGAAATCCGAACGGAGTCAGGCTGCGATTGTAGGCGCCGCTGCGCGCGATCCCCGCCGCGAACAGGTCGCTGTGCGCGAGCAGGTTGACGGTCATGAACGCCCCGTACGAATGGCCCATCACCGCGACACGGCGCGGATCGGCCACCCCGCGCCTGTCCACTTCCTGGATGGCAGCCTTCGCATTGGCGACCAGCTGCGAGATGTAGGTATCGTTGGGCTCCTTGTCTCCTTCGCCCACGATCGGGAATTGAGCGTCCCGCAGGACTGCATAACCGCGAGTGACCCAGAAAATGGACGAGCCCCAGGACGGGTAGATGAACTGGTGCGGCGAACTGTCCAGCATCCCGGCGGCATCCTTGTTCTTGAACTCGGTCGGGTAGGCTTCCATCAGCACGGGCAGTCGCCCGTCGCGGGATGCATCGTAGCCCGCTGGAAGATACAGGTCCGCGCTCAGCGCCACTCCATCCGCGCGCTGGTAACGGATCTTCTCCTTCTTGACTCCCTCCAGAGATTGGAACGGGCTCTCGAAGCGTGTGAGTTGTCGCGGAGCCTCCCCGCCGCGGATGTCGCGGAGGAAATAGTTGGGAAACCGCGACGGGCTCTCGATCCTTGTCAGCAGTTGGCCCCGCGCGGCATCGACAACGCGCACGATGCTCTCGTAAGTGGATTGGCCGTCGGCACGCCACAATCGCTGTATCTTGCCCGTGGCGATCTCGTACTCGTCGAGAAACGGCCGGTTGCCCTCGGGCGAATAGCCTTCGCCGTCAAGGTACAACTTGGTTCCGTCGGCGCTAGTGAGAAGAACATCCCGGCCCCGCTCGTTAGGCGCCGTGACAAAAGTGCCCGGCAGGTGATAGAGGTCTTCCGAGGAATACTCGAAACACACCTGGAGCGAAGTGCCGAGGGCATCCGCACGGAGGATGTAGGTCTTTACGTTGCGGGTCTTCCAGCGGAAATCCGACAGGACCGCAAAGCCCCTGCTCGACCACGCGATCCGCTGAAATCGCTCGCGGGTCTCACACAGTGCAGCGGGCTCTGCGCCCGACGGAACCGGCAACTGGAGCAGGCGGTCGCGAGCTGGGACGTCTCGCGCGGGATCACCATCGTCGAGAGCTTCGACCCAGACCACCGTCGCGGGCTGATCGTTGCGCCAATGAAAACCGCGGCGGCCCCGTTCCACCGCGTCAAATGCGATTGGAATATCATCCTGCAGCGGCTTGTTCGCGATTTCGCGGACCAGCTTGCCGTCGCGGTCCGTCACGGTCACGAGATACGGAAATCTCGACATCGGGTATTGATAGGAATACGGACGTTGCACTGCTTCCACCAGCAGATATCGGCCGTCCGGAGAGCCGGAAGTGCTCCGGTAGATGCCGGGCGGAAGTACTCGTTGCGAGTTGCCGTCCAGCGAGACGCGAAACAACTCGGTCGTAGCATACCGATCGAATTTGCGCTCGTCCGACTTGTTCCTCAGCAAATCCTGGTATGTCCGGCCCGCGGCCTTTCTGCCGTCGGCCTCTTGAACAGCCGGCCCGGCGGGAAGCTCAGCGGTCTCGTCAGTCGGCGCAATCTCAGGCCGCAGGTGGCAGTACACCCCCGAATCATCGGGGAGCCATTCGTAGGGCGTGTCGAGGACCGCAACAATTCGCGGAGGCGTTAAAGCCCGAGCCTTGCCGCTGGCCAGATCCACCACCCACAGGGTCATGCTCTCGGGCTGAACAACAACGAACGAGAAGTACCCGGTCTGCGGCGAGAATCGCGGGTACTCGATCCGCAGCGGATCCGGGAGTCCCGCGATTTCGATCTTCCTGCCCGACTCGATTTCCTGGACGGCTATGCCCGTGTAATAAGTTGTCCGGGAACGATTCGAGTTGCGGGGGTTGATGCGCAGTCCGGCAAGCCGCAGTTCTTCCGCGGCTATTTCACTCAGCCCGCGATAAGCGGGCCGCTGCAGCGTGACGAGGTATTTTGACTTTCGATCGACCGATACCGAGGGCGGCAGGTCGGCGTCGGCCAACTGGAGAATGGACTGCGGAGGCAATTGAAATGCCAGGTCCTGTTGAGCTTTCATGGTTTTCGGGGGCATCAGGGCAAACGAAAGGAGCACCGCGGCAAATCGCAACGCGGCCCGAAGCTGTCCAAAACGGTTTAGCATAATCGCACCTCTCCGGTTTGTTTCGCTGTCGTACCTGCCGGGAAGGACAGAATCAAGGTCCCTCGGCGCGGGCTGGAAGGACAGTGGAACGTCAGTTGGGCCACCCTCCCCGCCGGCTCGTGCCTCGCCATCGACCCTCCCGCCAGCGGGCGGCTGGAGTCAGATTGAGCGTTCCGTATCATCCGAACTTGGATCGGGGCCAGTCACTGATCTTCGGCGGCTCGTCTCAAGCGACTGATGGCCGGTTGGAAAGACACGGCGCGCCATTCTAGAATGAGCGTGTGTTCGGAAAGCAGCCGCATTGGGCTGCGATCGCAAGGCAACCGCCTGGCGAATGCACGTCGCTGTGTCGTCGTTCTGACGAGAGGGGTAAGAAATGATTGAAAATCAGCTGTCGATCTTCCTGGAAAACAAGCCCGGCGTTCTGGCAGCAGTCTGCAAGACGCTGGGAGACCACGGCATCAATATCCGCGGTCTGTGCGTTTCCGACACGGTAGACCATGCGGTTGTTCGGATGATCGTGAGCGATCCGCAGAAGGCCATCCACATTCTGGGTGAACACGGGGCTCTGGTTGTCGAGACCGATGTGCTGGCCGTAGAGCTGTCCGATTCGCCGGGCGAGTTGGCGAAACTCTCCAATCGATTCTCGAAAGCGAAGATCAACGTGGAGTACGCCTACGGCAGTTCCGACCTGGGCCAAGGCGTATTGTTCATCCGCGTGTCGGACGTCAAGAAGGCGGCTCAACTGCTGTCCGCCCAGCGCAAGTCAAAGAAGAAATAGGTCCGCGGGCTTTCCATTCGGCGCATCAAACGGCAGCGAGTCGGAATCGTCATCGCGAGTTGCGTCCCGGGTGAATTGCCATGCGTGCAAGTGGCGGTCCGTGCAAATCGCCGCAAGGGGACGGCTCGATTTCCTGTGAGGGTCACCATCATGCGAGCGTGTTTCGCATTGTTGTTTTGCAGTGTGATTGTCGTTCCCGCCCGCGCGGCCGACGTGTTGATTGAGGCGGAGAGCTTCCGAGATTTGGGCGGCTGGTCGCTGGACACGCAGTTCATTCCCGCGATGGGCTCTCCGTATCTGCTGGCGCATGGCTTGGGCCGGCCGGTGAAAGACGCGACGACGGTCGTCGAGTTCCCGGCTTCCGGAAAGTACCGCGTCTTTGTCCGCACCAAGGACTGGGTGGCCCGCTGGAAGGCGCCGGGCCAGCCCGGGAAGTTCCAGCTGGTCGTCGGCGACAAGTCGCTGGAGACCGTGTTCGGCACGCAAGGCAGCGATTGGGGCTGGCAGGATGGAGGAGCGATTGAGGTGAAAGACCGGAGCGTCACGATTGCGCTCCATGACCTTACGGGTTTCGAGGGCCGCTGCGACGCGATTTGCTTCACCACCGATTCTGTTTCGCCTCCGTCCGATGCCGGGAAGCTCGCCGCATGGCGTCGCAAGATGCTCGGGATTCCCGAGACGCCACCCGTGAAAAAGGGCTTTGATCTGGTCGTCATCGGTGGCGGCTATTCCGGAATGGGCGCGGCGATTTCGGCGGCTCGAATGGGCTGCAAAGTGGCTCTGCTGCAGGATCGATCCGTGCTGGGCGGCAACGGTTCCAGCGAGGTTCGCGTCTGGGCGCAGGGCAAGATACGCCGAGGTAAATATCCTCGCATCGGGGAGATTGTCGAGGAGTTCGCCGACCGCGCGACCAAGTCGCCCGGCACGACCGAGGAATTCGAGGACGCCAAGAAGGAAGCGATCGTAAGGGCCGAGTCCAACATCTCGCTGTTCTTCAACCAGTATGTCGACGAAGTGGAAACCCGCGACAGAGCGATTCGTTCCGTCGTGGCCCTGGATACTCACACGGGTCAGCGAACCCGCTACGAAGGCCGGCTCTTCGCCGACTGCACGGGCCACGCGTCCGTCGGTTTTCTCGCCGGCGCGGATTGGGACATGCCGGACAAAGGCCGGATGGGGATGAGCAACATGTGGGCCTGGGGCGAGGGGAAAGAGGAGGTGAAGTTCCCCGAAGTGCCGTGGGCTTTGGATCTGACGATGAAGGACTTTCCCTATCCGAACGACCATCACGGCCCGTGGTTCTGGGAAAGCGGATTCGACAAAGACCCGATCGGCGACGCCGAGGGCATTCGGGACTGGAACCTGCGCGCGGTTTACGGTGCGTTCAACGCGATGAAGAACAAGGATGGAGCCGACAAGCACAAAAACGCCTACCTGACCTGGATGGCGTTCGTCGGCGGGCCGCGCGAGTCACGCCGGCTGATGGGGGATGTCGTGCTGACCGTGGACGACATCCACGCCAAGAAGGATTTCCGTGACGGATGCGTGCCGAGCACCTGGTCCATCGATCTCCACTACCCGAAGAAGCAGTATGCCGAAAAGTACCCGGAAAATCCTTTCATTTCCTACGCCGAATTCGACGACAAGATCGACCGGAATTTCGGCTACCCGATTCCGTATCGGTGCTTTTATTCCCGCAATGTTCCCAACCTCTTCATGGCCGGTCGGTGCATCAGCGTCACGCACGAAGCGCTGGGAACCGTGCGCGTCATGAAGACCTGCGCGATGATGGGTGAAGTGGTCGGCCGCGCGGCCTCGGTCTGCGTCAAGCGTGATTGCACGCCGCGCGAGGTGTATGAGAATTACTGGTCCGATCTGGATGAACTCTTGAAGCTTCCGGGCAAAGCACATCGTGCGACGACTCAGGATCCGATCGAGATCCCGGCCGATGCGTTGCCGGCGGCGGGACCGCTCGGCATGCCGACCGGTCTGAATCCCGGGAAGCTGCAGGGAGTGATTCTCGACGATGCCGACGCGGAGAAGGCGGGCAAATGGACGCACAGCGAAGGACTGCCCGGCTTCGTTGGCTACGGCTATTACTATGCCTCGGCCAACAGTGACTCGAGCATGACCTTCAAGTGGGAATCCGCTTCGGCCGGCACTTACGAGATTCGGCTGGCCTATCAGCCTCACGAGAACCGGGGCACGCGGGTTCCGGTGGCGATCGAATGCGCGTCGGGAAGGACTGTCGTGCGTGTCAACATGCGCGAGCGTCCTCCGCTGGATAACGGTTTCATTTCGCTGGGCAAATTCCGTCTGGCAAAGGGCGAGTCGGTGCGAGTGGTGGTCTCGTCGGAAGAGGCCGGCGGCGCGGTCCACGCGGACGCCGTGCAGATTCTGCCCGTGCCATGAGCGTTGCACATCGCGGCGGATGGTGGCGTCCCAGGATCATGCAGGCCGGCCGAGTGCTGCTCCTGGCGGGAATCGTCGCAGCCGTTCACGTGCGACACCGCGAGAGGATGTCCGAACAGCACGCCCAGTCACTGTCCAACATTCCTCTGCGGCAGCTGCGACAGGTCTTTCCGGAAGTGATTTCGCTGGGCGATGCGGAATCGCACGGCGGGCGGGTCGTTCTCGGACCGAACCATGAACCGCTGGGGTACCTCATCCAGACGGCGCCCGAAAGCGACCGCTTCATCGGATTCTCGGGTTCGACCAATCTGGCGGTCGGATTCACGAACGAAGATCGCATTCGCGGGTTGGTTATTCTGAAAAGCGATGATACCCGCGACCACGTGGACTTAATCGAGCGGCAGGGACGCTTCCTGGAGTCTTTCGCGGGCAAGACCTGGCCGGAAGCCGCGGGTCTCGAGGTCGATGCCGTGTCGGGCGCGACGCTGACGAGCCTGTCGATGCTCGAGGGGCTTCGCGCACGTCTTGGCAACACCGGCAGATCGCTCAAGTTCCCCGAGCCGCCGACCCTCGGCGACGCGCAGACCTTGTTTGCGGCAGCCGCGAGGGTCACGCCGGAGCCCGACGACGTGTCGCTCTGGCGCGTGTTCGACAAGTCCGGCACATGGCTCGGCAACGTGTTCCGTACCTCTCCTGCCGCGGATAACGTAATCGGATACCAGGGTCCGACCGAGGTCTTTCTTGGCATTGGCAAGGATGGCCGCATCACGGGCATGCTGCCGGGCAGAAGCTACGACAACGAACCATACGTGGATTACGTTCGGCAGGACGAGTACTTTCGCAATCTGTTCAACGGAAAGACGACGGCGGATCTGGCAGCATTGAACCTCAAGGCCGCTCAGGTCGAGGGGGTGTCGGGAGCCACAATGACCAGCATGGCGATCGCGCGCGGGATGGTGAAAGCCGCCCAGGCTCGCGAAAGCCGGAAGTCGCCCGGAGATCGCCCGTTTGGACCGTTGAGCGGTCTGCGTTGGCGCGAGATCGCGACCATTCTGTTCGTGATTGCGGCCGCCGCGATCGGTCTCACGGGCCTTCGCGGCATACGCTGGGCCCGCACCGTGTTTCAGGTCGCATCGATCGGTTACCTCGGCCTGGTCAACGGCGAGATGCTGTCGCAGGCAATGTTGGCGGGATGGGCTCGGCATGGCATTCCGTGGCAAAACGCGCTGGGACTGATTGTCATGACCGCCGCGGCTTTCCTGCTGCCGATCGCGACGGGAGCGAACATCTATTGCCATCAGTTATGCCCGCACGGCGCGGCGCAGCAGTTGCTTAAGCGAGGCGTCAAGTATCGCTGGAAGGTGCCCACGTGGTTCGGCCGCGCGTTGATTCTGTTGCGTCCGGCGCTATTGCTCTGGGTACTTCTTGTTTCCCTGTGCGACTGGCCGTTCAGCCTCGTGGATATCGAACCATTTGATGCGTATCTCTGGAGATCCGCGGGATGGGCGACCCTGGCAGTGGCAGCAGCCGGTCTGGCGGCTTCCGCGTTCGTACCGATGGCCTATTGCCGCTACGGTTGTCCCACTGGCGGAGTGATTGATTACTTGCGGACGCATCGAATGAGCGGCCGGGGGCGATGGTCGGATGCGATGGCTCTGGCCTGTCTGCTGCTGGGGGTTTTCCTTTTGTGGGCCGGGTAATCCCGCTGTTCAGGCGCTCGCCTGCGGAGGCGTGCCGGCCCAGCAGTGAAACCGGGAGCGCTCACTGACTTCCGTTTCGCAGCCATGCATCGCGTCAGGCGCGAGACGGCGTCTTGCCATACCCTCAGCAACTAATAGATTGTTGAACATATCGGAGGCTGGATTTCGCTTAACTTCTGAAACGGGCTTGGCGAAATGAATGGATTCGACCCTGTGTTCGTAACAGGTGCAACCGGGTTTATCGGATCAAGGCTGGTTGCGTCGCTGGCTGCGCAAGGCGTGCGGGTCAAAGCTCTGAGCCGCCGGGAGCGGCCCGAAACGCCGCCCGGATGGGATGCCTCCCGAATCCCGCCGCTTGAACATCCTCTCGTGGAACTGGTGCGGGGCGATATTCTGGATCGCGAATCGCTGGAGCGTGGAATGGCCGGGTGTCGCGCGGTTTATCACCTCGCAGCCTATGCCCACAACTGGGCGAGAGACCGAGCGACCTATTCCCGCCACAATATCGACGGTATGCGGAATGTCTTCGCGGCCGCGCGTGCCAACAGAGTTGATCGCGTGGTCTGGACATCCAGCATTGTGACGTTCGGGCCAACGCGGCCCGGAGTCGTCGGCGACGAGGAAATGCCCCGCACGACGTCCCGTTACCTGACCGAGTACGAAGAATCGAAATCAATTGCCGAACAGGAGGCGATGCAGCTGGCGGCAACCGGGTTCCCGGTGGTGATCGTCAACCCGTCCCGCGTCTACGGCCCCGGCCATCTGACCGAAGGCAACGCGCTGGCCAGGCTGATCGAAGACTATGACCGCGGCCGCTTGCCGATCCTGTTCAATCGCGGCATCAACGTGGGAAACTACGTCTTTGTCGATGATGTGGTGGCGGGGCATGAACTCGCCATGCGGCACGGGCGCATCGGCCAACGTTACATTCTCGGCGGGGAGAACGTGACGTTGCGGGAGTTCTTTCGCACGATCGATCGCGTGAGCGGCAAACGCCACCTGCAAATACCGATGTTCACGATCACTCCGCTCGTATTTGCAATGCTGCAGAAGATGCGGGCCGAGTGGTTCGGTGTCTATCCGACGATAACCCCCGGATGGATACGCACGTTTTCCGTGGAATGGAATTATTCCCACGACAAGGCAGCGAGAGAGCTCGGTTATCGACCAAAGTCGCTGGAAGAAGGGATTCGGATCACATACGAGTGGCTGAAGAGTATTGGGCGGGTGCAAGCATGAACCAGATACAACCTCTCCTGGACGCTTTTCGCGGCAAGCAACTCAAGGCGACGCTGATTCTGCTGCTGGCCACGCCGCTGTTGATGTTCTGGAAATACTACGCAACGCCGGCGTCGTTCGACGCATACTTTTCGATCATCGCGAGTTCACATCGCGAGACCGGGGCGCTCAGCCACTTTTTGTGCACCCTCGTGCTGCTGGGATGCGTTCCGGCGCTGATCGTGGTCTTCGTTTTTCGCGAGCGGCTTCGTGATTACGGCGTTGGGATCGGCATCGGTCGCCGCACATTGAATACGGCTCTGGGACTGGTGCCGTTGTTCGCCGTATTGGGATACATGTCGGCGAGCGATCCGGGGCTGAGGGCGAAATTCCCGATGAACCCGGTGGCAGGCGTCTCCGCCGGGTCCTTCATGCTGCACATCGCCGCCTATCTGTGCTACTACGCCGGTTACGAGTTCTTTTTCCGGGGCTTCCTGCTGGTCGGACTCCGCGAAACCACGGGCGACGCCAATGCGGTCCTGATCCAGACCCTGGCATCGACGCTCGCGCATATCGGCTCGCCGTCGTCGGAAGCGTTTGGGGCGATCATCGGCGGATTGCTGTGGGGCGTCCTTGCGCTCCGGAACCGATCGCTGTTGTCCGGCATGCTCCAGCATTATGCCCTGGGCGTCGCGCTCGACGTGGGAATCTGCTTTGGGTGACGGACGAGTCTGGAGGGGCAAAAAGCCGCGGATTGGCACGGATGCAACGCGGATCAGGAGATGGCAGCGCAGCCCGTACCACGGAGTTGCGGCATAGCCGCCGCTCCGTGGCAGGAATTGGCTGTCGAGTGAATTGGCTGCTGAACCAAGAAGTTCATCGCTGCGCACGGCAGGAGACTGATTGCAGCGAAAAATGCGCCGCGGGGGTATCCATCGCAGGCGGCGCTCGATCCGTCGCAGGAGCTCAGTCCTCGATCTGGATTGCTTCGGAGGGGCAGGCATCAGCCGCGTCGCGGCAGGAATCCTCGGCGTCCTCGGGCACTACGTCCAGCTTCACAATGGCCTTGTCTTCGCTGTCCATTTCAAAAACGTCCGGGCACATGTCGGCGCAGACCGCACAGCCCGCGCACACGTCTCTATCGACAACTGCTTTCATCACAGACTCCTTGGAGAAAAATCAAACTTCCCGATCAACCGGGCCTACGTGAACGCTACTGGGCGGCGTGCGGCGTGTCAACTCCAAAGCAAGCCGCACCTTGTCGTTGGGTACCGCGAAGTGGTCGGGTTGTGCGAGTCATGGCCTGACGGCAGGGGCTCAGCTGCCGAGACGGTTGGATTTCAGCCCGAATCGCTGCTGGATCGAGCAGACGTTCAGCTCCTCGCCGCGAAGGGCTTCCATCGCTTTGACTACCGCTTCGGCTGCCTGGACGGTCGTGATGCAGGGGACGCCGTGCTGCACGGCCGCGGCCCGGATGCGGCCCTCGTCGGTCCTGGCCCCTTTGCCGCTGGGAGTGTTCAGAATCAGCACGACGTCGTCGTTCTTCAGATAGTCGATCAGATTCGGATGGCCTTCGGCCAGCTTCTTGATGAGCTGGACCGGAATTCCGGCGTCCTGGATCCGCAAGCCGGTTCCCTCCGTGCACAACAACTCAAAGCCGAGATTTGCCAACCGCCGGGCCAGCGGCACGACGTGTTCCTTGTGGCGGGCCGAGAAGCTGAAGAAGATCTTTCCGTGATCGGGCAGCACCACATCGGCCGCGATCTGGCTCTTGGCGAATGCGATGGAAAACCGCTCGCTGATCCCCATCACTTCGCCCGTACTCCGCATTTCGGGGCCGAGCACGATATCGACGCCGACGAATTTCCGGAACGGGAACACGCTTTCCTTCACGGACACGTGGGCAGGCACGGGTTCTCGATCGATCCCCAGTTCGGCCAGCGTCATGCCGGCCATGACTTTGGCGGCGATCTTGGCGACGGGAACTCCCGTGGCCTTGGCGACAAACGGGACCGTGCGGCTGGCACGCGGATTCACTTCGAGAACGTAGACGTTGGGCCGCCCGTCCTCTTTCTTGACGGCGAACTGGATATTCATCAGCCCGACGACTTTCAGCCGCCTGGCCAATGCGTAAGTCGCCTCGCGGATTTCCTGGACGACAGGGCCCGGAAGGCTGTAGGGCGGAATCGCGCAGGCCGAGTCGCCCGAGTGCACGCCGGCTTCCTCGATATGTTCCATCACGCCCATGACTACGACCTGCTGGCCGTCGCTGACCGCGTCCACGTCCACTTCGGTCGCGTCTTCGAGGAACCGGTCGATGAGGACGGGTTGGCCCTGGGATGCCACAAACGCTTCGGCCACGTATCGTTCGAATTGCTGCTGGTCGTAGCAGATTTCCATCGCCCGTCCGCCGAGGACGAAACTCGGCCGCACCAGTGCCGGGAAGCCGACCTTGACGGCTTCGCTGCGGGCCTGCGACATCGTGCGGGCGATGCCGTTGGCGGGTTGTTTCAGTCCGAGCCGGTCGAGCAGTCGCTGGAATTTCTCGCGATCTTCGGCGTCTTCGATCGTGTCGACGCTGGTGCCGATGATCGGCACGCCGGCCATCTGCAGGGCCCGCGAGAGATTCAGCGGCGTCTGGCCGCCGAATTGCACGATGACACCGTCAGGCTGGGCGCGGTCGAAGATGTTCAGCACGTCTTCGGTTGTCAGCGGCTCGAAGAAGAGCAGGTCGCTCGTGTCGTAGTCGGTGCTGACCGTCTCCGGGTTGGAGTTGACCATGATCGACTCGATGCCCATCTCGCGAAGCGCAAAGCTCGCGTGGCAGCAGCAGTAGTCGAACTCGATTCCCTGGCCGATCCGGTTCGGACCGCCGCCCAGGATCATGATGCGTTTGCGGCCCGGTGTTTTCGCCGGAGTCTCGTCTTCGTCCTCGTACGTCGAGTAATAGTACGGCGTGTAGGCCTCGAACTCGGCCGCGCACGTATCGACCGACTTGAAGGTCGCGATGATGCCTCGCGATTTGCGGTGCAGGCGGATTTCCATTTCGCTGGCGTGCCACAGATGCGCCAGTTGCCGGTCGGAGAAGCCGAATCGCTTGGCCTGTCGCAGCAGGTCGTCGTCGACCGTTGAAATGTCCGAGTGCTTCCGCAGTTCGCACTCCAGTTCCACGATCTCGACCAGTTGATCGAGAAACCACGGATCGATGCCGGTCAGCCGGTAGATCTCCTGCACGGAAAAGCCGGCCTTGATCGCGTATCGCAGGAACCAGATTCGCTCCGCGTTCGGCGTTGCGAGCTTGGCCCTAATCTCCTCGATGCTGGGCTGAGCGTCGGTTCCCCACAGGTCCTTTCCGTCGCAGCCGAACCCGAAACTGCCCACCTCCAGACCTCGGAGCGCCTTCTGCAGCGATTCCTTGAACGTTCGCCCGATGGCCATTGTCTCTCCCACGCTTTTCATCTGCGTGGTCAGCGTCGCGTCGGCTTCGGGGAATTTCTCGAAGGCAAATCGGGGCACCTTCGTCACGACGTAGTCAATCGTGGGCTCAAAGCAGGCCTTGGTCTTTCGGGTGATGTCGTTGGGCAGTTCATGCAGCCGGTACCCGACGGCGAGTTTTGCCGCGATCTTGGCGATGGGGAACCCCGTCGCCTTCGAGGCCAGCGCGCTGGAACGGCTGACGCGGGGGTTCATTTCGATGACCACCATCCGCCCGTTTTTCGGGTGGATCGCGAATTGAATGTTCGAGCCCCCCGTTTCGACGCCGATCTCGCGGATCACCGCCAGGCTCGCGTCCCGCATCCGCTGATATTCCTTGTCGGTCAACGTCTGGGCCGGAGCAATCGTGATGGAGTCCCCCGTGTGGACACCCATGGGATCGAAGTTCTCGATCGAGCAGATGATGACGACGTTGTCGTCCAGGTCGCGCATCACCTCCATCTCGTACTCTTTCCAGCCGATCACCGATTCCTCGATCAGCACCTCGCTGATCGGCGAGAGAGCCAGGCCGCGCCGCACGAGCACGTCGAACTCGTCGCGGTTGTAGGCGATTGCCGAGCCGGACCCGCCCAGCGTGAAGCTCGGCCGCACGACGCAGGGGCATCCCAGGTCGTTCATCACTCGGCGGGCTTCCTCCACCGTGTGCACGGTTTCTCCGCGGCACACCTCCAGGCCGATGCGTTCCATCGCCTGTTTGAACTGCTCGCGCTCCTCCGCCTTGGCGATGACCTTCGCGTTGGCGCCGATCATCTCGACGCCGAACTTCTCCAGCACCCCGTGCCGGTTGAGATCCATGGCGACATTCAGCCCGGTCTGGCCGCCAAGCGTCGGGAGCAGAGCCTGCGGCCGCTCAAGCTCGATCACTTTGGCGACAATCTGCCAGGTCAGCGGCTCGATGTACGTGAAGTCCGCCGTGTTCGGGTCAGTCATGATGGTGGCGGGGTTGGAATTGACCAGCACCACCTCATACCCCTCTTCCCGGAGGGCCTTGCAGGCCTGGGTGCCCGAATAGTCGAACTCGCACGCCTGTCCAATGACGATCGGGCCGGAACCGATGAGGAGAATCTTCTTGATGTCGGTGCGTTTGGGCACTGGGCAGTCGCCTTCCGTTCACGAATCGCGCGGATCGGAACAGCGGCGCGCAGCACTAGCGCCCAAAACTGCTCCGGTCGCAAAACCCCCTGAAATTAACAACTGGCCAGCAGGTCAGCAAGTGACCGCCAACCTTGCGTTTCCCGACCCTTTGCCGGCGACCGGCCGATCGTTGCCGCAATCTGCCCGCGACACGGCGGATTAGCCGACGCATTACCCGACGCATTGCCGGGAATATATTGTGTGACATTTTCCGAATAAACGGCGACGGGGGGCCTTCTGGAAGGCCTTGCTGCGGCGTCAGATGCGGGTTACGCCAGTCGTGCTGACTGTTTGGTGCTGCCACGGGGCGGGTGCCCAATTGCTGGGCACCGTGAACTCCCGCTTCGTTGACACTTTGATGTAACGTATTTAGCATGCATAAGTTGGCGCAAGGATTGTCTTCTCATCCAAATGTAAAGCAAAGAGGCACCGTTTGGCGACACCATCCCGATCAGGCGTTTTCGGCGTCGCGCCCGACCGGCGGGTCGAGCAATTCACCGAGAGCATCAGCTTTGATCATCGCTTATATGCGCAGGACATTGCCGGTTCGATCGCGCACTCGCGCATGCTGGCTCGCGTTCGGATTCTGACGGACGACGAGCAGTCGCAGATCGAAAGGGCGCTGGGAGAAATCCTCGCGGACATCGAATCAGGGCGGTTTGAAACGCGTGTGGAGCTGGAAGACATCCACATGCACATCGAGCAGGCGCTGATTAACAAACTGGGCGACGTGGGACGCAAGCTGCACACGGGACGCAGTCGCAACGATCAGGTTTCGACCGACTTTCGGCTGTGGGTGCGCGATGCGATCGACTCGATCGACGACTTGCTCGGCAAACTGCAGGCTGCGTTTGTCGGCCGGTGCGAGCATGACGCGGACGTGATCCTGCCGGCCTACACCCACATGCAACGGGCACAACCCGTTCTGGCTCCGCATTACTGGCTCGCCTACTGCGAGAAATTCGAGCGGGACCGCGAGCGTCTGCGTGATTGCCGGCGGCGGGTCAACACCTGCACGCTCGGCACCGCCGCGGTTGCCGGAACGTCGCTGCCGATTGACCGGGCCGATGTGGCATCGCGGCTGGGATTTGAACGAGTGGCCGCAAACAGCCTGGATGCTTCGAGCGATCGCGACTTTGCACTGGAGACGTGCTTCAGCCTGTCGCTCATCGCCGAGCATCTGAGCACGTGGGCCGAGGAGTGGATCCTGTGGTCCACTGCGGAATTCGGCTTCATTCAGTTGCCGCTGGATTTCTGCACCGGTTCGTCGATCATGCCGCAGAAGATCAATCCCGACGTTCTCGAACTGATCCGGGGCCGCACGGGCCGCGTGATCGGCCACCTGATGTCGCTGCTGGTTCTCGTGAAGGGACTGCCTCTGGCGTACAACCGCGACCTTCAGGAGGACAAGCCGGCAGTCTTTGATGCGGTGTCGGTGGTGCAGTCCTGTCTGGACATGGCCGCCGCCGTAGTCGCCGGGGCGAAGCTGAATCGGAAGGCCATTGCCGCGAGTCTGGAACGCGGTTATCTCGATGCGACCACATTGATGGAGTACCTGATCCAACGCCGGATTCCTCAGAGAACCGCGCACCACCTTGTGGGTCAGCTGGTTCGACATGCGATGCAGCGGGGAGTCCCGCTGGCTGACCTGTCGCTCGACGAAATGCGGGAGGCGTGCCCCGAACTGGATGAGGGCGTCTATGGAGTGCTGGGCGCCGCCAGGGCGGTGGAAGCTTTTGTGAGTTACGGCTCGACGGCGCCCGCCGAGGTCGCCCTGCGAGTTGCGGACTGGCGGTCGCGGTTGGGGATGCACGGGGATGCCTGCCCAACACCGAATTAGCCGCACCAACATTGGTAGATCTGCCGAGATGCCCATTATGAAGACATCGACTCCTTTGGCCACGCTCGGGCCTTTGGCCACGCTCGGGATACTGATAATCCTGGTACTCGCGCCGGCGGTTCGACTGTCGGCGGCTGAACCGGCGGACGACAACCCGTTCGGCGCGGCGCCGGCCGAGGGTGCCAAAGAACCGGCTGCGCCCGCCAAGCCGGCCGCGGCCAAACCGGCCAGCGCGGAGCCGCAGGAGAAAGACCCGATCGTGCTGACCGTTCGCAGCACCAATCCGAAATCGGCGGATCAGCTCGTCTGGGCGGCTCGCACGGTGCTGGACGTGAATCGAGCCGACGAGGCCAAGAAGTATCTGAAGCAGCTGGCGGATCAAATGCCGGCGCCGGCGACCCTGGCCGCTTTGGAGAAAGAGTTCGGAGCCGGTCTATTTGTGCGTTTCAGCGGCGAAGAGAAGCTGCAGCCGGAAGGGAAACAGATTGCCGACGCGGTGCTGGCCGCGGCCGAGCAGGCCCGAAACGATCCGGCTCGATTGGACGCGCTGATCGCGCGCCTGGCGGACGCGAATCCCGAAACCCGCCGCATGGCGCTCACCGATTTGAAAGAAACCAGGGAGCCGGCCGCGGCAGCGATGATTCGGGCATTGGCCGATCCGCAGCGGGCGGCCCAACACGCGGCCGTTCGGGACGCGATTGCGGCGATGGGTCCCGTGGCGGAAGGCCCGCTGCTGGCAGCCCTCGATGCATCGCTGCCCAACGTGAAGAGCCAGGTGATCGCCTCGCTGGGCCGGATGAAGTCGCGCGCGGCAATCGGGCAATTGATGCGGCCGCTCGCGGATCGCGAGAGTCCCGCGCCGGTCCGGCAGGCGGCCGAGGAGGCTTTCCGGCAAATCACCGGTGCCGTGCCGAATTCCGGCGAGGTCGAGCGATTTCTGACGCAGGAAGTCCGTCGCGGCTTGACCGACATGCTCGCCGCCAAGGATGACGGCCAGTCCGTGAAGTTGTGGACATGGGACGAGAAACAGCGGACCGTTGTTGCAGCAGGGGTGTCCAAGCCGGCCGCCCTGCGGAGAGCCACACTGCGGTCTGCTCAGGATTTGCACGCCCTGTTTCCTGAGTCATCGGAATCGCGCCGTTTGTGGCTGACGGCACTTCTGGAGTGGGCGAAATCTGAATCCGGCCTGACGGCCGTGCCGCCCCTTTCGCAGAAAGACGTAAAGAACCAGGCGGCCGCCGAAGGTGCCGGTCCGCTGGAGGATACGCTGGCTTTTGCGATGGAAACGGGACACGATGCGGCCGCAATCGGGGCGCTCGAGGTCCTGAAGGGCGTTGGCAACGATCGTCTGCTGGCCGGCGGAGCAGGAGAACCGCGGCCCGTCGTGCGGGCCTTGCGCAACCCGGACCCCCGTGTGCAATTTGCCGCTGCCGAAGCGATCATCGCCTGGGATCCGACCAAGGCGTTCCCCGGCTCCAGCCGGCTCGTCGAAACGCTGTCCTTCTTCCTGAAAACCGCCGGGACACGCCGCGCCCTCGTGGGAAACCCGCGGTCGGATCTCGCGCAGGATCTTGCCGGAATGCTCAAGGAAATGGGTTTCGATGCGGATACTGCCAATACGGGCGAATCGCTTGTGAAGCGGGCCATCGCGACTCCGGATCTGGAACTGATTCTCATCAGCGACGCAATCGACGGACCGCCCGTAAAGGACCTGGTTCAGCAGCTGCGGCATGACGCGCGCACGGCTCGGCTGCCGATCGGCATTCTCGCTCGCGGCCCGAAGCTCGAGGATCTGACCCGGTTCGCTGCCGATGATGCGCTGACCCTTGTCTTTCCGCGGGTCCAGGACAAGAACGGTCTGGCGATTCACGTCCGCAGGCTGCTGGAATTGAACGGCGGCAAGGGCATAACGCCCGACGAGCGGATTCAGTGGGCGGATGCCGCTCTGAAGTATTTCGCCCGGGTGGCCGGCGACGCGAATCACTATTTGTTTCCGGAAGTATTCGCCCAGCAGTCGGCGATCATACACGCCATGTGGTTTGCCCCTCTGTCCGCTCCCGCCGCACAGGTGCTGGGAATGCTGGGGTCTCCCGAAGCGCAGCGGGCTTTGGTATCACTGGCGAGCCAGAATGATCAGGCGTTGCCGCCCCGCCGGGCAGCGGCCGCCGCTTTTGCAATCGCCGTGAACCGGCGCGGGATTTTGTTGTCCCGAGGAGAAATCCTCGCACAGTACGACCGGTATAATCAAAGCGCCACCCTCGACAAAGATACGCAGAATGTGCTCGGTTCCCTCCTGGACGCCATCGAGGCCCCGAGCCGCACAAAGCAGTGAGCCTTTCATGGCGGGCAATTCCACCGGCAATTCCGTTGAATCGAATCAGCCCCTGGCGGGGATCATCGGTTCGTCGCCGGCCATGCAGGAGGTTTACCGACTCACCCGCCGCGTGGCATCCAGCAACGCCTCGGTGCTGCTGCTCGGCGAAACGGGCACCGGCAAGGAACGCATCGCGACGGCCATCCATAAACTGAGCAACCGTGCCGCCGGTCCGTTCGTCCGGGTCAATTGCGGTGCGCTCAGCGAAAGCCTGCTGGAAAGCGAGCTTTTCGGTCACGTGCGGGGAGCCTTCACCGGCGCGATCGCCAATCGGACCGGCCGATTCGAGGCTGCACACACCGGCACCCTTTTCCTCGACGAGATCAATTCGACAACCAAGCACCTGCAGATCAAGCTGCTGCGAGTGCTTCAGGAGCGCGAGTTCGAGCGCGTCGGCGACACGCAGACCATCCGCGTCGATACCCGCGTCATCGCGGCCAGCAACCGCGACCTGATGGCCGAAGTCGAGGCCGATCGCTTCCGCGAAGATCTCTATTGGCGGCTCAACGTGGTGCCCATTTACCTGCCGCCGCTGCGGGATCGTCGCGAGGATATACCGGATCTGGTCAGCCACTTTCTGAATTTCTACAGCGAACTCAACGATCGGTTCGTGGTCCACGTGCAGCGCGAGGCGATGGACAAGCTGTGCGAATACCACTGGCCGGGCAATGTGCGCGAGTTGCAGAATTACGTGGAACGCGCCGTGGTCCTGGCCGAGGGGGACGAGTTCACGGTGGAGTGCCTGCCCTCTGTCGTGTTCGGAAAGGACCGCCCCCGCGCGAGCCGCGGCCGGCCGGCCGATGTCGAAACGCTCGTGTTTGAACTCGTCCAGCACGGACTGGCGTCAGCCGGACCGCAGGAAGACGGACTTCACGGAAAGATCGTCAGCCGCGTCGAACGCGAACTCATCGCGCAGGTTCTGCTGAATTGCCGCAACGTCCAGAAGACGGCCGCCGCGAAGCTGGGCATCAATCGGAACACGCTGCACAAGAAGATCGAGGAATACCAGCTCAAGTCTCCGTGAGCGTCCGGCGCTGAGCCGCCGCGCGAGAATAGTGCGTGAGACGCTGCGGACGGATTGCCGGGCCCGGCCCGCATCAGGGTGAACAGGCAGTTTCCGCGCGGACCCCACAGGTGCCGCACGAGTCTCGATCGCCGGAGCTCCGGCCTTTACCAGAGCGTGTACAGGAACGGCGCCACGGCCGTGCCGCTGAGCACGACGAGCGTGCCGACCAGCAGCAGTACAAGTACGATGGGGGTGAGCCACCACTTCTTGTTGTATCGCAGGAACTCCCAGAATTCGCCAAGCAGGCTCATCTGCTGAGTGTCGGCCTGCTGCTCGAAATCCTGAGCAGCTCCCGAGTCGCCCGGCGTTTTGCCCTCGGCCTGTTGGTCCGACACGCTTCACCTCGAATCGAAGTCCCTTTGGCTTTCCGCGTCAGAACTGGCGGAAATATCGGCTGCTGCCCCGCGTCGGTTCCCGATCGCACCAGTAGGACTCGGCGGTTCGGTCGAACTTGCGTCGCAGAGGGTCGCGGCCGCAGGCTCTCATGATAAGTCCGATGGGCGTGAACACCAAGTAGAAAAGGCACGCCATGACCAGGTGCGACACGGTCCAGCCGATCGGCCACACCGCGGCCATCCAGGCAACGTACAGGGGCCGAATCGCCCGTGGTGCTGCGAGGGCGACGCACGCGGCTGCCAGCGACGCAGCGACAATGACTGTTGCGGGCGCGGCGGACTCGAAATGGCGGCGCGAGATGGCTGCAACCGCTCCGAAAAAGACAAGCTGCAGCACTCCGAAGACCCGGAGTTCTTTCGGCGAAGGATTCCAGTTGATATCGACGAGGGCCATCTTTAATCCGGCTGAAACTGGGCGAGGTACTGATCGATCTCATGCTCGCGGGCATTGGGCTGTTCGCTGCGGAGCAGCACGAACCGCTCCAGTACCAGGGCATCCATGTTGGTCATCAGAAAACAGCGATAGGCGTCTTCGGGCGTGCAGACAATCGGCTCTCCGCGGACATTGAAGCTTGTGTTGATGACGACGGGCGAACCGGTCTTCTGCTCGAACGCCTTGAGCAATCGGTAGAAGCGGCCGTGACGGATGGAGTCCACGGTCTGGACGCGGGCGCTGTAATCGACGTGAGTAATCGCGGGGACGACGGACCGCTGCGAACGCAGCTTGTCGAGTCCATGCAACGGTGCATCCGACTCATCGGACAGCCGTTTTGAGTCGCGGACGGAAGCGACCAGCAGCATGTAGGGGCTGTGCTGATCGGGCCGCATCTCGAAGTACTCGCTGGCTCGCTCGAAAAGCACGGCGGGCGCAAAGGGGCGAAAGGACTCGCGGAACTTGATCTTCAAGTTCATCACGGACTGCATGCGCGGGCTGCGTGCGTCCCCCAGGATGCTCCGGCCCCCGAGCGCCCGCGGCCCGAACTCCATGCGCCCCTGGACCCAGCCCACGACTTTCTCGTTGGCCATCAAGTCGGCCACGCGGGCACACAGAGCCTCCTCGTCGGCTATGAACTCATAGCGGGCGCCCCGCTCGTCGAGGAACCTGCGGATGCGATCCTCGTCACACTCCGGTCCCAGATAGGACCCCCTCTGGGAGTCGCTTTTCCCCGGATGACGCGGCCGATTGAGCAATTGGTGCCAGATAAAGAGGGCCGTGCCGAGCGCGCCGCCCGCATCTCCCGCGGCCGGCTGGATCCAGAGTTCCTCGAAGGGGCCTTCGCGCAGGATGCGGCCGTTGGCCACGCAGTTCAGAGCCACGCCTCCCGCCAAGCACAGCCGGCTCATGCGAGTCTCGCGATGGACGTGCCGGGCCATCCGCAGGAGGACTTCCTCGATCACCTGCTGGATCGAAGCGGCCATGTCCATCTCGCGCTGCGTCAGCGGCGATTCGGGCCGGCGAGGTGGGCCGCCAAACAGCCGCTCGAACTTCCTGCCCGTCATGGTCAAGCCATGGCAATAGTCGAAGTAGGACATATCGAGCCGAAACGAACCGTCTTCCTTGAGGTCGATCAGTCGCTCGCGGATCAGGTCCGCGTAACGCGGCTCGCCGTAGGGAGCCAGCCCCATCAGCTTGTACTCGCCCGAATTCACGCGAAAGCCGCAAAAATACGTGAATGCGGAATACAACAGACCCGGAGAGTGCGGAAAACGCAGCTCGCGCAGCAAACGCAGCTGATTTCCCTCGCCGCACCCGTAGCTCGCTGTCGCCCATTCTCCCACGCCGTCGACGGTCAATATCGCCGCTTGCTCGAAAGGGGACGGGAAAAAGGCGCTGGCCGCGTGCGATTCATGATGTTCGGTGAAGACGTAGCGCTTGCGGTAAGCGCCGCGCAGACCTCGGTTCAGGGCGCTGGGCAGATACAGCTTCTCCTTCAGCCACACCGGGATTGCCTGCAGGAACGATCGGAATCCTCGAGGCGCTGTGGCGAGATAGGTTTCCAGCAGTCGTTCGAACTTGAGCCACGGCTTGTCGTAGAACCCGACGTAATCCAGTTGGTCCGGAGTCAGGCCGGCTTCGCGCAGGCAGTAGTCGATTGCCTGAGTGGGGAATCCGGCGTCGTGCTTCTTGCGGGTGAATCGCTCCTCCTGAGCGGCGGCTGCGATATTCCCGTCCACAATCAGCGCCGCGGCCGAATCGTGATAGAAAGCCGAGATTCCCAGAATTGCAGTCATGCGAAGCGCCGGGGCCGCAAACGTCGGTCCGTGCGAGCGTGCCGCGATGGCATCAAAGCCCGGACGGTTCTTTCAACTATACACCCTCGTGCGGATACAATGGAGATCGCTTCGGTCGAGGAGCCGGCACCGCGGGTGTTGACGAATTATCATAATTGCACAGCGAAAGACGCAGAGCATGACTGAGCAGCACGTGGCCGAACAACTGGAATCGAAGCTCCGGCAGCTACGGCCCGCCGAGACCAGCTACGCCAGCGAGTTCGTGGAGGCCGTTCTGGCGGGGGCCCAGCAGGCCTCAGCCAGCGACGTGCACCTGCAGCCCACGGTTAACGGGCTGGAAGTGCGTTGGCGGTTGGATGGAGTGCTCCAAACGGTCGGGACTTTTCCGCGCGGCCAGGCCACGGATATCGTGTCGCGGCTCAAGGTTCTCGCCGAACTGCTGACCTACCGCAGCGATGTGCCCCAGGAGGGCCGGATTCGTCAGCGGCTGGGAGAAGTCGAGGTCCGCGTCAGCACTTTTCCGACGCTGCATGGCGAACGGGCTGTCGTCCGCATGTTCGCAGCTCAGGGGCAATTGCTGTACGTTCACGAGCTTGGGCTGCCCGAGGATGCGACGGCCGGGCTGCAGAAGCTGCTGTGCGAGACCTCCGGGGCCGTGCTGGTCTGCGGCCCGGCCGGCAGCGGAAAAACGACGACGGCCTATGCCTGTCTGCGCGAGCTGGTTCGGCGCTCGGGCGGAACAAAAAGCCTCGTTTCGCTGGAAGACCCCATCGAGGTTGCGGTGGAAGGGGTCGCACAATCCCAGGTGCAGCCGTCCGCGGGGTTCGATCTGGCCACGGGGCTGCGCTCGCTGATGCGTCAGGATCCTGAAGTGGTCCTGGTCGGCGAAATTCGCGACCGCCCGACGGCGGAAGTCGTGTTTCAAGCGGCTCTCACGGGGCATCTGGTTCTGACGACGTTTCACTCGGGCAGCGCGTCGGGCGCGATCAGCCGTCTCGCGGATATGGGCATCGAGCCCTATCTGCTGCGAAGCGGGATCCTCGGCATCCTGGCCCAGCGGCTCGTTCGCCGATTGTGCGTCTGCGGCCGCAAGGCCGACAAGGAGCAATCTGCGGGCGAGCAGGCCGCGGGAGGACTTCCCGTTGCCGCCAGCCGCGTGGCGACCGGATGTCCGGAATGTCACCAGACCGGTTATCGCGGGCGAGCCGTGCTGGCGGAACTGCTCCTTTCTCAGCCGACCGAATTGGGCCGCGCAATCCTGTCGCGGAGCGATGCCCCGCAGTTGGAGCAGTTGGCCATTCGCTCGGGAATGGTTACCCTGTGGCAGAGGGCGTTGGCGGCGGTGGAAACGGGTGTTACCACGCCCGAAGAGATCCGGCGAGTCTTTGGCTTCCTGGATGACCGTGGCTGAACCGTTGAGGGCGGCCGACATGTGAGCTTGTTTCGTCTTTCCCCGGCAGCAAAGGTCTGCCGAATCGTCCGCCTCGATCCCGGCAGAATTTGACGCTCCCGCACCCGGCGAGTCCCCCATGCTTTCCGAAACGCCCATGCTTTCCGAAACGATTGCCCGTTACGAACTCTCGGTTCCCGAAGCGGCGCTGGCACCATTGGACCAGTACTGCCGCCTTGTTTGGGAATGGAACGAAAAACTGAATCTGACCCGGCACACCGACTACGACAAATTCGTGACGCGGGATCTCGTGGACTCGCTGCAGTTGGCTGAGTTGCTGAGCGATCAGGAGAAGATCCTGGATGTCGGGAGCGGCGGAGGCGTACCGGGCATGGTGCTGGCCATCCTGAGGCCGGAGCTGAAAATCTCGCTGTGCGAATCCATCGGCAAGAAGGCCGAGGTTCTCAAGTCGATCGCCCGGTCGCTCCAGCTGTCGGTCCCCGTATTGCATGCACGTGCCGAGGACGTGCTGGCGGATCGGCGATTCGATACGTTGACTGCCCGCGCGGTCGGTCCGCTCTGGAAGATGCTCAAGTGGTTTGCGCCGCACTGGCCGGTGATTGGCCGCCTACTGACGATCAAGGGGCCCCGTTGGGTCGAGGAGCGAGGCGAGGCGCGCCATCGCGGGTATTTGAAGGACGTCGGGCTGCGCCGCGTCGCGGAGTACACCACGCCGGGCAGCGGCGCCATGAATGTGATTTTGCAGTTAAGTGCCCACGACGACGCGGAAGATTGATTCGGCTCGGGCTGGATACGTCCCCGCGAGGACGCTGGCACGACGAAACCGGCCGGCCGTGGCCGTGCACGGCGTTGTGGTCCGCGGCAGGGCTTCGCGGTTGAGCCAGAATCCGTGTTTCTCTATACTTCGGCCGTGCCGAACGAGCGATTTGAGTTGCCAACTCACCGACAAGAACACGAAACATGACGGGTTATAACCTAACGCACCTCAAGCAACTGGAAGCGGAGAGCATCCACATTATCCGGGAAGTGGCGGCCGAATTCCGCAATCCGGTGATGCTGTATTCGATCGGCAAGGACTCTTCCGTCATGGTGCAGCTGGCACGGAAAGCCTTCTATCCGGCGAAGCCCCCCTTCCCGCTGTTGCACGTCGACACCACGTGGAAGTTCCGCGAAATGATTGACTTTCGCGAGAATTACGCGCGCAAGGACCTCGGTTTGGAAGTGCTGGTGTTCATCAATCACGAGGGACTGAAAGTGGGAATCAGCCCCTTTCAGGACAGCGAAAAGCACACCGAGCTGATGAAGACGGACGCGCTGAAGATGGCTCTCGACCAGTGGGGCTTCGACGCGGCGTTCGGCGGAGCGAGGCGTGACGAAGAGAAGTCCCGTGCGAAAGAGCGAGTCTTTTCGTTCCGCGACCGGAACCACCGGTGGGATCCCAAGAACCAGCGGCCGGAAATCTGGAATCTGTACAACGCCAAAGTCAACAAGGGCGAGAGCATCCGGGTGTTCCCGCTGTCCAACTGGACGGAACTCGACGTGTGGCAGTACATCCACCTCGAGAATATCCCGATCGTCCCGCTGTACTTTGCCAAGGAGCGGCCGGTTGTCGAGCGGAATAAGACGCTGATCCTGGTGGACGACGATCGCTTTACGTTGCGCGAGGGGGAAAAAGTCCAGATGCGGAGAGTGCGTTTCCGTACCCTCGGCTGCTATCCGTTGACGGGCGCGGTGGATTCAAATGCCACGACGCTTCCCGAAATCATCCAGGAAATGTTGCTGACCAAGACTTCCGAACGCCAGGGCCGCGTCATCGACCAGGACGAGGGCGGAGCGGGTATGGAAGAGAAAAAGAAACGCGGATACTTCTGAGCCAGCTATGTCGCATCAATCGGATCTGATCGCCACCGATATTAACGCCTACCTTGCGCAGCATGAGCGAAAAGAGATGCTGCGTTTCTTGACGTGCGGGAGCGTCGATGACGGCAAGAGCACGTTGATCGGCCGGCTGCTGTACGACTCGAAGATGATCTACGAGGATCAGCTTGCGGCGCTGGAGCGTGATTCGGTCACTCACGGCACGACCGGAGGGCGTTTCGACCCGGCGCTGCTGACCGACGGACTGCGGGCCGAGCGCGAGCAGGGCATCACGATCGACGTCGCGTACCGCTATTTCTCGACGGCCAAACGCAAGTTCATCATTGCGGACACCCCGGGACACGAACAGTACACCCGCAACATGGCGACCGGCGCCTCCACCGCGGATCTCGCCATCATCCTGATCGATGCCCGCAACGGCGTGCTGACGCAGACCAAGCGGCACAGCTTCATTGTCTCGCTGCTCGGCATCAAGCACGTGCTGGTGGCGATCAACAAGATGGACCTCATGGGCTACAGCCAGGAGGTTTTCGACCGCATCCGCGCGGACTACAAGGACTTCGCGGCTCGGCTGGATATTCCCGACCTGCACTTCATTCCGCTGGCTGCGCTGCACGGCGACAACGTGGTGGATCCGAGTCCGCACATGCCGTGGTACGTCGGCAGCACGCTCATGGGTTTCCTGGAGAGCGTGTACATCGGCTCCGACCGCAACCTCGAGGACTTTCGGTTCCCCGTGCAGTATGTGAATCGTCCGCACCTTGATTTTCGCGGCTTTTGCGGCACGGTGGCCTCGGGCATCGTCCGCCGGGGCGACGAGATCATGGCCCTGCCGTCGCGCAAGACGAGCCGCGTGGCTTCGATCGTGTCGTTCGACGGAGAGCTGGAGGAAGCTTTCGCCCCGCAGGCTGTGACGCTGACGCTCGAAGACGAAATCGACATCAGCCGCGGCGACATGCTCGTCCGACCCGGCAACGTGCCCCGCCTGGAGCAGCGGTGCGACGCGGTCGTGGTGTGGATGGCGGACCAGGCACTGGTTCCCGGCAAGCCGTATATCTTCAAGCACACCACAAAGGTGGTCACCGGGACCGTCAATACGCTGCGTTACAAGATCGACGTGAACACGATGCATCGGGCGGATGCCCCGTCCCTCGCGTTGAACGAGATCGGACGATGCGCGATCCAGTTCAACGAGCCGATCTGCTTTGACGCCTACAAGAGAAATCGGTCCACCGGCGGGTTCATCGTGATTGACCGCATCACGAACGTCACGGTCGGTTGCGGGATGATTCTCGACCGAGCAACCGGTGACGACCGTCACGACCATTGGGACGACGAATCGTGGAGTCATGGGCTTTCCCCCAAGAACAGCAATGTCTCGTCGGATGAACGCGAGGCACGATTCGGCCAGAAGCCGGTTACGGTGTTGCTCACGGGCCTGACCGGGGCCGGCAAGAGCACCTTGGCCTATGCCCTGGAGCGGCGGTTGTTTGACGCGGGCCGGGTGAGCACGGTGCTGGACGGCCAGAATCTCAGGCTGGGCATCAGCCGCGACCTCGGGTTCACCGCGGAAGACCGCTCCGAGAATCTTCGCCGCGGCGCGGAAGTGGCTCGCTTGATCAACGAAGCCGGCTTGATCTGCATCGCCGCGTTCCTGGCCCCGAGCGAAGAGGTGCGGATCAAGGCGCGCGAAGTGATCGGCTCGGATCGTTTCCTGGTCGTGCACGTTACGGCGCCGCTCGAAGTCTGCCGCAAACGCGATTCGGCAGGACACTACTCGCTGGCCGACTCGGGGGAGATCGCGAGTTTCCCGGGCGTTACCGCGCCGTACGAGGTGCCGGTTCAGCCCGACCTGGTGCTGGAAACGGATCGTCTCGCGATCGACGAGTGCGTCGATCGCCTTCTTGATCTTCTGGAGTCGCGCAAGTTCTTGAGCTAGTCGACGCAAGCGAGGTGCCCATGTTTGGCTGGCTGCGACCCAAACCACCGTTGAACTCGCTGGAAAAAGCCTGGACGGAGACCCGGCTGCGGTCGTTGATCGACCACGTCGGCCGAGATGTCTGGCTCCGTACACGGATGGTGCTGCCCAACCGGGAATTTCTCGCCGAAGCCGGTTCTCTGCAGGGTGATCCCGCGCGATTGGCTGCAACGTTGCGGGGCTATCTTCCGGTTCCGCTGCAGTCCTCGTCGCTCCCGTCTCCGACATCGTGTGCCACGGCGGAGGGCTCAGGATGCGGCAGTTGCGGTTGCGATGCATCGCAACCGAAGTCCCCGGAAAGCGAAGAAGATATTCAGGTCACGATCGCGGAGACCGTCCGCGAGTTGTGTCGCAGCGCTCTGGCGGAGCAGCAGTGCAACGCTTCATCCGACGACGATCGTACCGTGATGGCCGACCTGGCGTCGGTCGTGGCCGGCTTCGGAATCTTCTCGGCGAACGCCGCACTGCGACGCCGCACGCTGCCGGTGCGGGTGTGGGGCTACGCGCTGGCCTTGCAGGCCTGCATGCGTGACGACGCGGTTGAGGAATGGAAGCAGTATCTGCGCGAAGACCCGATGCTGCATTTCAACGCGGCACAGCGATACTTGAGCCGTAACGGCGAGCCGCGGCTCATGCGCCGGCAACTGGACGGGCCGCGAGGCGCCAGACCGCTTGATGCGATCGTCGGCCAGCTGCGCGAAGGCTCTGCTTCACAGAAAATCGCCGCGATCTGGGAACTGGCGGCGCTCGGCTCCGGTTCCGCCCCGGTGCTCGACGAACTTCTCGGCTGCTCGCACGACCGCGACGTTCACGTGCGGGCCGAGGTGCTCGGCGCGCTCGGAGCGGTCGGCACGGTCTCACAGGAAGTGATGGAAAGACTGGGTGACGGGCTCCACGACCTTCACGAATCCGTGCGAGCCTCTTCGGCATCATCGCTTGGCCGACTCGGGACGCCGCCGGCCGATCTGCTGAATGATCTGGCGGAGGCGGTCTGCGACAGCAGCGCTGTCGTGAGCGGTCGTGCCGTGGAGGCGGTCGCCCGAATTGGACCGTCAGCGGATGTTGCGCTGCCGGCCCTGCTTCGAACCTTGCGGACGGCGTTAGTGGCTTGCAGCGATGAACGGGCTTTGAAGGTGTTCCATTCGATTCAAGCGATCGTGCCCGACGCCCGGGCGCGCGTGCTCGATTATCTCGACGAGAGCGACCACGACCTGCGACACGCGGCGCTGGACCTGCTCGAGCACTTGGACGCGCATTCGGAGACTCAGGCGGAATCGGCGTGAAGGCGGTATTGTGATTCAGGCAGTCGGTGCATTACTCCTGGTGCTCATGTCCGTATTCCTGTGGGCGCTGAACCTCGTCAGCCTGCCGGGCAACTGGCTCGTGGTCGTTGCCGCGGCGATGTACGCCTATTTTACCCCCGCCGACTCGCGCGCCGACCTCAGCGCATGGACGATCATCGGCCTGATCGCTTTGGCCGCCGCCGGCGAAGGCGTCGAACTCATCAGCAGTTCGGCAGGCACCAGAAAGGCAGGCGGCAGTCGCCGCAGCGCGGTCCTGGCTTTGTGCGGTTCGCTGGCGGGAGGCCTGTTCGGATTGAGCGTGGGAATGCCGCTTCCCATCGTCGGCTCGATGGTCGCCGCGCTGTTGTTCGGCGGACTCGGCGCTCTCGGCGGAGCCGTGCTGGGAGAACGATGGAAGGGGCGCACCGTGGACCAAAGTCTGCGCGTCGGCGAGGCGGCTTTCTGGGGCAGAATTTTCGGCACGTTCGGCAAGGCGATCGTCGGGGCGGTCATGCTGCTGGTGCTTTGCATTTCCCTGGTTCTGTGACGTGCCGCCCATCGGATAAATTACAGCGGATCAGACAGGTTGCACGGACATTATAAAAAGCTGATCGCAACTCGCCCGTCCCGTCCAGTCGGCGGGAATACAGCATTCGGTGCCGTTTGCGTCAGCCGACCTCGCACAGGAGAAACTCATGCCGGCTCTCTCACAACGACTGCAGCGGACGCTGAATGAACTCCGTGCTGCCGGCACGTTCAAATCGCTGCGGCACCTCGAGATTCCCACGGGACCGGTCACGACAATCGAGGGCGTCGGCGAGGTCATCGTCTTCTGCTCGAACAACTATCTCGGGCTGGCGGATCACCCCGAGGTGATCGAGGCGGGACGCGAAGGTCTCAGGAAATTCGGCGCGGGGACGGCGAGTGTCCGCTTCATCTGCGGCACGTTTACTTGCCATCGAGTGCTGGAGGAACGCATCGCCGAGTTCCTCGGCACCGAGGCGGCGCTCACGTACGTCAGTTGCTGGAATGCAAACGAAGGCCTGATGTCCACGCTCGTCGAATCGGGCGATGCCATCGTATCGGACGAATTGAATCACGCGAGCATCATCGACGCGATTCGCCTGGCACGGCAGGCGACCAAGAAAGTCTTCCGCCACAGCGATCTCGCGGCGCTCGAAGCCAGCCTGGCCGAAGTACAGAACTCACCGGTGAAGCTCGTCGTCACCGACGGTGTGTTCAGCATGGAAGGGGACGTGGCTCGACTGCCCGAAATGATCGAGATCTGCCGCCGCCACGACGCGACGCTCGTCGTTGACGATTCCCATGGCGTCGGCGTGCTGGGCAAAGGCGGGCGCGGCGTGTTCGAGCACTTCGGAATGCCGACTCAAGCACCGGCCGGAGTCATCCTCACCGGGACTCTCGGCAAGGCGCTGGGCGGAGCGGCCGGAGGGTATGTCGCCGGCCCGCGGGAAGTTGTCGATTTTCTGATCCAGCGGAGCCGGCCGCAGCTTTTCTCCAACGCGGTACCTCCCACCGTTGCGTGCAGCGCTGCCAAGGCACTCGAGGTCCTGATGCGGGAACCGCAGCGGGTTACTCGACTCCACGAGAATGTCGCGGCGATGCGGTCCGGACTGCGGGAACTGGGCTATCAGGTGCTGGAGTCAACCACCGCCATTCTCCCCATCATCGTGGGAGATACCGCGCGCGCCATCGAACTGTCCAACAAGCTGCTGAAGATGGGCGTGTTTGTCATCGGGTTTGGCTACCCGGTTGTGCCGGAAGGCACCGCCCGCCTTCGCATTCAGATGTCTTCCGCCCATACCGACGAACACATTGCCCGCGCGCTGGACGCCTTTCGCCGCCTGAAGGACGAGACGGGTTCGTGAGCCGTCATGCGGACGCCGGCCGGTCGCCGAGATGCCGCAGCCCGGGAAGCGTGCTGAGCACCGCCCGCACGCTCACCACGGACAGTGAATTCCCGACCAGAGGCCACAGGCGGGCGGGCGGTTCATCGGGCAGACAGTAGGCGTCGGGGAACCCGAGCAATCTCAGAATCTCGGCGGGAGTGAATCGCCTTACCGCAGAACCGTTCCGCAAGTACGAACCGCTGCGAACCGGCGATCGGCCGTAGGCTGATGTGAAGCAGTGCGTCTCGGCGTGCGCGTCGTCGGCATCAACGATGTGCACCGCGTCGCGGTACTGCTCCAGCAGCCCCGGCGGGACAATGAAGTCCACGGGCACGTTGTCATCCAGAAAATCGGCCAGGTGCCGACGGGGCAAGTCTCGCTGCTCCGCGAGATCCGCGAGCGGTTCTCCTCGCGACGCAGCCAGATAGAACCGTCGTCGACGGTTCGGAAGGCCGAACTGAGTCGGGCAGAGCAGGTATTCGCGCAGGTCATATCCCAGTTCCCGCAGCGTGCGGGTGATCAGCGAATGTGCGCGGCTGCCTGAAAACCCGGGAACGTTCTCCATCGCCAGGCAGGCAGGCTGCACCTCCCGCAAGCGATCCAAGACGGCGACCAGCGACACGGCGCGGGGATCGTCCAGGTCCCGGCCGAGCCCCCGCACGCTGTACGGCTGGCATGGCGGAGACATCCACCACAGATCAGCGTGCCACCGGCGCCACTGTGACACCGGCAACGATTCGATTGCGGCAATTCGTGTCGGATGAGCGAAATTGGCGCGGTACACATCCATCGCAGCTTGTCCGATGTCCACAGCGCACACGACATCCGCCTCGTTGCCCAGCGCTGCGGCACACCCGCCGATGCCGCTGAACAACTCCAATACTCGCAGGCGGGGTTTCATGGAAGGCCGAGACCACGGAATGGACTGAGTCGAAAGCAGAACGCCGGATGGCGTTGAACTCACTTGGACGCCGCTCAGGTCAGGGTTTGCTCGAGGGCGCGGCTGGAGCGGCGGCCGCGGAAACCGCTTCGTGATTCGAAACCCGCCCGATCTGGTCTTCGGGCGAGTCGTAGGCGTAGGTCAGGATCTCGTCGCCTTCACGCTGTTCGAGCGGCGCAGCGGCCTTCTGATTGGCTTCGGCATAGACAACCGTCCTGGCCTTCAGGGGACGTCCCGCTTTGTCGCGTTCAATAACCAGCGCGCCGTCGGCCGTGAATTCCTCGGACTTATCGCCTCGCCGGCGAGTCCAGCCCGCCAGCCGGTTTCGGGAATCGTATCGATACTCGTCCCGCCACGTGCGCGCCGCGCGCAGCATCGGGTCCACGTAGTTGCCGCCGTCGGCCTGCGATCGATAGTCGACCGACAGAATGCGGTGATCCTCCGAGTAGACGCGAGTTTCGTCGTCGAGGAACTGGAAGGTTATGAACGCTGGCGCCGAGTAGTGGCGTCCGTTGTGAACAAACGCTCCGATGTCCACGCGATTGGACTCGATGTTCGAATTGGGAAGCGTGGGCCGGCGTTCATGGTACGGAACGATCAACTCGACGACCGATTTCTCGTTGTTGAGCGGACGGATCTCGATCTTCTGAGCATCGCCCCGCAGGACCTGCCAGTGCCAGGTCAAAGGATGGCCATTCGGATCGCGGCTCTCCTCGGCGCTGACGACCATGCGCCGCGAGTACTTCGTCGAACAACAGACGCGGGCGATCACGGCCGCACAGTCCAGCAGGTGTTCGCGGGGGCCGATTTCAAAGTAGTCGCGACCGAGGGCCGCATCGTCTTCCTCACGCACCCGAATCGCGACACGCGGCGGAAGCTCGGTCATGTCGTGCGCCATCCGGACCATCTTCTGCGGATCGAGGTCCTCGCTGCGGAATACGCTGGGGTGAGCCTTTCCCGACAGGTAATCCTCGGGCTTCTCGACGGTGTGCAGGCAGGAACGTAAGACCATCTGCAGCGTCGGCGCGAGGACCCGCTGCTCGATCAGCTGCTTCTTGACGTCCGGACGGAATGCGGCCATCGTGCAGGCCAGCGCGCTGAGGAACGGCTGATCGGATCCCGATGATCCCTGTGAGATGACGACGAAGGGCGTGTTCGTGGGATAGACATCGCCGTATCCGTCCTTGCCGTTGCGACCCGGATCATGGTCGCGATGCTCGGGATACAGATAGAGGTGATTGCTGAGGTATTGGAGGTAGAAAATCGACATCAGCGGAGGATTGGCATACGCCATTCGCGGCAGGCTGCGCCAGTACGGGCCCGCAACATCCGCCATCGATGCGTTACCCAGCGTCGCCTGGTTGTAAAGGAACCGGACCTGCAGGCCGAGGTTAAGCCGCTCCTTGCGGGCGGCTTCATCGAATTCGATGTAAGTGAGTTGCGGGAAATTGGCCGCGGGCAGCAGCGAGTGACCTCCGTCATGATTGTCATAGAAGTCGCCGCGATTCCCGGCAGCCGTTCCCTCGTCAAACCACCGCTGCAGTTCCTCGCCGAGTTGGCCCTGTCCCCGCACGACCGGATCGGCCGCCGCCGCGGGGCGAGCCTCCGAACCACTCTTGGCTGGCGCGGACGGGGGCGCGAACAGCACCTGGAATAACTGCGTCGCGGGGTTCCACACCGTGTTTGCCTCGCTGACCAGCACCTTGCCGGCGGCGGGGACTGCCGGCGTGACCGTACGCTGCGTTTCCGCGGGCTGAGCCTGGTTCCTGCGCGCTTTTTCCAGTAATTCGACAAAGCGTTTGTCCGTTCGCACCGATTCGAAATCCGGATCGCGCCCCAGCCACTCCGCCTGGTTGAATCCGTGCTGGACTGCCAGGGCAAGTGACGCGAGAGCCTGGTCCGATTTCTTCTGGCGAGACTGGGCACACGCGAGGTTGTAATAGCCCAGCGCCACCTGGGGCAGAGTTCGAACGGCGTCCAGGCTCAGTCGTTCCGCCTCGTCGTAGCGAGCCGCCTTGAAAGCAGCCTGGATCTCACGATTCAGTTCCGAGTATTTCGCGACCATGCGGGGCGTCTCGAAAACGCTCGGTTTCGCCTCCTGCGCCTCGCCGAGCCATGCCACTGCGCCGCTGTACATCGTGAATAAAACTGTCAGCGCGACCATCGGATTTCTTCCTGGTTCAAGCATCAGTGACGACTCGGAGAAACTGTCGGTGAGAAGCGGTGGAACCAATCAGGCGAACGGAGACCGGGAAGTCGGATTCGGGTTTCACAATCAGGTTTCAGGGGCGCCGGACGGCGGTACTTCCGCCCAGCGTTTCCAGGCGCCGCGGTCGGCGTGGCTCTCGATGCACCGCTGCACGAATTGCACACCGTCGACGCCATCGGAAACGTCGGGAAAAACCAGGTCCCGTTTTATGTCGGGGATTCGTAGATCACGAACTGCCATCTCATCCAGCGCAGCGCGGTAGAAGTTGGCAAACGCCTCCAGGAATCCCTCCGGATGACCGCCCGGCAAGCGGCAGAGGCTGCGGGCGGGCTCGTGCAGTACGTCGCCGCGAGCGTTGCGTTCGAAGACCCGGACCGGCGAGCCCCATCGGCGCAGTACGAGATGCTCCGCGTCCTCCTGCCTCCAGGCCAGCGAACCCTCCGTTCCGTCGATCTCGATGCTCAGATCATTCAATCTTCCGTGAGTGACCTGGCTGACCGTGATCGTGCCCAATGCGCCGTCGGGGAACCGGATGACCGCGTGACCGTAATCCGCCAGGGTCCGCCCCGGATAAAAGGAGCGCAGGGTGCAGCTCAATTCGGCCGGCACAAGGCCGGTGAGATGCCGCACGAGGTGGAAGGCGTGAGTGCCGATATCCGCCATCGTGCCCGCCGGGCCGGCCAAAGCCGGATCGGATTTCCACGCTCCGCGGACCGGCTGAACACCCGGCTGCTGAGCGCGAAGGCCGCCCTGAATGTACTGAATCCGGATCGCCTGGACCTGGCCCAGTTCGCCCGCGAGGATCATCGCGCGAGCCTGCTGAATCATCGGATAACCGGCGTAGGCGTGTGCGATTGCGAACACGGCGCCTGTTTTGGCCGCCAATTCGGCCAGGGCGATCGCATCTTCCAGCCGCGTGGTCATCGGCTTTTCGCAAACCACGTGAAAACCGGCCTGCAGAGCCGCATGAGCGATCGCAAAATGCGTGTGGTTCGGTGTGGTAATCGCCACAAAGTCGGCTCGGCGTTCCGAAGGCAGCCGCACTTCGCCGTCGAGCAGTCCGTCCCAGGAGGCGTAAGCCCTATCGAGCGGAATGCCGAACGCCAGCGCCGCGGCTCGCGCTTTCACGGGACTCGAAGACAGCGCGCCGGCGACAACTTCAGCCCGGCCGTCGAGCGTCGCGGCCGTGGCGTGGATCGGTCCGATAAAGGCCGGAGCACCGCCGCCAATCAACGCCATGCGCAGCTTGCGCCGCGCGGGTTCAGCAACCGACACCATGGGTTGGTCCAGCTCGTGTGCGGAGGAATGACGCAGGATACGAATTCGAGTCGATTATTCCTGCGACATCCGGCCTCCGCCAGAGGTGGCTGCCTCCTGCCGGCCCGATTCGTGCCGGCTCCGGTTGGTCCTAACGCAGTTCGGACTTCGCGCGCACACGTGCAATCGTGGTGCGCGTGTCGGGCCACTCACTCAGACGGACGCCCCGCCACAGCTGGTATCGATGGTGGCGGTCGCCCCCGACGGGAATGTCGATCTGCCCGCGATCCTCGAGGAATGAAAAAGCGTTCCTCACTTCGCTCGGCGCGTCTTTCCCGGCTTCGGTGACGATCAACGCATCCCAATTCTGCTTGTCCGAGGGCCCCTCCCAGATGTCATATTGCGACAATACCTCGCTGCCCGCCGTCCAGAGATAAACGCGAGGCTGCTGCGGCATATAGAAGGCAAGCTCGCTGGCCACGGCACGTCCGGAGGTCACGAGCACGAAGCTGCGGTCGGGCGAGGGCAGCGTGGAGAAGCGGTCCGCCACCGCTGCTCCGACTTCTTTCCAGCCTCTCAGCCGAACGGCCGGATCCCAGCGCGTGCCCTGCAGCCCGCAGCCGAACGGCGCGGAATAGGCAATCGCCGCGGAGATGCAGCCGACCGTCGTGGCTCTGGCCAGCGTCGAGGTCGTAATTCCCGTGAGTCGAGGAACGCGGAAACGCTGCATCGCCAGACCAACCAGCAACACCAGCGCCGCAGGATAGAACGGCGCCGGCCAGTTCGGCTCGACGCGCCGCAGAGTGCTGAGTGCGAAGATCCCCGCCAGCGGAATCGCACTGAAGCACAGCAGATATCGCTCGCGCCGACCCTGGCTGCGGAAACTGAGCAGGGCGGCGACGGCGACCGCCAGAGTCAGAAAACACGTAACCGGCGATACCACGCCGAGCTGGCCGGCGACGAATTCCAGACATCGCGCAGCCTGCCTCCAGACCGTTGCGGACTGGCCGGAAAAATGACCGCCTGTGTGCTGCGCGGTTATCCAACCGTGCTGACTGTTCCACCAGAGCACCGGAGTGAGGAAGGCGACCGAGCCGCATATCCAGATCCAGAGCGGCGCTCGAAACAACTCCCGCCGATCCTCGCGGCTGGACAATACGAACAACAGAGCCAATACCGGGAAAGCCAGCATCGTCTGCTTGGACAACACGCCGAAGCCGACGAAGAGCGTCGAGGCAATCAGCCAGCGCAACCTCCGGTCGTCGGTCTGGAGCAGCCGCCAGAATGAATACAGAGCGCCGCTCCAGCAGAACAGGAACGGCGCGTCGATGGTCATCAGGAGACTGAGCGCCGCATTTCCCGGAGTCGCCGCGGACAGACATGCGGTCCAGAACCCCGCGCGCCGGCCGTAATAGGACGAAGCGAGCAGATACATCCAGACGAGCGACAGTGTGCCAAGCAGCACCGCGGGCACTCGCACCACGAACGCGGACGAACCGCCCAGCGAGGTGGCGGCCGCAATCAACCAGGCGATCATCGGCGGCTTGCTGTAGTAACCCCAATCCAACTGGCGGGACCAATCCCAGTAATAGGCCTCGTCGTGCACCAGGTCCAGCGGCACAAACCAGGCGTAAATCAGGCGAAAGCAGAGCAGGCCGACAACCAGCCAGATCGTGCGATGCAGCCACACCAAGTGGTTTTCGCGCGGCTCGCACATTTCGGTTTCGATGGGTCGCGAGGCGGACACAGAAGACAATAACCGCTCCGACTCAAAACCCCGACTTGCGCGAATCGCCGGGGATGCAACCTTCGACCCCACGGGCTCAACCGATCGTCCATCCTTGGACATGGTGTGCTTCCTTGCAGTTCGGTCAGGTCATCGCCGAGTTGAACGAAACAGCAGCAGAATTCCGGCGGACAACAGAGCCAGGTCCGCCAGCCACACGGAATACTGCGGGTACGTGCCCTGCCTCGCAAGACTCTCGCCCAGCATCAAGAGCGGGTAATAGAGCAGGAGGATCGGGACAAAACACAGAAAAAATATCGACATGACGTCCGCGGACCGGCGCAGCAACGCCACCGGTACGCCGACGATGGAAAAACACAGGCAGCCCAGTCCGTTCGACAACCGCCTCGAAGGCTCGGCAAGCAGCCGGTTCAGCCGCTCGCGGCGAAATCGCAGCATTTCGGCCTCTTGCGCTTTGGCTGCGTTCTCCTGCGCCGGTCGCTCCTGCTTGGCCCGCAGCAGCTTGGCGATCTCCTCGCGTTCCTTCTTTACCTGAGACGGAATCCGCGCCAGCCCGAGCGCGGCAGGCGACAACTGATCGTCGTCCATCGCATTGAAGTCGCGCAGCGCGACATCCTGAACGAATCCATCGGGAAAGCTCAGGCTTCCCTTGCCCGGAACCTCCAGATGCCCGCGGTCGCACTCGATGTGCAGCACGCCTCGCGTCGGTTCGGCCCGGAGCCTGGCCTGCTCGGCCATCAGCACCACGGCCTTCGAGTCCTTGCCTGCCTCAATCCGGACCATCGGTGATATCAGCCGATCCGCGACGATATCCCGCACGACGATCGAAACACCCTGCGATCGGAAAGACCGGTTCGACTTCAGATAGCCGTAGACGATCTCGTCGACGGACTGCGCAACCTGCCGCTGCAGACTCGGCCGCGCCCAGACCGCGCACAGATCGTACAGCCAGTACGTGAACATGCTGAGCGCATAAGCGAGCACCAGCGCCGGCCAGACAATGCGGAGCGGATTGATGCCGAGCGATTTCAGCGCGGTGACTTCGTTGGCCGCCGACATCTGGCCGTATACGCTGCACACCGCAAACAGCAGACAGCCCGGAATCACGAACCGGAGTACTTCGGGCAGAAGATAGGGCATGATGCGCAGCACGAGCGTGGGAGGCAATCCGCGGCTGATCCCTTCCTTGGCGCCTCCGCCCAATGTCATCAACAGCATCGCGACAAGCGTTGTGGCGGCAAACACCTTCAACGTGTCGAGCACGATGCTCCGATGCAGATCGTTCATCAAGCGCATGTTCCACCTTCTGAGCCACGCGCATTCACGGGGCTTGCTGCCGCCAGGCCTCGCCTCGTGCGAGGACAGTCCCGGTCCGGACGTCGCCTCAGGCCGCCCGGCGCGAGGCTTCGTGTCGAGACGCGGACTTGCCCTGCATCCTGCCCTGACGCGCGGCGTCCATCGGCAGAATCACAGGCCCCGCTGCCGAGTCGGTCGACTCGACCGGCGACAATCGGTGGAAAACATACCCGAGAAGCAGTCCACAGAAGTAGACCAATCCGCCCGCCCAGACCACATCGCTGAGAAAATGTTGCCCTTGAGCGATGCGCGCCAGGCCGATCAGACCGCCGCATGCCAGTCCCAGAAGCAGGAAAGCTGCTGCTAGCTTCTGGCGGCGCGGGTAAAGCAGGAAAGCGGGGGCCATCAGGTAAAAGCCGATCGAGGCATGCCCGCTCGGAAATGACTTGCTCAACGCACTATGGCCAAAACCCCAGACACCCACAAACGGCTGCTGACCACCAAAATCCCTGACCTGAGCCGGCCGCGGCCGACTCCACTGCGGCTTCAAAATCCCGTTTACAGCCAATCCCGGACCGATTGCCAGCAGCAACGCGACGAACAACCCGGCCCGCCGCCAGGAGGCCAATTCCGCCCGAAAGTAACTCGCAACCGCGACAACAACTCCCGCCAGCCCCAGGAAAAGCCCCGGCAACGGCCCGTATTGATAGAGTGCCATCCAGGGCTGAGAAAACCTGAATCGCCATGTGGCCGCCGAACTATCGTAAAACAGCCGGGAAATCTGCAAATCAATGCTGGTCAGTCGGACGGCCAGCGTGAACAGAAGCAACCCGGCAAGCGGCAGAATCGTGGTGAGCAGAACTTGTCTCGAGAACGTCGTCCTGCCGCTCTCAACCAACACTTCTTCCGGCTCGCGCCAGATCGACAGGCGGGTCGGTTGCACAGAGTCCGTTATTCTCAATGCCGACTGATGCATCGCTGGCCGTCACCATGAACTGATCGCAGCTAGCTTCGCTGCGCACTCGGGCAGAAAAGCAGTGCTCAAGACGGCTCTATTTTCGGCAGCGACCTGCGTTAATCTGTAACGATTTCACAGACTTTAGCGATCAGGATGCAAATCGCCAGACCGCACTTGCTAGCAGCCAGTTGGCTGGCAGGCGCGTTACTGCGGCCACGGAGCGGCCGATGGAGATATTGTCTACCGACCTCAGGAATCCGCGTTTACGCGAGCGAACTGGGCGGCTCCGAGCAGCGCGGCCCGGTTCGTCATGATTACGCGCACGGGAACTCGGACCATGAGCAGTTCGCGCATCCGGCCTTTGTCCAGGAAAGCCTCCATGAAGGCCGGTTCCTTCATTTTGGCGATGATCTTGGGGGCGATGCCTCCGCCCACAAAGACGCCTCCCGTGGCCTTCAGCTTCAAGGCCAGGTTGCCCGCTTCGGCACCGTAGATCGACACGAACCGATCGAGCGCCATGACCGCCACCGGACAGCGGTTTTCCAGCGCAGCTGTCGAGACGGCCGCCGGGCCGTTGGCCGTATCGATCGCTTTGACCACGTCGGCTGACGCTTTGCGCCGGTTATTTTCGCGAAAGAAGCGAAAGAGATCCGCCAGCCCTTCGCCGGAGAGGATCCGCTCGTACGATGCGTGACCGTATCGTTCGATGAGGAACGCCAGCAGTTCGGATTCGAGAGCGTCGCGGGGGCCGAATTCGGTGTGGCCTCCTTCGCAGGCAAACGGATGATGCCGCGTGCCGTCCCAGTACAAACCGCCTTCTCCCAGTCCCGTTCCGGCGGCGATGACGGCTGCGTTTCCACTGGCTCCCCGAATGCCCGCGCCCAGCGTCACGACATCTCGGCGACCGAGAACCGACAAGGACCAGGCGGTGGACTCCAGGTCGTTGATGACGTGGACGGTCTTCAGGCCCAGGGCGCGGCCCAGCGAGGCGCCGTCGACGATCCACGGCAAGTTGACGCCCTTGCACCGGCCGCGATAGACCGGGCCTGCGACTCCGAAGCACCCGAGGGTAGCCGAGCGACCGTGATTGCGAACGAACTTCTGAGCCAATGCCTCCAGGCTCGGAAAGTCGTCGCTGAGGAACGTTTCCTCCGCAACCGATACGAGTTTGCCGTCTCGAACCTCGAAGAATCCGACATTTGTCTTGGTACCGCCAACGTCACCAGCCAGAATCACGGACAACTCCCTTATCGGCTAAAAGGTCGCAGGTCGCTGTGCCCAGTGCAGGATGTGCGATTCTCGCATGAGAACGCCGCTTTGGCCACAAGGGAGTCGGGTATATTGGGAGTTGACGTGCCATACCACGGGTGGCCGGCCGGTCGGTCCAACGGTTGCGTGCGACTTGAAATTCAAGCAGGCGGATCTGATCCCGTAGAAACACAGCATATCAGGGGGCGCCGATAATGAGTTCCGACTCCCGCAGCAACGACTCGCTGGTTGTTCTCAAATCGGTCGCGAATGAAATCGAAGCGGCGCTGATCGTCAACGTGCTGGGCGATTACGGAATTGCCGCGACCGCGACGGGCGGGTTCATATCGGGTTTCAAAGCCGAAGCGCCGGGCGACATGCGCGTTCTTGTGAAGCAATCTGAACTTCAAGCCGCGCGTGAGGCGCTGGAGGCCAAAGGCGAGGATCTTGCCGAACTGCCTCCCGAAGCCTCCCCGGAAGCGAACGATCCCGAGACGCAGCCCGGCGGCCTGCCGCGCGAGTTGCTCGACGCCTGGCACGGCGCGATCATTGGCCTGGTCGTCGTGCCGTTCTTCGTGAACTTGTGGTCGCTGTATTCGCTGTTCAAGCACAACCTGTTGTCGCAGCGCGAGGGGCCTGTGAACTGGCGGGCTCCCGCCACGCTCGGATTGAACGTGCTGGCCCTGATGATCCACACGCTCCTGTTGCTGCAATGGACTCGCTGACCCGGCATCTTCGCTGCCGCTGCCGCATTATTCGCTCAGCAGCCTGACGTGGCGGAACTGGATCTCGGATCCCTCGCTGGTGAGCACAATCGGGCCGGCCAGGACTTCACAATCGTTGGCGGCGTTGGCGGGCTCTCCGTTGATCTCCACGCGAATCGAACCGCCCTTCAGCTGCACTTTGCACTGGTTCCATTGACCGGCCGGCCGTTCCAGTTTCTTCGCGAACTTCACGTGCGTCAGCTTGCCGAACTCCTTGTGGTCCATCGACTCCATTCGATCAGCGGGCCCGGCAAGCGTGTATCCGCCCAGTCCCCAGAAGTCGCCGGCCTGGCCGTTGTTCAGCTGGACTTCCAGCGATTTCGGCCAGATCTTGTGTTCGCCCGCGACGCGGAGCAGCAGCCCTCCGTTGCCCGGCTTGCCTTCAGGCGGCCAACGCCATTCCAGTTCCATCGACACGTCCTTGTAGTTCTTCTCCGTGTAAAGATAGCCGAGGGGAGTGCCTTTGCAGATCAGGATCCCGTCGGCCTGCAGCTTCCAGACATCTCCCGTCTTCGTACTGCCGCCCGCGTGAAATGACTTCCATCCTTCAATCTCGCCACCGGGCAGCTGCTTCGTGATCAGTTCGCGAGGTTGCGGCTCGGCGGCCTGGGAAACGCTCGCAAATACCAGCAGCGCGCTCAACGCAATCGTCCGCATTTTCAATACTCCTCGATTGCCGATGTATGACAAAACAAGTTGCAGGCCGAGGGTCGGCAGCGCGTGACAGTATACCGCCGCCGGCTCGTGCGAGCGAAAGGGCGTAACGCGAAAAAACCCGCCGGTTCACGCAGCGAGCCTCCGTGCGCCGGAGTCATCAGTTCTTCGCTTCACCGACGAGCTGCGTTCCGCGCGAAGCGTGCGCCATGCAATCGGCGATGGCCAGCCGCTGCGCGATCGGAGGATGGTCGTGGAACAGCAGGACCTCCGCCGGATGAGGCTGCATGTCCGCCTTGTTGATGGCGGCCAGCTTGCGGAATGCCGAGCGAAACGCGTCGCGCAGCCCTGTCCGATCCAGCGCATATCGATCGCATTGCCTCTCGAATCTCCGGCTGACCGCATTTCGCAGCGGCCCGAAGACCGTCGAGAGGATCCCCATCGCCAGCATGATCCAAGACAGCGTCCAGACGGGCAGCTCCGCGTAGGACCAGGCGTAACCGTGCCCGGGCACCTGAAAACGGAGCATCGCATCACAGCAAAGAAATGCCAGGACGCTGAAAACCAGCCCCGCGACCAGGAACTTCGTGATGTGCCGATAGACGTGGTGCCCGATCTCGTGCGCGAGAACGACTTCTATTTCGTCGGGCGTGAAGCCATCGAGCAGCGTGTCGCCGAGAATCACCCGACGAGTGCGGCCCAATCCGGCAAGCATCGCGTTGGCCTTGGCCGTTTCGCGGCTCAGGCCGATGCGAAATACGCCTTGAATCCGCAGGCCAGTACCCGCGGCCAATCGCTGGAACCGATCCAGCAGTTCCGGCTGGTCCAGACGCTCGAGCTTGTAAAACAGCGGAAGGATCAGCACCGGAGCGAGTTGTCCCAGCACGACAGTCACCAGGAACGATGCGATGGCGGCGCAGATCCACCAGTAACTTCCCGTCCATTCAATCAGCAGGTAGAGGCCTTCGACCAGAAGCAGGCTGAGAGCCACGGCCAGCAACTGCTGCAGCAGGAGTCTGCCGAACCAGCGAGCCGGCGACTGGCGGCTCAGCCCGTATCGGTGTTCCAGGGAATAGCCGGAGTACCACGACAGCGGAAGCGAAAGAGCGAACTGCCCGGCGCTCATTGCCAGGAAATACACGGCCAGTCGCAGCCAGCGGTTTTCCACGCCGAGGTCCGTCAGCAGCCAGCGATCAAGTGCCAGCGCAAAGAAGAACGCAAAAAACGCCAGGTACGCCAGGTCGAGAATCGTATCGGCGATCGTGCAGTGGAGTTGCTGCCGACCGTAGGCCTTGGCTTCGGCCTGCTGTTCCGAAGCGGGGGTTTCGGGAGCGTCCCGGCCGCCGGCCTCTCGCTCCGCCGATTCAGTTGCCGACATGGTGGATCCTTCCGGTATGCGCCGGATGTCAGAATGCGTTCTCGAGTATCCGGAGCAAGTCGTCGTACGAGGCGCCGCGCGGGTTCACCTTCAAAAGACGCTTGATGGCAAATGTCTTTTCAGCCAGCAGCGGCAACTGATCGCGGCGGCCGCCCAGATCGCGGATGCGGCCGGGAATGCCAACCCGTTCGCGGAGCGAGGAGACGGCTTCGACTGCCCGTTCCGCGGCCTGCTCCTCGGTCAGGCCTTGCACATCCTCTCCCATGAGGGCTGCCAGACGCGCCGTTGCGCTGATCCGCTCCGGCAGGTTGAACCGCATGACATGCGGCAGCAGGATTGCATTGCGTGCGCCGTGCGTACCCTGCAGTGCGCATCCCAGCGGGTATTCCAGCGCGTGCACGAGAGCCACGCCGCAATTGGAAAAGGCCAGGCCCGCCAGGGTTGCCGCGAGGCACATCGCGGAACGCGATTCGGCATCGTCCGGATCGTTCACGGCGCGCACGAGATGCTGATGAATCAGCGAAATAGCCTTCTCGGCGATGCAGTCGCCCAGCGGGTTCCGTCCCTCGTAAGGAAACGCTTCGCCGGCCGGCACATCCAGCCGGTCGTAGTCGGTTGCTGTGAAGGCTTCGATCGCATGGCTGAGCGCATCCATCCCGGCGTCGGCCCGCAGGCTCTCGGGGCAGGTGATCACGAGATCCGGATCAACGAGCGCCAGGGCCGGACGCAGGTGATGACTGACGATGCTGACCTTCGTTTGACTCGCCGTATCCGTCAGCACGGCGGCGTGAGACACCTCACTGCCCGTTCCCGCGGTGGTGGGCACGCAGACCAGATTCAACAGAGGGCCGGGCACCTGATCGAACCCCAGGTAATCGGAAGTCCGGCCTCCGTGGGTCAGCACGGTCGCCGCGGCTTTTGCCAGGTCCATATTGCTTCCGCCGCCGAGCCCGATCACGGCATCGGGTCGGAAGTCGCGGCCGAACGCAATCGCCTTCTGAGCCAGTTCGATGGAAGGCTCGGGCTCGCCCGCGTTGAACAGCCCCACGCAGCCGCCGGCCTTGATGATCACGTCGTGCAGAACCCGGGTGAGACCGGTCGCCGTCAGATTCGTATCGCTGATCAGCATCGCACGGCGCGATTCGCGCTGCGTCAACCATGGGCCAAGCTGAATCACGGCACCGGGACCGACGGTCAATTGAGCCGGCGAACGAAATGACCAGGCAGTACGCATCGCCGTCATTGCTTCGGTTCGAGTGTCTTGATCAGATTCGCGACGAGTTCCGGGTTGTTCTGCTTCACCAGGTGGTCGATCTGGTCCTGCTTGACGCCGAGCGCTGCGAGATGTGTTGCCAGGCTCTTCCAATGCCTCTCCCGCTGCTTGCCCTCGGTCAGATACAACTCCGTGACCAGCTCCTGCAGTCGCTGAATCGCGATCGCTTCGCGGTTCTGGTAGTAGTTCCGGATCGCTTTTTCCTGATACTTGGTTCTCTTGGCCATAGATCGGTTCGATTCCTTTCTTCGATGTTCCCGATGACGCGAGCCATCGTGGCAGAAAAGGCGATTCCCGTCCAGGGACGATCGGGCCGCGACACCGCGCGCAGGTTACGCTCGCGGCTTGATGAATTCCGGGAACTGATCTGTGTCCGGCCAGACCTTTACCTGGCCGGCCGCCTCGTGAATACGCCCGTCGATCAATCCGGCGAGCGACTTTCCCGAACTGTCGTCCGCCGTATTGAAAAGGACTGCCCAATCGAGGCCATCCCAGCGGCGGACAAGCAGGGCCTCCGTACCGGCAATGAGGCCCGTGTGCCAGAGATTGACTTTGCCCGCACTGCCGACGTGCCTCACCATCCAGCCGCATCCGTAGTAAACGTCCTTCGGATTTCCGCCGGCTTCCGTACCGGCCGCGCCGTCAGGTCGAGCACACATCCGCGAAATAGACTCCGCCTTGAGCAGCGGGGATTTATCAGGATCGTCGAAGGCGCCTGCGAATCGCACGAGTTCCGGGGCCGAAGCGATCCACCCTCCGTGCGCCTCGAATGCCTCCAGGTTCTCGGCGCCGTAAGGCAGCGGCACTTCTTCGCCCAAGCGCGGCGGGTACAAGGCCGGACCCATGCGATGCCTGGAATCGTAGTATCGCACCTCCTTGTCCGCACGATGCTCCAGCAGCGCGCGCCCGAGGCGGGCCTCGCTGACGCCGATCGGGGCGAGCACCTCCTTCATGATCTGCGATTCGTAAGGCAGTCCGGAAACGGCTTCGATGATGCGGCCCAGCACGACGTATCCGAAATTTGAATACGCGAACCGCTGACCGGGATCAAAGTCCAGCGGACACCCCAGCATGTACTGGACGATCTGATCGGGATTCACCGGCGGTTGGATTCCGAGTGTCCGGGCGATCTGCCACGGCCTCCCAATCGGATCAAACGACGCAGCGCGATCCCAACCGCCCGTATGCTGGAGGCAGTGCCGGATCGTGACCTGCTCCCATCGCGGATCGAACCTGGCATCGGCGAAGGCGGGGCGGGACACCTTCATGCGGCTGGTTACCGGATCATCAAGTCCCAGCTTTCCTCTTTCGACAAGTTGCAGCACCGCGACGGCTGTGAGCGGCTTTGAAACGCTCGCAATACGAAACAACGCGCCCGGCTGAACCGCTTCCCCGCGCTCGACGTCGGCGAACCCGAACCCGCGCGCATAGACGAGCTTCCCGTGCCGAGCCACCGCGAGCGACGCCCCGGGGACGTGATTCTCTTTCAGGAACGACGTCATCAGCCTGTCGAAAGGCGCGAGGTCCCCGTTCGGCAGACCCGTCACCGGCGGTGAGTCGTCCGCCGTTGCGAATCGGGGGGCACCGTCGCACCAGAGCGCGGCTGCGCCCGCCGCCGCGGATTTCAGCAGAGACCGACGCGTTATTGCGACGGTATCGGGCGCCGCTGATGAACGACGCCCGCACGGACTTCCGCTGGAGCTGATCGACACACTGCACCCCGGCATCGGAACTTCGATCGAACTTCAGAACGGTCAGATCATCAGTTTCTCGAGCGTTTCCAGGGTGCGCCTCAATTGCGCGATGCCGCCCAGCTCGCAGGCCAGAGCCTTGACCTTCTTCAGATTCTTGACGGATACCATGTCCTCCGACACGGCGCCCTCGCCAGTCGCTCCGGGCCTTGGCATCGAACCTCGCCCTTCGGCCGCCCGCTTGATCTGCGACTTTACATTGCTGACCTCTTGAGCCGTGACTTTCAAGCCTTCAGCGGTCAACCGCAGTGCAATGTCCTTCGGCTGTTCGCCGGGATAAGCGGCGAGCGCATCACGAATCGCTTTGGCTTTGACGATCTTCGGTTTGCCGGATTTCTTCGTTGCCATTATCACACTCCTCGTTGTTTGCTGTGAAATCCCTGGTCGCTTGGAAAATCAGCGAGTATCGCGAAGGTACATCTGATTCGTTGCTAATCCACTGAGAACGCGGCAGTCGCTGAATAATACCTGACCGCCCTCGACCCAAGAAGATTCTTTGTGTGCCGCCAGTATCGGGCAATGCCTAATTCCAGCGAGATGTTAGAGTTCTCGGCATTAGCCGATGACGATGCAGCATATCTTTCTGTTAATCGACACAGGCTTGCTCGTCTTGCGTACCCTAATGTACTTATGCCGAAAGCCCGCGCCTATGTGTCATTCAGCGAAGTTTTCGCCCGAAACGCGATGACAACACGCACCTCTAATTAACGCGCTCGCCCCCTGCGCAGCCACTGTAATATAGAACTGTCAATGTTAGTTTACAGTCGAATGGGGGCGTCGGGTTGACACTGTAACAGCAGGGCACGTAGCCGTTCACGAGGTGGGCCTGTTTTCGATTGTGGCGAACCACGCAGCCGCGTCTCGGAGAGACGCGGCTACGCGGGCCCATCGGGTGAACGGTTACGCAGGCCACAAGGCCGGCCGCAGGGGCCACCCGGAGCACGGTTATTGAAGGTGCCGCCGCCGGTCCCGCGGCGTATCGGCACCGCCACCCCGTTGTGACGGCGCCTCAGCGAATCGACCTAACAGTACCGCCGAGGGCTAAGACGAAATCATCTTCGGGCTCACCAGCCGCTGGTAATCGTCGTAAGCCATGCGGATGAGTTCCGTGTGGGACCCCGCGTTGAAGGCGATCTCGGTGTCCTTTGCCAGAAGTTCGTGCACGAAGACATCCATTCCGTAGAGGTTGCCGAACGGAGGCATGGCCCCCAGCTCGCACCCCGGAAAAGCGTCCTTGAAATCCCGTTCGCTGGCAACGGAGACGGAATTGGCATGAATCGCCGTCTTGACGTGGTCGAGGTCCACTTTCACAGATGCCGGCAGGACGACCATGGCCATCCGTCCGTCCGCCTTGATCATCACGGTTTTGGCCAGGTCCTTGCCCGGGATGTGAGCGGATGCCGCGATCTGCTGAGCCGTGTACGCGAGTGAATGCCGGATCACCACGTACTTGATCTTGTTGTCGTCGAGAAACTGTTTGAGCTTTTCTACTGGCATGGCGATCTCCTTTGCCGTTGCAGGGAATGAGGCAACACGCGAAGGCAGTAGATCGCCAGCGTTTTCGTCGACGATTACTGCCGACTTCAACCGCCGCACTGCGACTCATGAACCGGGGGCTGCGTTCCGATGCGGAACAACTCACCCCCACACCGGTATTTTCGCATCTTGCTGTTCGGACGCAAACCCTTTTGTTGGCAACCGTTCACGGATTGGGCCGGTTTTCGATTGTGGCGAACCGCGGAGCCGCGTCGCTCCGCGACTCGCGGACTTCGCGTCTCGGAGCGACGCGGCTACGTGGGCCCACCCCGTGAACGTTTACCTTTTGTTACCAAACCTGTCTTGTTCGAATTGCCGGATTGATCCGACGGGAGAGTCGGCCGAGAGATTTCCGAGACAGCGCGGCGATCGGGAAGGGCGTCGGGATTGCTTTACTCGACTCCGGCTTTGTGCAATGCTGACGCTCGTTTGTGAGGACCGGACAGTGTGAGGCAAGCGGCTTTTTCGGGAACATGCCATGAAGACGTATGTTATTTTCGCTGCGGCGTTGGCGTTCGGGTCGGCAATCCGGGCATCCGATACGTTAGACATCTACGTTGTCGATACCGAGGGCGGGAAGGCGATCATCGTGCTGACGCCGGATGGGGAAACGATGCTGGTTGATGCGGGATATCCAACCGAGGATGACCGAGACACTAAGCGGGTCGTCGAGGCCGCTCGATCGGCAGGGATCAGCAGATTCGACTATGTCGTGGCCACTCACTACGATGCGGACCACAGCGGGAACGTGCCATCGGTGGATCGGCTCATACCGGGAAGGGTCTTCGTCGATCACGGCGATCCGATGCCGAATTACGATGCGGGCAATCGAAGCCGCTATTACGATCCCTACATCAAGGCGATTGCGGGCCGCAAGCGGATGTCGGTCCAACCGGGAGACGTCATTCCAATCAAGGGCTGCCGGGTCACGGTCGTCAGCGCGGGAGGCAAGGTCATTTCGCAACCGCTGTCCGGCGGCGGTGAACCGAATGCGTTTGCTCCAGCCAGTCGCCCCGGCACGCCGGACGGCAGCGAAAATGCCGGGTCTGTCGGGCTGCTCTACGAGTTCGGCAAGTTCCGCATGCTGGATCTTGCGGATCTGCTTTCGACCGTCGAATACGACCTGGCATGCCCGCGAAACCTGATCGGAAGCGTGGACCTGTTCATGGTGAGCCACCATGGCCTGAACGTGTCGAATGCCAGGTTCCTGGTGCATGCGCTCCGCCCGAAGGTGATTCTCATGAACAACGGGGCCAGCAAAGGCGGAGCCCCCGAAACGCTCGACATTCTGAAAAGCTCTCCGGGCCTGCAGGATCTCTGGCAGTTGCACTATTCGATTGCGGGAGGCGACATGAATGCGGCGGCCGAGTTCATCGCGAATCCGGCGGAACCGTGCGGGGCGAAGTTGTTCAAAGTGACCGTCCAGCGCAGCGGCGCGTTCACCGTCACGAACACGCGGAACAATGTCTCGCGCACCTATCCGGCGAAATAGAAAGCGCAAAGAACGGCAGGACGTTCCGGCGCAATGCCCCGAAAGGACGCGAGGGTCCGGCAATCCGGCGCCTGTCACGGATGCCGCTGCCCGCCTCAATCCGCCTCGACCTTGACCAGCACCGCGGTCAGATCGTCCTGGGGCCTGCTCATTCCCGTAAAGTCGAACACCGCCTGCTGGAGGCAGCGGATGATCTCGATTGCCCGCCGGTGCCGATTGGACCGGACGGCGTTCAGCATCCGCTCGCGTCCGAACAATTCGCCGCCCGCACAGCGGGCTTCCGCGATTCCGTCGGTCGCCAGCAGGATGATGTCGCCGGTTTCCAGACGGATCGGAGCAGTTTCGGAAAGGTCCATCTCGGGCCGGATTGCCAGGGGAAGGCAACCGCTGGATAGAACGGCCTTCAGTTCACCGGACGCACCCAGCACGAAGCCGGAAGGATGCCCGAGGTTCAGGAACTTCAAGCGGCGCGACGGCAACTCGATTTGCACGAACACCAGCGTTACGAAATGGCCCTCTTCGGTTTCCTGGCAAAGGCAATTATTGACGTGCCGCAGGATCTCCCGCATATCTGAATGCTCGAGCACGAACGACCGCAGATGGGCACTGGCCGCCGCTGTGAGCAACGCGGAGCTGAAGCCGTGTCCGCAGACATCGCCCACCACGATGCCCAGTGATCCGTCGGGCATGGTGAGGTAGTCATAGTAGTCTCCCGCCGTGTACTCTGCGGGAAGCACGGATCCGGCAATTTCGTAACCCGGCACCGACGGCGCGGACTGCGGCAGAAGATGTTCCTGGATCCGCTGTGCGGCGATCAGCGTCCCCTCCCTTTCCCGCATCAGCCGCTCGGTGCGTTTCCTCTCCGTGATGTCCAGGTGAGAACCCACCATCCGATAGGGGGCTCCCGATCGATCCCGCACAAGAGCGCCGCGGGCGAGAATCCACCGGTACGAACCGTCCTTGTGCCTGAGGCGATGCTCCGATTCATAGTCGGCGGATTTTCCCACGAGATAATCACGGAAGGTCTCCAGCGCGCGATCCCGATCGTCCGGATGCAGTCGGGATTCCCATTCCGTGAAGCGATTTCTGATCTCGTGTGCCTCGTATCCAAGCATCTTCTTCCAGTGCGGCGAAAAATAGACTTCGTTGCTCCTCAAGTCCCAGTCCCAGATGCCTGCGTCGGTGCCGCGGATGGCCAGGTCAAATCGCTCTTCGCTCTTTCTCAGGGCTTCTTCGGCCTGGCGCCGTTTCACGGCTGCGGCAAGCACGTCGGCCGCCGCAGTCAAAAAGCCCTCCTCCTCCGGGTTCCGCACATGCCCTTCGTTCATGTACAGGTTGATGACCCCGAGCAGGATGTTTTCCGAGATGATCGGCACGCAGTAATGGCCGTGCGGCGACATGTCCGGGTAAGTCCGCTCGTGCCGCTCGTCGACGCAATCCGAAAAGACGACGGCCCGTTGCTGCGCAGCACTCCCGCACAGGCAACAGCCCATGGGTACTCGCCGGCATCCGTTCATCAGGCGTTCCGTCAGTCCTCGCTGCGCCTTCATCTCGAGCATCTGCGAGTCGCGTTCGACAAGGTAGATGGAACCTTTTGACTCCAGTTGAATCCAGGGCAATTGAAACAGCAGTTCCAGAGTCTTTCCCAGCAAATCCTCGAGCGGCAGAGGTTCCGAACACAGCCGCAACATGGAAGCCAACGCGGATTCAATCTCGAGGTTCGCTCGAAGCCTCTCCTCCATCTGCTTGCGCTGACTGACGTCGCGGATCGCTGCGACGAACAGGGTGCCTTCTTCTGCTTCGATCAGGTTCACCGCCATCTCCGCGGCAAACTCGGTTCCGTCCTTGCGGAGCCCGACCAGGTTCGGCTGTTCGCTCATCCGCAGTACCGCGGTCGCACTCGAACTTTCCGCGAAATCCGGCGGCTTTCCGACTCGGAATCGCTCTGGCAGCAGGCTCTCCAGGGGCTGATCCAGCAGGTCTTGCCGCCGGAAACCGAAGTGCCTTTCGGTCTGGGCATTGGCAAAGAGAATGCGCCCGTTCTCGCCGACCAGCACCATCGCATCCGGGGCGGACTCCAGCACGGAGTGCACCCGCTGTTCGGCGCGCTTCCGCTCGCTGATGTCCTCCACAAGGCCGTCGTAGCAGATCAGCGTGCCGTTCTCATCGCTGTGGCGGACAATCGTATCCCGCACCCATCGGACAACTCCGCTCTTGTGGAGAATGCGGTGCTCGATGGGAGGCACCGGCTCGTTGCGCATCACCCGGTCAATATGCATCTGAACGCGCTCGCGATCCTCGGGATGGATCATGTCGAACCAGAGAAACGGACGCGTTAGATATTCATCCGCTGTATAACCGGTCGTCGTCCTGCAGCCGGGGCCGTGATGCGTGGAAGCCGGCTTGCCGTTGACGATCTCCACCGAATACCGGTATGCGTTCGCCGCGCAAAGAAGTTCCGAATAGCGTCGCTCACATGCGCGAAGCCCATCCTCCACTGTCTTCTGGTTGGTGATGTCCGCATGAAACCCCAGATAGCCGGCGACTCGGCCCTGTTCGTCACAGAGTGCCTTGCCGAGGCTCAATATCCAGGTTGTACGACCTCGCGGAGTACGCACGGCAAACTCGAGTTGCCATTCCCGCGAGGTGCGAACTGCTTCCTGCCACCGCAGGAAAAAAGCCTTGCGGTCCTCGTCGCAGATGCCATGCATCCAGCTTTGGCCGCATATCTCCCGAGAATCGAGCCCTGCCAATTGCGACCAGCGCTCGTTGGCGATCAGGCAGTTCCCCTCCGCATCGGTCAGGAACAGGCCAACGGGTGATTCGTCAAGCAACCTCTGGGAAAAGAGCTTGACCTCGTCCGAGATCGATGCTGCATTGCTGGAGAGCATCGCACCGGCCCCCACTGCCTTGCTTCGCAGTCAGCCTGGTTCTCAGCTTTTCTTCGTTGCGAGAATTGTCCTCGCCCGCAGCCAGAGACTATTGTACCGTTTCTCAACTCAGGAAGCTCTCCTTGATTTCCGAGAGGCCGGCGTTCATTCTTCGCTCACAACGCCGTGCAAGCGCATGCAGGGTCGACTGGGAATCGTCAGGTGGGTTCGTCCTCAAACTCGAAAACGCGGTTCAGGTTCAACGTAAAGAATTCCTCGCGAACGACGGAACTCTTCCAGCACAATACGAGACGATGCTGCGCACAACGGACGCGTTTGTTCAGCACCAGCAATCGGGCCCAAAGCAGGCTGGGGACCGTGTCCAAAGCCCCCAGGTCACAGATGACCGAACCATCCCAGTCAGGTTGCAGGTATAAGCTGGCGAATCGATCTATGTCCTCGATCTGCGGGACGATTTCCGGCGAAATCAATATCCGCAGAGATTGCTTCTGCCGGATGACGTGACACCACGGCAATCGCCTGCAGGATGGGCAGGTTACAGCAAAAGAGGAGCCTTCAACCGGGGACGTCAGCAGTTCTCCGCAAGCGGGACAAAAGCACGCGACGTCCATCGTGTTTTGACTGCATACTGCGTTCATGGCAGTGACTCCCTTTCGACTCACTACCACCACCACACTCAATTTTACCACCTTGCGCGGGAATACAAACGAAAAAAGGCCTACCATGTGCGTAAATGGCTGGCCTCCGAAAGCGACATCCAAGTTGTCCCCGGGGCTTTGTGCCCCGGTTTTTTTTCGGTAGACCGTGGCCTTTGATTGACGGAAATCCGCCGGAACTGCGGAGACATGCAACGCCCCGCAGTCGACTCATTGAGTGCGTCCGGTGCAGCCATTACGCTGTCACGCATCCGTATCCGGCGTCCCGCGAGATTCCACCGCACGGGTCGGCACCCTGCAGTGCGGCGATTGCAGAAGAAACGAGGCTTTCTCATGTTCGTTGGCCGCAGTTGGCGACTCATCGTGCTGATTGCCGCAGGCTTGGCGATGCCAACAGGCACTGTCGCGCTTGCTGAGCAGATCAGGATTTCGCGAGTCGAAGAATTCGAGCCGATCTCGTCCGACTGGCGCCTGCTTGACTGGCGGAGTCGCACGGAGTCGTTCCTCGACGCGGTGCTTGATCCGACTCGACAGGGGGACTATCTGCCGCTGATGTGGTGGGACGATTCCAAGGTCTGGTGGCCCGGCACGACGTTCGGCTTGCCCAGTTACGTGGGCAGGAAGCACCAATGGGGCACGTTCGGCAATTCCCACGAGAGCATTGTCACGATGAGTACGCTGATCAGCGGCGGACTGGTCGGACGCGATATGACTCGCATGGCCGTGCGCGGCGGAAGCGAGCCCGTCAATCTGGTGCGCATGCAGGAGGCCTATTTTTCGCCGGAGGATGGCGTGTTTCTGAACAATGCCGGCGGCTGCAGCGGTCAGAGTTTCTGGTACGAGCTGGCGCCGAACATGCTCGTCGGGGCACTTGTGGCCCAGAATCCCGGCGAAGCGGGACTGGCCGAGAAGTGGCGTGCGGCCTCGCTGCGGTGGGCCGACGCCGCCGAGAATCTCTATCACCTGAACGACTTCAATTTTCAGGCCTACGATCTGCGTTCAAAACGGGCCGTCGTCCAGGGATGGCGGGAGCCGGACGCGGCAGCCGGGCTGGCATATCTCGGCCTGATCGCTCACGCGAGATTCCGTGAAGCAAAATTCCACCACATGACGCGATGGGGATTGGACTGGCTGGATCGCCTCCCTGCCGCCGACAACCCGAACTACGAGTTCTTTCTCGCGTTCGGCGTCTACGCAGCGGCCCGCTGCAACGCCGAATTCGGAACGCACTACGACGTCGCGAAAATGACGAACTGGTGTTTCGACCGGAGTGCCGTCCGCGGCCGATCACCGCACATGAAGCCGGACGATCCCGGCGACTGGTATGGAGTGGTCTCCGGAAAATGGGGCGATCGCAACGTGGCCGGGCTGGTCGGCGCGAGGCAATACCGGATCACCGAGAAGACAGGCCGGTGCGGTTATGGTTTTATCATGGAGACGTTTGCTTACGCGTGGCCGCTGGCGGCTGCGGCAAGATACGACAATCGGCTGGCACGCGGCGTTTCCAAGTGGCTGCTGCACGCGGAAGATGCGGCCCGGCTGTGCTATCCCGATCAGATCCCGCCGTCGCAGCAAACGGATTGGGAGTGGGCCAAGGCCTGCACGAGTGCAATCCCCTATGAAGCCCTGATGCAGCGCAACCCCGACACCGGCGGGCCGGGCCCGTTTGCGGCCGGCGATCCGCGGCTTCACGGCTGGGGTCCTTCAAACCTCTCGCTGTACAGCGGAGCGCTGGTCGGCGTGTTCGCAGCGATTGCGCAGCCGACGAATGTCGATCGAGTGCTGCGCATTGATACGCGCGCGACCGATTTTCACGCCGCCCCCTCGATGCCCACGTTTCTCTATTACAATCCGCATCCGCAAAAGGTATCGGTGAAGATCAGTGTCGGTGCGGCGCCGTCGCACCTCTGGGACGGTGTCGGCAATACCTGGATGCAGCGAGACGCGAGTGGCGAAGTCGAAATCCCGTTGGAGCCCGATTCAGCGGCCGTTGTCACTGTCGTCCCCGGCAGCGCAAAGACCGACACGTCAGGCACGCGTCTGGTCGCCGACGGAATCATCGTGGATTACAACACGAAGGACTAGATCCTTTTGGCTTCTTACCCACCCGTGTGAGAATCACCGCCATGAAATCCTACAGAAACGCCGCGAGGTTCACTCTGGCCCTGCTGCTGGTTCCCGCCGCCGTGCTGCAGGCGGCCGATGCAGCGTCATCCGCCACGCGACCGAACATCCTCTGGATCATCATGGACGATGTCGGGGCGGAGCTGCCCTGTTACGGCGAACGGGCCATCAAGACGCCTCATATCGACCGATTGGTTCGCGAGGGAACGCTGTTTGAACGTGCCTTTCTCACCGCGCCGGTTTGCTCGCCGTCGCGTTCAGCGATGATCACCGGCATGTATCAGACCAGCATCGGTGCCCACCATCACCGCAGCGGGCGAGGGACCGAGAAGATCCATCTGGCGTCCGGCGTGGAGCCGGTTCCCGCGATCTTCCAGCGAGCCGGGTATTTTTCGTGCAACGGCGGCTATCCTCTCAAGGGCACGGCAATCGGCAAGACGGACTACAACTTCGAGTGGAATCCGTCGATTTACAACGGCAACGACTGGGCAGCCCGCAAGTCGGGTCAGCCGTTCTTCGCCCAGATCCAGCTTTGGGGCGGAAAGAACCGAAACGACAACGGCCGCTGGTATCGCGAGGCGGCACCGGCTGCGCTTGGCACACTGACCAGTCCGGACAACGTCACGCTGCCTCCGTATTACCCGCGCGATCCGGTGCTGCTCCAGGACTGGGCGGAATACCTGGACTGTATTCGCTATTGCGACATGCAGGTCGGCGAGATCCTGAAGCGGCTGGAGGATGAGGGAGTGCTGGAGCAGACGTTCATCATTTTCATGGGGGACAACGGCATCAGCGCTGCCCGCGAAAAGCAATTCCTCTACGACAGCGGCATCCACACGCCCTTCATTGTCCGCGGTCCGGGCATCCCCCGCGGCGCGGTCCGAGGCGATCTCATCGAGCACATCGACATGGCGGCCACGTCTCTGGCCCGGGCCGGTATCGAGATTCCCAAATCGATGCAGGGACGCGATATCTTCGCCGGGGATTACCGTCCCCGCGACGCGGTCTTCGCCGCACGAGATCGTTGTGACGAAACGGTGGATCGCATTCGCAGCGTGCGTACCGAGCGATTCAAGTACATCCGCAATTTCCATCCGCAGCGTCCGCATCTCCAACCCAATGCCTACAAGGACGCCAAGGCCACCATCCGGCGGCTGCGCGAACTGCACGCGGAAGGGAAGCTGAACGAGTTGCAGGAGCGGATCCTGTTTGCTCCCACGCGGCCCGCCGAAGAACTTTACGACGTCGTGGCGGATCCGTTCGAGACCAACAATCTCGCGACAGATCTCCGATGCCGGCAGACTCTGGAGACGCTTCGGAACCGGCTCGATATCTGGATCCGCGAAACGGGCGACCGGGGTCCGGAACCGGAATCGATGTACGACAGCGATATGGCTGTGTACACGGCCAAACCCAATCGTGTAGTCGAGGGGAACATCCTGCTTAATAAGCAGTGGGCCAGGGAGGGCAAGTGAGCCCCGGAGCCAGCCGAGGATCAAGAGCGAGGTGGAAAAACCCCGTCACACTCCCGCAACGCGGGAAGGTCGGGCGCGAAAGCGTCCGGGGAGGGCGTTCCGAACCAGCAGTGAATTCTACGACGAGCGGCGCGGTAGCCCTCTCCGGGCCTTCGGCCCGACTCTCCCCGAGGTTGAGTGAAGCATAAACCACGACGGTGCAACCACTTCTAAACCGCACGACCTCCAAGGGGAGGGGTGAATAGTGAAACACCTTCTAAGAAACGCGCGACACTAATGTGAGACACTAAGTTAAGGTATTGGATTGATGCACTTGAGCGGCGGCGGGCCGGCTACTGAGGAAGCCACGCATCCAGAGCCACGGCCAGCGCCTGCAGTGAAACGGGCTTGGCAATGTAGTCGTTCATGCCGGCCTCCAGACACCGTTCTCGATCTCCCTGCAGCGCGGAAGCCGTCATCGCGATGATGGGGATCTCGTGGCAGCGCACCGTCGAGTTGGGATCGCGGATGATTCGCGCTGCCTCGATTCCGTCCATGTCGGGCATCTGCACATCCATCAATACCAGATCGTAGGGCTCGGTCGCCAGTGCCTTGATGGCTTCCTCTCCATTGACGACGGCGTCGGCCTGCAGTCCGAGTCTCTGCAGGTTGCGAATCGCAACTTCCCGGTTGACCTTGTTATCCTCGGCGACGAGGATCCGCAGATCTTCGCGCGCGGACGCGCGAATGGTCGGAGCTGCGGGGCGGGGCGGAGTGGAGTGAAACTTGGTCGAATCGGTCAGAATGGCCGAAAGGCACTCGAGCAATTCCGACTGCCGAACGGGCTTGGTCAGGCTAGCCGCGCCTCGCAGAGTTTGCGTGTCTTTCTCAGCGATCCGATGCTCGAGCGATGTCAGCAGGATGATGCCGGTTTCGCGGAGCGAGTCGTCGGCCTGAATGACTTGGGCCAGCGTCGCGCCGTCCAGTCCCTGCAGGTGCAGATCGATGATGGCGATATGGAACGGATCGCCGGCTTTCCGAGCCTCCGTCAAGACCTGGAGAGCGGACGGGCCATCGAACGCCGCATCGGCTCGACCGCCCCGGGCAGCCAGCTGCGTGATCAACACGTTGCGGGCCGTGGCATTATCTTCCACCACCAGGAAACGCTTTCCAGCCAGGATGGCCGGCGGAGGATCCGCGGCTCCGGCATTCGCCTGCCTGGCGATGCGAGCCGTGAACCAGAATTCGGAACCAACCCCCACGGTGCTGGTCACTCCGATCTCGCCATCCATCAATTCAACGAGTCTCTTGGCAATCGCCAGTCCCAGGCCGCTGCCGCCGTAGCGGCGCGTGGTCGAGGCATCGGCCTGGGTGAACTTCTGAAACAGCCGCTGGTGGTGTTCGGGTGGAATTCCGACGCCGGTGTCCCGGATTCCGAATCGTATGACGACTTCGGAACTCGTCTCGGCAACCAGGCTGGCATAAACAAAGACTTCACCGGCCTGCGTGAATTTCACGGCGTTGCCTGCCAGGTTGGTCAGGATCTGGCGGAGGCGGCCCGCGTCGCCGCAAAGTCCGTTCGGCACGTCCGGCGCCGCCGTGTAGATGAACTCCAGCCCTTTGCTCTGGGCAGTGAAAGCCAGCGGCGCAGCGAAATCGTCCAGCAGGGTCAGCAGATTGAAGTCGAGCTTCTCGAGTTCGACTTTATCCGCCTCGATCTTGGAGAGGTCGAGAATGTCGTTCAGCAATCCCAGCAGCGCCTCACCGCTGGAACGGATCGTCTCGGCGAAGTGCCGCTGTTCGAAATCCAATTCCGTGTTCAGCAGCAGGCCGGTCATGCCGATAACGCCGTTCATGGGCGTGCGGATCTCGTGCGACATGTTGGCCAGGAACGTGCTCTTGGCGAGGCTCGCAGCCTCGGCCGCTTCCTTGGCCTGGCGCATCTCCTCCGCCTGCTTGCGGGCGGTGATATCCTGGAACGCAATCAGGTAATGGTCCCGCATCAAGCGGCCCGACGCGAGCATGGTGCGGACGGTGCCGTCTTTGCACGTCACTTCGATTTCGACGGGCAGGACCATCTGGTGGTCGTGTTCCTGGTGCATCCGTGCGACGGCATGTTTCCACTGCTCCTGGATGTCGTGGCGATAGGCAGGGTCGGGATGAATCTTCCGGCTCCAGGTTTCGAAGTCGGGAACGTCTGCGATGGTGTAGCCCAGCACGCGAGTGAACCGCTCGTTCAGGAACTGCAGGTTGCCGTCGAGACTGAGCAGAATCATCGGGATCGGGGCCATTTCGAACAGCATGCGGAACTTCTCTTCGCTCTCCCGCAGCACTGCTTCCAGACGCTTGCGTTCCGTGATGTCGATCATCACGGTCAGCAGATAGGTTCGCCCCTGCGAGCTGATGACCTCTCCGGAAAACAGCCCGTCGAGAATCACTCCGTCCTTGCGGCGCACGCGCAATTCGATGTGGTCCATGTGCCCGTCGACCAGCAACTTGTCCGCCACGGCGGCCTGTTCCTCGGCGTGAGGAAACAGGCCGAGTTCCTCGCTGGTTCGGCCGAGGACTTCCTGCTTGGAATAACCCAGCGTTTTGACGAATGCCTCGTTCACATCGAAGAACGTGGAATCGGGCACGCTGGTGATCGCCATCAGGTCCGGGTGCTTGCGGAACAGACGCTCGAACCGCTGCTCGGCTTCCTGCTCCGCACTCAGGTCGACACTGGCCCCGAAAATGCAGTCCATTCCGTTCCAGCGCCCGAACCAGATGCGGGTTTCCACGGGGAGGATTGTCCCGCCTTTCTTCATCATCGGCAGCGGGCAGTTCTCCCGCTCGCCGCGGAGCATCGCGGCAAAAATCTCCTCGGCTTCGCGGCGTACCTCCGGCGGATGAAGATCGAGCACGGCCAGCGAGGCAATGTCCTCTTCGGTGTACCCCAGCTTTTCTTTCAGCGCGCGGTTGGCAAAGAGGATCCGTCCGTCGGGCGTGGTCACGACGATCAGGTATCCGATCGTTTCGAAGAACGTGCGGAAATTCGTCTCGCTTTCCCGCAGAGCTTCTTCGGTCTCCTTGCGCGTGGTGATGTTCAGCGCGGTGCAGCGGGTTTTCAGGCAGCGTCCCACCGCATCGCGCACGCACTCGATGGTAACCAGAACGGTCAGCGACGAGCCGTCCTTGCAGCGCATTTCCCATTCGCTGCTCGAACTCGTTCCGCCGCGCACCAGTTCAGGATACAGCCTATTGAACAGCGCCGCGCTGTGAGGCATCATCAGATCAACCAGCCGCAGGCGGTTTTCCACTTCTTCCCGCGAGTAGCCCAGCCATCCCAGCTCGGTATCGTTCATCTGCAGCACGCGCCCGTCCGGCCCGAGCGAGTGATACCCGCAAGGGGCGTTGTGGTACAGATCGAGCGCCTCCGCAGTGCGTTCCCGAACTCGCTGCTCCAGTTCCGCGTTCAAGCGGGTCAGCGCCCACTCAGCCTGCTTGCGTTCCGTGATGTCCATCCAGATGCCGACGGCACGCGGCGGCGCGCCGGGAGTGTCATGGACTCGCTGCGCCACGTCGTAATACCACCGGTACCTGCCGTCCGGCATCTGCCAGCGGTACTCCCGTTCAATCTGGCCATGCTCCATCAGGCGGCGTGCCTCCGCCAAAGCCTGGAAAGCGTCGCCGGGATGACGCCGCTTGAACCAGACGTCGCCGGAGTCCAGAAATTCGCGCGGCGACACGCCCATGACCTCCGAGCAGTTGGGGCTGATGTAGGTCACGTTGACGTCGTCGAGTTCGCAGGCATATACCACGACCGGCAGCGAGGCGAGGATCAGCGCGAGACGCTCGTTGGTCTGTCGCAACTCGTCCTGCATGCGCTTGCGGGCCGTCAGGTCGCGCACCACGCTCAGCACCAGTGTTTCGCCACCCAGCTGCGCGGTTCGCGAACTGACCTCGACGGGAAATGTGCTGCCGTCGCGGCGTTTGTGCAGCGTTTCAAACAGCAGTCCGCCTTCCTCCGCCAGACGCATCTGCCGCTGGACCACCTCTCGATCATCCGCCCTCAGATCGAAAACCGTTTTCGTCAGAAGCTCGGTACGCTGATAGCCGTACGTCTCGCACGCGGTGCGGTTGATCTCGAGAATCCGCCCGTCCCGCGGGCGCAGGAACAGGATGATGTCGTGAGCGTGCTCCGAAAGCAGCCGGAACTTCTCCAGGGTATCTTCGGCCGACTTCTGGGCGGTCACATCCAGAATGAATCCTTCCAGAGCCAGCAGGTTGCCGGCCGGAGAAGTCACTCCGCGCCCCTGCTCCCAAACCCACTTGGTTTCGCCGGCTGCAGTTACGATCCGATACGTCACTTCGAACGGTCGCCGCTGCTCGAGTGCCGTCTGAACCTGACTCCATACCGTGTCACGATCGTCGGGATGGATCACGTCGGCGAAGCTGATGCAGGCGTTCTGCGTGAGGTCGGCCACGGCATACCCGGTGAGCTGCAGAGCGCCGTCGCTGATGAACTCCATGGTCCAATGCCGATCGTTGCGGCAACGGTAGGCCATGCCGGGCAGGTTGCTCATCAGTGTTGACAGACTTCGCTGGCTCTCGCGCAGCACCTGCGAGTCGCGGGCTGCGGCCAGGTGCCAGCCGATCAGGTCGGCGACGTTCTGCAGCAGCGCCACGTCATCGTCGTCGAAGCGGCCGGTCGTGGTGCAATCGTCGAAGCCAAGAAATCCCCAGAAGTCGCTCCCGGCGTAGACGGGCAGAATCACCACGTCCTTGATATCCTGCGACTCCAGGATCTCCCGCTCGGCATCGGGCATAACGCTGACCGGACCGCGGCGGGGCTGGCGATGAAGAAATCCATCGAGCAGCCAGCCCGAGGGCGAAGCGTCGGCATAGGCTACGTCCTGCAGCTCCGGTCTGTCGATTTGCGGAGAAATCCCCTCGCGAACACACTCATTGGTCTGACTGAGACACAACCCCCGCTGCGGATCGTAGTGGTTTTCGAACAGGTAGGCCCGATCCATTTCGGAGGCCTGGAGCATCACGCGGAGCACTTCATCGATAACGTCTGAGACGGCAGACGCCGATCGCAAAATGCCCGAAATCATGGTGAGCGCTCGTTCGTACCGCAAACGCTTCTGCAACGCGGCCTCCGCGCGGTCGTGCGCGGCGCGGGTGCGCAGAGTTGCAATTCCGAACGCCAGGTCGTTTGCCAGTTCGTTCAGCAACGCCACTTCGCTGGCGTCAAAGGCATCCGGCCTGGTCGCGTAGACCGCGAGCGATCCCAGGGTCTCGGCGTTGTGCAGCAGCGGAAATGCCGCATGGGACGCGTAACCGCGCTCGAGCGCCGCATCGCGCCACAGAGCCATGTGGGGGTCGGTTGTGATGTTGTGGGTTATGACGGGCTTGCCGGTGCGGAGGCAGGTGCCGACCGGGCCGCGACCTCGCTCGGTGTCCGCCCAGGTAATCCCGGCCGCGTCAAGGTAACCCGCCTCGATGCCGGCAGTTGCAACCAGACGGACGGATTTTGCTTCGTCGTGCTCCGGATAACCCACCCAGGACATCCGGTAGCCGCCCCGCTCGACCAGGATGCGGCATACGCTCACCACGAGCTCGTCTTCATGTTCGGCGCGAATCAAGGCCGAACTGAATTCACTCCGCGCGCGCAAGGCACGATTGAGCCTGCGCACCTTCTCTTCGGCCTCGGCGGGATCATGGAGTACGGGGTTCATAAGTTGACCCGTCAGCAAAACTTGTTTTGCCGTCCTCTTTGACTCCGAACGCCTTGAAGTGTCTCGATTTCAGCCCATCGATCTCGAAATTAACTGTGCCACGAAGAAAAGCATAGGCCAGATTCGGCAGCCGGGCATTCCCGCGCATCCGAAATGTTCACGGGGGGCAGCAGGTCCGGCCGCTGCGGTATGCCGCAACGGTATAAACTCCGCCCCCGCCGGTCACCGGGCTCGGTACGGGTAATCGCGGCAGCGTCGGCTGGACGGCACGGAAATCGTCTGCCACGGCCTGCAACCGCAACCGATCATGCCCCGTCACCGCGAGTCGCCGCCCGTCGCGATTTTGCGGGTCGTTCGCATTGCATGAAACATGCGGCCAGGGCCTGGCGATTTCATCTCCGGGAGGCAGTCGCTCCACGTTCAAAGATCTGGCGGTACACAGCGGCATACGACGCAGTCTCGACTGCAGCGAGCCACAGCCACCTGGCAGACGCAACTCCAGCGGTCGCCCCATCCAGCGGCGCCGGCTATGGCATCTGGGGAGGAACCGGTTGCGGCGGCGGGGGAACCGGCTGCTTGAGCGAAGCGTCTTCAGGCTTCGTCGACTTCGGAGTCGGCTCCTGCTTCATGCGCACAATGGACCAAATGTGCGTCCAGCCGTCATTGAAGTGGGCGACCGCCGTGGCCTGCCCTTTCGTCAGACTGCACAGGCCCGTCTCGAAAATCACGGATTTCTGCGTGCCGATTTTCCAGGCCACAAGCTGCGTTTGTTTGTCGACCTCGCCCCGCACGCCCTGACTCGCATCGGCCAGGGGATCAAAGTACGATCCACGCACGACGCCATCTTTGTTCAACGACAAGTGGACAATCATCTGCGTTTCCGACTGGCTCGGCGGAATCAGCACAAACACGCCAAGCGGCAGCCACTTCGTGTCGGCCGGAATCGGATCGTCGCGATCGGCCAACTGCTGAGCCGCATCTCGCAATTTCGTGACCGCACCCGTCGGTTCGCCGTTCTCGTAGACCTGCGGATAACCGTAATTGTCAAAAGCAAAATCAAAGTCGATCGGATCGGCGCCTATCCCGAGCGTTTTGGCGACATCCGACCACTTGGCCGTGTTCCATGCGTTGAATTCCGCCGGCAGATTAAAGCCGCCGTGCCATGCATGCGGATGTGCCTTATACCAGTCGGGAGTGAAGGCGGCGGTGTCGTGCGTCAACAACCGATTTTGCACCGAATCGCGTACGGTGTTGGCGAAGTGCAGTCCCGGTCCCGGCGCGGATGCTTCGCTCGAAAAATGAGCACCGACATAAGGCACCATATTCACCGGCACGCCGATGTTGGGCATGGACAGGTTGTTGTTGCCCGCGGGCGCCGCATTTGCCATTGCACCCGTATTCATGCCGCCTGCCGCGAAACTGCCGGGCGTCCCGCCGCTCTGGACCCAGCCCAGATTCTGGCCAACGGGATGCCCGTGGTAGGAACTGATCGAGTTCGGCGCACCCATCGGCGAAGACGAAAAGTAGGCGCCCGGTCCCGTTCCCGTATAGACGCCCCAAACCTGCGGAGCGGGGTTTACCTGCGGAGCATACTGTCCTCGCACGGCGCCCTGCGATAGGAACGTGAGGCTGATCACTGCGGCAACGGCAACTTGGGTTTTTCGCATCGTCGATCGTTTTACCTCAACCTGATGTTCTTCAACCGGACCCTAATATGGTCCGTACGGTCTTCATAGCTTATTTTCCAGACTAGTCAAAACAGTCCGGCAATGACAGCGTTTGTCGCGCTGCTGAGATTACCAGGCAAAACCAGGACGCGTGATGAATCAGGGGCGAACCGTGACATCCAGGCAATTCCTCTCGATCGCGATGCTGATCACCCCCCTTTGTGCAGCGGCCGCGGCCGGCGCGGAGGGCTTTTCGTCGGAGCCCCTGGATATCGGGTTATTCGCGCGGGTCGCCGCCTCGGACCCTGCCCGCCGGGATGGGGCCAAGTCGGGAAGGCTCGACGAATTCCGAGCAGAGGACGTGTTTCTGAGCACCGAACTGGTTCCCGACGCAAGCGGCCGCTTTTGCGTGCCCGCCGCGGCCGGCCAAAAGGGAGCGATCGGGTTGGAGTGGGCCGAGCGCCGAGTGATTCGCGAACTGCATCTCGAGTTCTTCGACGGCTCTCAGGTGCCTCCCGCCGAACAGGTTGAAGTGCAGTTCTGGTCGTCCGCGGGGCGCGAGGATTCGTGGGGCGAGATCGGCCAGACACCCTGGCAAGGCATCTGGGAGAAACTGCCCGGCAAGGTCGAGCGCCGCGGACAGCAACTGGTACTTTCGATCCCCGAGGCCGAAGTTCCCGAGTTCCGCAAATCGATGGGCGTCTTCAAAGTCCGCTGGCTGTTGCCGCCACGCGGGAAGGACTACGGCGTCCGGCGACCGGCGGCGTTCAGTGATTCGCAGTGGACAACCGGCGAGTTCCGCTTCGAGGCGGCGGAGAACGCGCCGGGGAAGAAGTTCACGCTTCGGGCGTACAACGGCCAGATCCTGGCTCCGGACACGCACCAACCCGTCGAGGCGTTCGCGTGGGATGCAGACCGCCCGCTGCTTCTCAAAGTCCGTCACTGCGAACCGTCGCGTCGCAAGGCCGACCGCACTCTGGTCCGGATCGAATGCGGCCAGGATCAGTTCAGCGTGGCTCTCGAAGATGTTCTTGCCGGCGGAGAATTGTACGCAAAAGACTTCGGGATCTACGTCGCTCGAGGCGACAACAAACGCACGCTTGCGGAATACGAGCGGCATATCTCTGGTCAGAAGACCGTGCTTCAGCGCGTGCACGCACTTCCCGATCAAACGCTGCAGCAGGCGATGGACGCGATTTGGCGTCCGATTCAGAACAACGGCCCGACAATGCTCTCGCTCGCCTGCGACAACATGAAGTTCATCGTCGACCGCGACGGCGCAATTCACCACGAGCCGCTTCGCATGTCCGTGCGATTCGGCGCCGGGTGCGCCGAGGTGAAACGCATGGACTTCGGCCTGATCGGCTTGAATACCACGGTTCGACCCAACGCGGCTTCGCCCGGGCTGCCTCTGCGGATTGCCGGCCAGACGTTCTCAAAGGGAATCGGGCTGCATGCCAACGCGGAAATCGTTGTTCCCCTGAACGGACGCTACAAGTCGTTCGAGACGCTGGCCGGAGTCTTTCCCTGCGGCCAGCCAGGCGGGACCGCGACGCTACAGGTGGATGTGGACGGACAGCGGCGATTCGATAGCGGGGTGATGCGCCAAGGTGAACCGGCCCGCCAGGTCTCCGTTTCGCTCGAGTCCGCCGGCGAGATGGTGCTGCGCGTGTCCGAGGCGGACGGCGGCATTCTCAACGATGCGGTGAACCTGGCCGACGCAAGATTCATTCGGGTCGACGCTGCGGGCAGTTCGGGGGCAGTCGAACTCGGCGAACTGCTGAGTGCCCGCAAACCGGAGATGCAGCGCCGGATCGAGCGACCCGATCTGCCGATCCTCTGGAACAGCACGGAAATCGCAGGTCTGGTCTGCACACAGCGGACGTTTGTCGCGCCCACGGACGATAGCCAGCCGACAACCGAGGCCGGCAGACAGCGCGCGGTGTGTGTGGCCGAGTTCACGGTGGAGAATCGAACGCAGACGCCTCAGTCAGCTGATGCCGTGCTGGGATTCGGCCCCGAAAAAGCGGACGGCAAATCGATCAGCCTCGAGGCGACGGGCGGAAAGGTGTTTGTCCGCCAGTCGGATCGCCTGCTGGCGAGTGTAAGCACGCGCGACGAGAGCTTGAGCCTCTCGTGCCGGAACGGCGGAGTTCAAATCAGCGGGCGTATCGAGCCCAAGTCGGCGGCGCGCTGGGTTGTATTGATTCCGGCGGGCGAAACACCGCTTGACGCGGGGTTGCTGTCCGCTGATCCGGCAGTGCTTCGCGATCGGGTTGCCCGCCACTGGGAATACTGGCTCCGCGGCGGGATGCGGATCGAAGTCCCGGACCAGCTGGTGGCCGACGTCTTCCGCGCCACGCAGATACATTGCCTGCTCGTCGCGCGGAATCAGGACCAGGGACGGCTGGTCGAACCCTGGATCGCGGCGGCAGCTTACGGTCCGCTCGACACGGAGGCCCAGGCGGTAATTCTCGGGATGGATCTGGCGGGGTACGACGATTTTGCGAGGCGCAGCCACGACTTTTTTCTGGCGAGTTACGACGAAACCGGAAAGCTCGCGAAAGGCTACACGCTCATGGGCACCGGCCAGAACCTGTGGACGCTCGCCGAGCACTACAGTCTGACCCGCGACAAGGAATGGCTCCAGCGTGCTGCGCCGACGCTCGTGCGCGCGTGCCGGTGGATTGCGCGCCAAGCCGGGAAGACGAAGCGTCTCGACCCGGGCGGCCAGATGCTGCCGGAATACGGGCTTGCTCCGCCCGGAGTGCTGGCTGACTGGAATCGCTACGCGTATTACTTCTACGCCAATGCGCATTACTGCGCCGGCCTGGAAGCCACGGCACGCGCACTCGCAGATATCAATCACGCGGACGCGGAAGAGATCCGCAAGTGTGCGGCCGACTATCGCGCATCGCTGCTTCGCGCCTGGCGATGGCAGCAGGCCCGCATGCCGGTGGTGCCATTGAGCAACGGAACGTGGGTGCAGCCCTGTCCGTCGAGCCTGTACTCGTTCGGGCTGACCCGCGATTTCTACGGAGGCGTCAGTTCCATCGGCCACGACGTCGAAGCGGGCGGCAATCACATCATCCCGCTGGGACTGGTCGACCCCGGGAGTCGCGATGCGGAGTCCATCGTCAACTACCTCGAGGACCGCTGGTTTCTGATCGACGGCATCTTCGACGCTTATCCGGCCCGCGAAAATGAAGCCGATTGGTTCAACCGCGGCGGGTTCTCCAAGCTCCAGCCCCATTACACGCGAACCTCGGATATCCACGCCCTGCGCGACGATGTGAAGGCCTTCGTGAGGACGTATTTCAATACGTTCCCGGTACTGCTCAACCGCGAGAATCTCTCGTATTGGGAGCACATGAACAACGGCGGCGCCTGGAACAAGACGCACGAAAGCGGCTGGTTTCTCGAAATGACCCGCACGATGTTCGTTACCCAGCGAGATCAGGAACTGTGGCTCGCTCCCTTTGTAACGAACAACTGGCTCAAGGACGGAATGACGGTATCCGTGCGCGGAGCCCCTACTCGATTCGGGCCGGTCAGCTACTGCATCCGCTCGTCGGCCTCGCGGGGATTGATCGAAGCGACGATCGAACCGCCGCTGCGCGACGCGCCAAAGTGCATCGTGCTGCGAGTGCGACATCCCGCAGGCTCGCCGATGCGACAGGTCCGAGTGGATGGGCAGCAGCATGCGGAGTTCGACGCCGCGTCCGATACGATTCGAATCCCGCCGAAGTCAACCGCAGTGAAGGTCGAGGTGCAGTATTAGAATTGCGTCAACGCGCGCTCGGATTGCCTCGGCGACCGCGCGGCAAGCTGACGGAATACGCGCCGCACGGTACGATGTGGAACATCGATGACGATGCGGCGTTCGCTGAAATCGTCGCGATTTGAGCTGTGTTTGCCCGCACTAAGTTCAGGGGACTCGCCGTCCGATGCCCCGATGCCAGCGTCATAAGGAGGAATTGTTGTGAAGCTGAGTCATTTGTCGCTCGTCCTTTCGTCGACTGCCTTGATATCCCTGATGACCATTGCCGCGATGGCGCAACCGCCTGGAGGTCGAGGCGGCGAGCAGCGAGGTTTGTCCGCTTCCAGTCCGTTGGCCGGCGACGACGGCGAGCGCAAGATCCTCCAGTCCATTGATCAGATCACCAAGGAACAGGGGCGCCGACTGAATGTTCCCGAAATCGACGGCCGCATGCTGCGGCTGCTTGCCGAGTCCATCGGAGCGAAGAGTGTCGTCGAGTTCGGAACGTCCAACGGCATCTCCGCCATCTGGCTGTCGCTCGCGCTGCGAAAGACCGGCGGCAAAATACTCACGCACGAGATCGACCCGAATGCGGCCGCGCAGGCACGGAAGAACTTCGAGACTGCCGGCGTCGCAGACATTGTCACCGTCGTCGAGGGGGATGGACATCAAAAGGCGACCGAACTGAAAGGCCCCATCGATCTGGTGTTCATCGATGCCGACAAGGAAGGGTACCTGGACTACTTCAAGAAGGTACTGCCGCTCGTTCGACCGGGCGGACTGATCCTCGCCCACAACATGAATGCCCGCATGGCCAACCCCGAATACTTGAAGGCAATTACTTCGGACCCGAGCGTCGAGACGCTCTTCTACTCCGACGGAGGCGGTTTGAGCCTGACATTGAAGAAGCGGTAGCAGGAATACGTTTCGGCAGGTTCTTCGGCCGAAAACGCGGCTGATCGTGATGGCGCCTTCCGGGCCCGGAGCATCTTCACTCCGGGCCGGCCGCGCCGCTTCAATCGCAGCGGACATTCTCGGGCTGCGGCGAGCGGGCAGTCTCGAACCGCCGGTTTCCGCTCCGTTCCGGCGACGGGGTTCAGGGTTTCCTGCAGCTCTTCCAGTCAGATTCAGAGTCGGCGCGGATCGGCCAGATAGTCTTTCGCTACGGCAAACGCCTGGTCGCGCATCAACTGGGTTTCAGGAACCTGTCTTTCCTTCAGCGGCTTGATGATCTGTTCGAAAAAGACCCGGTCGTCGAAACCGATCGTGGCGGAATCCTCGACGCTGAATCCGTAGTAGATTCGCTCGATCCTCGACCAGTAGATCGCGCACAGGCACATCGGACAGGGCTGCCCCGTCGTGTAGATCCGGCAGCCCTTGAGGATGTTCGTCTTCAGCCGTTGTCCCGCATCGCGAATCGCGATCACTTCACCGTGCGCTGTCGGATCGTGATCCGTGACGACTCGACTCCAGCCTTCTCCGACAATGGCGCCATCCTTGACGATCACGGCGGCGAACGGTCTTCCATCACCGCCTTTCTTCAGGCCGAGCCGGCTGAGTTCAATCGCTCGGCGCATGAACCGCTCGTCGGCCGACTGATCAACGGGGACGGACGCCTGTGTCTCGTGCGAAGCCCGGGCATCGGTCACCAGGCAACCGGCCGCGCCGCAGGCGAGCAGGCCCATCGATCCTCGAATCAGGCTGCGGCGGGACAGTTCTGCGGGACCGCCATCGTGTTGCTTGGGCAGCGAAGGACCACCGGTGTGCGCCATGGAACCAACCCTCCGGTTTTCGCGACCGCTCGTCGCATTGCGTCGTCTCATGTTGCCGCGAGTCCCGATCGGATGCGGCACGTGAACCATGTTCCGGGACTTGGCGGTATTCAGCTTGTCAAAGTCCTCGATTCGCAGCCGTGCGTCATTGCGGCACGCCTGCCACCCCCAGACCGAGAAGCCGGTATTCGTTGCCGGTGCTCTGCGGATTTCGCTCGGAAAGAACTTCGAGAACCACGCGGTGCTTGCCCGAGGGCAGATCTCGCGCGATTTCGTTGGTCTGGCGGTATCCGCCCCAGGTCTGATCGAACCATGCCTCACGCACTTCGCCCGGCCGGTCATCCACCTGCACGCGGGCCTTTCCCATCGGTCCGCGGATATGCCAGTCCATCAAGAGAACTATGCTTCCCTCGACCTCGAATTCGATGCGGCTGCCCGGCACGTCGCTTTTCCAGCTGTGATTCTCGGCGTCGAACTTCCAGCCTTCGTTCTTCACCGGCTTCAAGACGTCGGCTTCCAGGAGCCCGACGTGTTCGTACTTATCGGAAAACAGCGGCTGCGGCGTCGGCGGAACGGGAGGCAGGCGATCGTCCGCGGGCAGTTCCCTGAGCATGGCTTCCAGCCGCGCGGAAATGAAGCCGGCCGCATAGGCGTGGCCGCGGTCATTGGGGTGCACCACGTCCGCTTCCACGTCCTCCCATTTCATTCGGCCCGACGAGATCTCCGGCCACAGAGCGTCGCGCAGGCTGAACATCGGCAACCCGTAGTGCCGGCCGACCTTGCCATGCCACTCCTGGGCGTTATCGCCGTTGCGGTGCATCATGAACATCAGCACCACAGCCGGCTGCTGCGGCTGCTTGAGAATCTGCCGGACAAGTCCCTCGAGCGTCTCGGCCCAGGCCTGAGTGTTGGGATCGTTCACGCCGTATTCCACTACAACGAAGTCCGGCCGGCGGTCGAGCAGATCCCGCTGTGCACGCAGAGCTCCGTAATTTGATCCCGTGGCGCCGATTCCCGCGTTGACGAATTCGATCTTGGACTTCGGAAACGTCTCGCGCCACCATCGAGCCAGTTGTCCGCCATAGTTTTTGTCCGGCGAACTTGCGGAAGCGCCGGCCGTGATCGAGCCTCCGATCACCGCCACGGTGACCGGTTCCCCGCGGCGGCCTTTTGCGAGCACACGCTGAACCCTCGCGGTTTCCCCCGCGCTGAACAGCGATCTCGCCATGATCGGATCTTCGGACTTCGGAGCCGAGACCTCGGCCGCAACTGCGGTACTGAACATGCATAGGCAAAGCAGGAAACTGCGCATCGTCGGTGCTCCTCGTCTGCAGGACTTCCAGGCAACGGGTTGCAGCGACATTCTAACAGAGACGCGGAGACAAGGTCTTGGGCTTCACTCCGTCCTATTCGCTCCGATCCGCTTCGGAAGACGCGACCTGCCGCTTCCGCGGCACGGAGGACGGAGCCGGCTTCCGCCCTTCCAGGAGATGACAGATAGCCAACCACGGATGCCGCCATAACATGCGAGGCCCCGCATAACGCATGACTTCGCGAATTCGCTCACGCAAGGCCGGCTGATAACAGTGCACCGGACACTGAGCACATGTGGGTTTGTCTTCACCAAAAGGGCAACGGTCGAGCCGCCCCATCGCATAGTCGTGAAGCCGGCGGCACTCGGCACAGAGTTCCCCGCGCGTTCGATGGCGGTCGCGGCAGTAGATGCGAATCATGGCCGCCACCGTACGCCGCTCACGTTCCAGTCCGCGATTCGTCTTCCCGGACCCAGCCATTCGAATCAAGCTCCCTTGAGTTCACCCTCCGCAACGGCACGTCGGAATCTGGCCGACACCCGGCGAGTCTCCCGCCACGTTATATCGGTAAGCCAGGATCCGGGCCAACTGCAGATACTTCTCGTGCGTTCCCTCGCCGGCATGCTCGCGTTCGACCCGTTCGAACGCATCGAGCAGCCGCTGCTGATCCTGATCGTCAAACGCACGATCCGCCATGGCGAACAGGCAGTGGTCCTCCTTCTGGATATGCTGCCGCAGCAATTCGACGTATTCGCGAGCGGCCTCGATGAACTCGGCCTGAGCACCGCGATCGCCGTCGGATGCAGCCGCCAGCCTGGCAGCCATCCTGCGGATCAAGATCCGCCCCTGCTCGTGCTCGTGCAGCATCACGCCGGTCGGACCGCCGTCACGGGAATATCCCTTGGCTTCCATGGCCGGAAAGAGATGGGCCTCCTCCTTGCCGTGATGGCACCGGTCGGCGAAGGTCTGGAAAAACGAGATCGCGTCCGCCGCGTCCTGAAAGTCCAGCGTTCCCCGGTTTTCGCAGAGATCCGCCATGGTTTCGAGGCACTCAAGCACCTTCTCGATGACACGGTGTTCTCCGGAGAGGATTTCTGTCGGTTTCATCGATAACCTCCTTCTGTTGAGAGCTTTCCGCTGTGAAAAATAATCACATGTCGTTATCGTATTTAAGGGCCCGAAAAAGCCCCGGGGACCCCGGGGCGTCGAATCCTATTTCTTGATCAGGTCGGAAACTGTCGTCTGCCGCAGGAACTGCAGATAGTTTTCACGGACGCGACTCCAGCGCTGATGCACGGCGCAGGGCTTGGACTCCGAGCATCGCGGTCGGCCCAGGAAGCACCCGCCCCAGCGACTGACCCGCTCCGTCGGTTCCATGATCTCGAACAGCGTGATCCGATCCGCATCCTTCGCCAGCCGGAATCCGCCGCCTTTGCCCTTCTGCGATTCGAGCAGCCCCTGGTCGGCCAGCGTCTTGAGCAGTTTGCCCAGGTAGTTGCGGGGCGCGTCGATCAGCTCGGCGACTTCAGCCGCGCCGGCGTAAACGCCTTCGGCAAGCTCGGCCAGCGCCGCCACGGCCTTCACTGCGTGCGTCCCAGTTCTTGTTATCATGTATTCCACCTTTAATCGCATGTAATTATACGATTATGAACCGACGGAGCAAGTCCTGCGGCGCGGAGGTCATCGGAAATCCGATGAGGCGGCCGCCGGAGCATTAATCTGACGTCCGCAACAGGAAGACGGCGGGGGACCTCACGCCGGGCCGGATCTCGCCGCTCGGCATGACGTGGCCTCCCTGCCAGCGGACGAGCGTGGTTGTAACCTGCGCCGCGGGCATTTCACCCGATGCCTTCCACGCATCCGCGACGGTATCGTACGCGAGAATCCCCGCGGGGAGTCCCGGGTGCTTTTCGGGCGGCGAGAAATCGACGAGCGTGCCGTCGTCGCCTCCCAGTACCAGGAAGCCGGACCGGCCCAGCGCCGGGGCGGGAGTCGGCGCGGCCACCGAAGAGCGGGGCATGTCCGCCAGGCGCTTCCAGCCCCGGCCAGGCTGATATCGATACGTGTCGGTCAGGTAATGGCGGAACGGCTTGCCCTGTGCATCGGCGGTCAGGTCGGTTCCGCCGGCCAGAAAGAATGCCCCGCCCTGCACGGCGGCCACGGCAAGCATGCGTGCGGGACCGGGCCACGGTTCCAGCGTCTGCCACTGCAGGGGCTTCTTCCGCAGGTCGAGCGCCCAAAAGGTCTTCATCGCCTCGGTTGATGCGGGAGTGGTGATGCCCCCGGCCACGTAGATGACGTTGTCGAGTATCTCGCCGCAGAAGTTGGCGCACGGTTGCGGCAGCGGCGGCAGCGGCGCGAATCGCAACTCGCAATGCTCCCAGCGCATGAGGAACGCATCCGCGTAATGCCGATCCGCGTCACTGCCTCCGATGCAGACGATGCCGTCTTCCGTGGAAAGCGATACGCCGTAGCCTATCGCGCGTGGAAGCCGACCTGCCGGCTTCCACGCTCCCTCGGGTTTTTCCAGGACGAAGACCGAGTCGTACCAGACCTTGCGGCCGTCTTCCCAGGGCGGCTTGTCGGGGAAGTTGGCCCCGCCGCCCACCAGCAACGCGCCGTTGTGCGAGCCGGCGTAAGGTCCCCCGAAGCCCTGCCGATCGGGCAATCGCGGCAATTCGCTCCAAGTGAGCGAACCGTCGGACGGGTCGCACCTTCCGGGGCTCAGCAGAGCCGCGATGAAGACGGGCAGGACTATTCGCAACATGATCATGGCTCGCAACGAGTGGCCGGAGGACGCGGTTTCAACCAACTGTGGATGCCCGTGGTCTCGAGCCGGGCGTGCAGCGACGCGATCTGCCCAGCCGTCAGTTCGGCAAGCGGCAGACGCACCGGGCCGCAATCCACGCCCACCTCGCTCATGAACCACTTGAAGGCCGCAAGCGGCTGCGTACCGCATTGAATGAGTAAATCGATCATCATCGACGCAACTGCCTGCAACTCGGCGGCCCGCGCCTGATCGCCACAGTCAAAAGCCGCGATCAGGGCCTGGTAAAGCGGCGCCGCATAATTGTAGGTGCTGCCCACCGCGCCGCGAACGCCCAGCTTCAGGGCGGTCAGCAGGAGTTCATCGCGGCCGGACAGAACGTCGAAACGGCCGTCTTCGATTTGCAGACAGCGCTGCAGATCATCCCAGTCATCCGAGGTGAATTTGATTCCCGCCAGGTTTGGAATTCGGCCGCTCGCTGCCTTCAGGAATTCGCTCACGTCGATCGAGAGGCCCGTCATCGACGGAATGTGATAGTAATAGAACGGCAGGCGCGGCGCGGCGGCAGCCACCTGCTCGCACCAGGCGACCATACCCTCGACGCCGGCCGGCTTGAAAAAGAACGGAGCCATGCACGCGATGCTGTCCGCGCCGATGGATTGAGCATGCGCGGCCAGTTCCAGACAGTCGGGGAGCGAATTGTGCCCGACGTGAACGATCACCCGCGGCCCGTCAGCGGCTGAGGCAACCCAGCGTTCGGCAAGTTGCCGGCGCTCGCCGACCGTCAACGACATGCTCTCGCCCGTCGTGCCGCAGATGAACGCGCCAACCACGCCGATGTGACGCAGCCAGCGCGCGTAATCGTCCACGGCATCCAGGTTCAGCGTCCGGTCCGCTCGCATCGGTGTAAAGGGCGCGGCAATGAGGCCTTCAGTTTTACGACGAAACATGACTGCAGTTACCCTTTCAGAAATTCTCCAGGGTCCAACCCCTGGTGATCCATTTGACGTAATGCTTCAGAGGCGTCGCAGTGCGGGCCAACGTCGGCGAGTCGCGCATGATCGCCGAAAACCGCGAGGAAAGATCCTCCGTGCGATCGGGGTGGTCAACGGCCTCGCCGATTACGGCCAGCGCACGGGCTGTGGTGAGCAGCCATTCATGCTCCTGCGTCTTTTCGGCAGGCAGCGATCGAAAGGCCGATTCGACAAGCGAGCAGATTTCGGCTCCCCGGGCCGCATGTGTCTGCCCGCCGGCGCCGTCGCACATGAACGAGTCGATCAGCGTGATCGCCCGACAGAGCCTGTCCGCCGACTCGGCATTCGTGTTGGAGATCCATCGCGCGTAATGCCGGAGCACGTCCTCCGGCGAGAGATCGGGATTCCAGAAGTAACACGCGGCGAAAAACGTATTGGCGAACTTGCTCGATTCCTCGATCCGCATGTGGTGGATGGCGCTGATGCCCAGATTTTCTCCGCGCTTCACGGTCTGCTTCAGGAACGCGAGCAGAGGAGTAAACAGCACGCATCCGCTCTCGACGTTGGTCGGAAACACGAATCCGTTCAGACGGAAGCCTCGCTGTCGAGCCAGCGGCAGACCCGTGTGCTCGTGGTTCAGCGTGTCGGTAATCGTGATGGATGTGCCCGCGTTCGCCGGGTCGCGAGCGTAAGCTGCCAGCAAGTCGAGAAATTCGTCTCGGTATTGCACCTTGTACGTCGGCTCCAATACCCAGGTCGGCCACAGACTCACCGTCAGATCCGCTCGGGGATTGGCCCGCCGGACCATCGCGTGGAAGGACTGCATCTGCTCCATCAAGCGGGCCGCCTGGCGGTTCGAACAATTCTGCCTGTCTGTGCCGCAGAAACAGCCGCCCGGATCGTAAAACCAGATCTGGAACCCGTCGGCTTCGCGAAATCCCTCGATCTGTTGGCCGTAGATGTCGGCCATGAGTTCCCGGGCATTTTCCCATTTCTGCCCGCCCAGCACGATCCTGCCCGGTGCCGCGCTGCAGATGACGGGGAAGCCGTGGTCCACGTATTCGATGGTCGCTTTGACGGTTTCCTTGTTCGCCTCGAAAATGTCGTGAGGAATCTGCGTCAGTGATACGTGATAAACGACTTTCAATCCGCGGCGATGAGCATGGCGGATCATCTCCTTCAGGCGATCGTGGAGCACGCGATTTCGCTCAGCGCCCGTCACGGACGACTTGGTGAAATAGAGGCTGTCCGACCACAGGAAGAAATAGATGTGCGTCAGTTGCGAACAGACAAGCTTGTCGATCCAGAACTGCCAATCGTCGTCGCTCCAACCCGATGGGGTCAGTCGTCCCATATCGTTCAGGAACATGTTGTAGTAAACGGCTCGTTCTTCAAATCGCGGACAATAGACCTGCTGGAACGATCCGGTTGATGCCTGCTTGCCATCGACGTCGAGATGCAGCTGCGAATTCGAAGATTGCATGCGGGTGCGCAGGTGGGATACTCCGTAGACCGCGCCCAGGTCGCCTCGGCCGACCGCGGCGATTACCGCACCCCTCGATTCGCACGCCGGTTCGACGGCAACGACATAACCCTGCTCCCTGGCGTGCGGCGACCCTTGTTCCAGCGCGCCATCCGAAGAACCTGCTTTGAGAATCTCCCGCGCCAGTGCGTTGCGCTGGATATGGCCCACAACGACGAGGTCGCATTGCTTGCGCTGCGTTTCGGCAAGAGATGAAGCATTGACCAGTCCGACGGCCCGGCCGGAGAGTACGGACAGTTCCTGCCGGAGTTTCTCGATATTGTCGGCGACCGCGGCCGGTTCGTCGTCTCCGCTCACAATCAACCAGGGCCGGATTGGCTGCGCTGCGTTCTCTGCCGCGCACGCGACGCTTGCCGGAGTGAGGACGGACGCCCCAATCAACGCCCATGTCAACAGGAGCATTCGACAGATCGATCGCACCGGAGGTCTCGCCATGATGAAGTTCTTCGTGCCGCCCGGCCGGATTCTGGCATGCGGCCCGTTCTGTGTCATGGGGGGCTTGACCGTTTATAAGCACGGATCACTGCACTGTTGTCTGCATCGCCGTATCCTTCGGCTTCCGCAGCTTCGAGCAGCCGGCAATGGGCTTGGCTCAACGGCAAATCCTGTCCCGCGGCGCTGGCGGCATCGAGAATCAGTCGGATGTCCTTCAGATGCTGGGAAAGCCTGGCCTGTGTGCTGAAGTCTTCTTCCACCATTTTGCGGCCCTTCGTATCCATGATCCGCGAATAGGCCATGCTGCCGGTCAATACCTGCAGGGCTGCGTCGGCGTCGATGCCGATCGCCCGGGCGAACACGAGTCCCTCGGCGAGCGCGGCCCGGTTCAATCCCAGCACGAGATTGCTGACCAGCTTCATCTTGGCCCCGCAACCGCACTCCCCGGCGAAGATCGTCCTGGCAGCGCAGCACGCAAACAGGTCGCGGCAGGCTTCAAAGGCCTCTCGGCTTCCGCCGACGATCGCCGTCGCTTCGCCGCGGCGAGTCTGCTCGCTGGAGCCCGATATCGGCGCGTCGAGATATTGCACGCCGCGAGCCGCGAGCCGCCTGCCGAGGCCGGCCGTCTGATCGGGATCACCCGTCGTGGTGTCGATCAGGATCTGGCCTGCCCTTAAGCCGCCAACCAGCCGGTCGAGCACCTCTTCGACGGTAGCCGTGGTGTAGAGGCTGATCAGCACACGATCGCAAACAGCCAGCGGATTATCGGCCCAGCGTGCACCGCGAGCGACGAGCGGCTCGGCTTTTTCACGAGTCCGGTTGTGGACCCAGACCGTGTACCCGGCCGCGAGCAGCCGCTCCGTCAGTGCGGTGCCCATCAGTCCCAGGCCGATCACCCCGACGTTGTTGGTTTCCATTAAGACTTCGCTTCTTCAGCCGTTCGGCAGTCCGGCCAGTGAGGATTAGAGGTTGGAAGCTCGCGCTGTGATTCTTGGTCGCGGAAATGCCACTCCGCAACACCCTCTTCACTTTTCGATCGACGGCTCGCCTGCCCGATAGAAACGGCGGGCGATCTCTTCAAAGTGGAACGGCATCCACGCACGCCGCGTATAGACGGCATGCCCCGCATGATGCTGGCCGATATGTCCGCCGGGCAGTCCGTAATCCACCAGCAGATTCAGACCATCCTGATGCAACCGAACGCCGAGCTTCAGCCGCTGCAGCGTGTGGCGCAGCCTGAGGCCCGGTTGCAGGAGTCGTGCCAGGTTTCTCTCCGCCCGCCAGGCACGCCAGGCCCAGAACGGATGGAGTGCATCCGTCCCTGCGATGCCCAATTGCTGCACGTAGTCTCCTCCGATCGCCGCGAGAACATCCTCGACAGCGGCGGGAAACGCAGCCAGATGCGTCCGCCGCCCTTTTTCCGGGCGGTGATTGATGAAATGCAGCAATTTGGCGCAGCCGCCCAGGTCCCATCCATAACGCACGGGCGTCCCCAGCGTGACCATGTCGAGCGATACATCGGCCAGCGGCCGGTGTTCGCTGTCGACCAATTGCCTCACCCGCTCCCATACCTTGATGTCCGTTCGTCCCCAGAGCGGCCAGCGATAATACGCGATCGCCGCATCGAAGAACTCGCGGCTTGCGGCCGGATCATTAGCCAGGAGATTACTGACCAGCGCCAGGACGTTTCCGCCATGACTGTGGCCGCAAAGCAGTACGCGGCCGCCGGGAAGATCGGTACGCGAAGCCAACTCATCGATCAACCTCACCGCGCCGTCGGCCCGGCCAACGTGGTGGTTTTCGCCCGACCAGTGGAACAACCGCACCGGAATACGCGATTGCGAGTCGATTCCGCGATTCAGAGCTTGTTCCAGGTCGGCCGCATACTGCGGCGAGAAATTACCCGCATCGCCCGCGAATCTGTCCAGCGTGTGCTTCTGCGCGCGATAAAGTACGTCCGCGATTTCGGGCCACGCCCTGGCGATGCCGCGGATCAAGCCGAGAGCATCAGTGCCGACGAACGTGCCGTGCAGCAGGTAAATCGCACGCACTCCGGCTTTGAGGAACAACTCGCCGGCCCCGGCAAGACACTCAAGGCCAGCCTCCGCGTACGGTGCGGGCGGTGGCGGCGGCGACAACCAATCGACCGAACAGTCGTGGGAATCGACGTGATAGGGCTGATGGCGAAACCGATTGTGGTAGGGCATGGTCCCGCCCCAAGTCCAACGTTCGTACCTCGCTGCCCTGCCCAGATTACCGGACGGCCCGACTCACCTGAACCCCGGATCGCCAAAGACAAGGCCGGCAACCTGCATCCTCGGCCGCATTGTCACCGCGACGAAAATACACTCGGGACGCCCCGAACGTCTACTACCCGGGTACCGGATGCCGGATGCCGGATGCCGGATGTCGGATGCCGGATGTCGGATGTCGGATGTCGGATGTCGGATGTCGGATGTCGGATGTCGGATGTCGGATGCCGGATGCCGGATGCCGGATGCCGGATGCCGGATGCCGGATGCCGGATGCCGGAT
>CAIPEB010000062.1 GCA_903863885.1 uncultured Planctomycetaceae bacterium | reverse complement strand
TGCTGAGTTTAACGCGTGAAGGGTGATCGGTCAAACAGGACTTTCCTTAAAACACCCCTCTAGTGTGTATATCCTAATCCACCCGATCATTACAAAATCTGCGATAACGCGCGTGCGCGTGGTGGCAGATCGCCAGCATATTAAGCGATATCAAACCGTAAAGCATCTGAAAAATTCGCATATTTCGGAAAATTTCTTGGATTGGCGAAGAACACTGAAGTTCTTTCAGGGTTGGAGTCGTCGCGGAGTGCATGGGCAACCCAGGCATGCATGCATGTGCTGTATATGCATGCCTGAATGGTAAATCATGGGTGAGCGTCCCACACGCTACCAGTGCGGGCGGCTTCGTTTGGACGCTTCGAAGGTATGCGTTGTTCTAAAGGCGACTGGATTTCTCGGAAATAGACAGCGTTCGAGGGACCTGATCTGTGCTTCCTCGCATAGGCAAACGCTGTAGATTCGGGGTCAACACGCCACCTGCAGCTGCTCCCGTCCGGCACCTTGCCACTTTCCATCGCGCAGCGGATACTCTCTTCGTTGCAATTGGCCCATTTGTCACCTCTATGGGACGATCTGATGAGTCGCATTTCTTTCTGCTCAGTCGGGTTGGTGATCGCTTGCGTTCTGTGTCCACGGATGTCCTCTGGTGCGGAGTCGACCGGCGATGCCAAGAAGCTGGCAACGGTCGAAGGCGTGACCGAGTACCAGTATTCCAACGGTCTGCGGCTGTTGTTGATTCCGGATCCTTCGCGTCCGAAGGTCACCGTCAACATGACCGTGCTGGTCGGCTCGCGGCATGAGGGATACGGCGAAACGGGGATGGCCCATCTGCTCGAACACCTTGTGTTCAAAGGCACGCCGACTCACCCGAACGTTCCGAAGGTATTGCAGGATCACGGAGCCCAGTTCAACGGCAGCACCAATACCGACCGCACGAACTACTTCGAGACGCTGACCGCCAGCGACGAGAACCTGGAGTTCGCCATCCGACTCGAAGCAGACCGGCTCGTGAATTCCTTCATGAAGAAGGAGGACCTGGACTCGGAAATGACGGTTGTGCGGAACGAGTTTGAAATGGGTGAGAACTCGCCGGAGGGCGTGCTCAGCGAGCGACTCTCGTCCGCAGCGTACGACTGGCACAACTACGGCAAGTCCACCATCGGGAACCGCAGCGACATTGAGCGGGTGCCAATCGAAAATCTGCGTGCCTTTTACCAGCGGTATTATCAGCCGGACAACGTGGTGGTGATCATCGCGGGTCAGTTCGACGAAGCCAAAGCGCTGGGGCTTGTGCAGAAGTACTTCGGCAGCATCCCGCGGCCGCAACGCAAGTTGGACAATACTTATACCGAGGAACCGGCTCAGGATGGCGAGCGGACCGTCACGCTTCGCCGCATTGGGACCGTTGGGGCGGTGGCCGTGGCCTACCACATACCGGCCGGCAGCCACGAGGATATCGCGCCGCTGCAGGTGCTCGCGAACATTCTCGACATGCGCCCGTCGGGACGTCTCTACAAGCTACTCGTTGAAACCAAGAAGGCCGCCAGCGTGTCGGCTTATGCATCCGCGGACCACGACGCGAGCCTGATGATTATCGACGCGAGCGTCAACGAGAAAGACAAGCTTGACGAGGTTCGCGATACGATTCTGAATACGGTCGAGCAGCTCGGTTCGGCCGGTGTGACGGAAGAGGAAGTTGCGCGCGCCCGCCAGCAGTTGCTGACCGCGCGGCAACTCGCGTCCGCCGATGTCAATCGGCTGGCTGTCACGATGAGCGAGTGGGTGTCGCAAGGGGATTGGCGGCTGTATTTCCTGTATCGCGACCGTTTGGAGAAGGTTACGGCCGCTCAGGTGCAGGCGGTGGCTCAAAAATACCTGCAGCGCAACAACCGCACCGTGGCGATGTTCGTTCCGTCGGAGAAATCCGAGCGGGTTGCGATTCCGGCGTCGCCCGACCTGAAGACACTTGTCGCCGATTACAAGGGCCGCGCGGATGTGGAATCGGGCGAGGCTTTCGATGCGTCGCCCGCGAACATCGAGGCGCGGGTTCGCCGCGTGACGCTGCCCGAAGGAATCAAGGCATCGCTGTTGCAGAAAAAAAACCGCGGCGGCGAGGTGCAACTGCTGCTGACGCTGCACTATGGAAACGACCAAAACCTCAAGGGAATGGACGCGGCGGCCGGCATGTTGCCGGACCTTATGCTCCGCGGCACGAAGAAGCTGACCGATCAGCAGATTCGTGATGAACTCGATCGGCTGGGAGCCACTCTCTCCGCAGGCTCGGGTGGCGGTCGCCGAGGCGGCGGTTCGGGAGGCGGACTGGGATCCCTGAGTTTCTCGATCCAGGCACGCCGCGACACGCTGCCCAAAGTCCTGGAAATCCTTCAGCAGGTGCTGCGCGAGCCTACGCTGCCCGCCGATCAGTTTTCCGTGATGCAGCAGGGACGACTGGCCGGCATCGACCAGATGCGCACGGATCCGTCGGCGCTCGCTTCACGCCTGCTGCAGCGCGAACTGAGCCAGTGGCCGGCAGACGACGTGCGGTATGTTCCGACCATCGAGGAATCGGTCGCGCGTCTCAAGGCGGCAACGCACGATCAGGTGGTCCAGCTTTACAGGGACTACATCGGGGCACAGGCCGGTGAGTTGGCTATCGTCGGCGACTTCGATCCCGAAGCATGTCTGCCGATCCTCAAGTCCACCTTTGCCGGGTGGACCGCGGCAAAGCCGTACGCCCGCATCGAGACGCCGGCCAAGTCCGGCGAGAACGGTTCGCTGCACAAGATCGAAACGCCCGACAAGGCGAATGCGGTCTATTTCTCGGGGCTGGTATTCCCGATGCAGGATGACGACCCCGAATATCCGGCCCTGGTCATCGGAAATTACATCCTCGGCGGCGGATCGCTTTCGTCGCGACTTGGCACGCGGATCCGCCAACAGGAAGGCCTGTCGTACGGCGTCGGCTCCGGATTGAGTGCGTCGGCTCTCGATCGCCGCGCGACGTTCATGACGAATGCCATCTGCAATCCGCAGAACATCGAGAAGCTGTCGACCGCGATGATCGAGGAAATTGATCGCTTTGTTCGGGATGGAGTCACCGACGCGGAACTCGAGCAGGCCAAGGCCGGATATCTGCAGTCGCAGCAGGTTTCGCGAACTTCGGACTCGTCGCTGGCCTCGCTGCTGGTGGGGGCCAGTTTCGTGGGACGCACGCTGGAGTTCCAGGCCAAGTTCGAGAAGAAGGTCGGCGAGCTGACCCGCGAACAGGTACTGGAAGCAGCCAGGAAAGTGTTGCTGACCAAGAGGCTGGTCGTCGTCACTGCGGGCGATTTCGCCAAGAAACAGTAGTCGCACGGGCTGCTGTAACCTGTCCCTCGTACCAACCGAAGAACGATGATTACGGGCCGGCTTGACAGTCGGCCCGTAGTCGTTCCGGGCGTTCACTCCTGCGGATTGCGTCCCGGCCGCGCCACATATCATCATGCCTGCTGCGAGCGGTTATAATTCCGGGATCGAAGATCTCGTGCTCATGTGCGGAGGTGCGATATGTCGATCTTGATGGCCGCGTTGTTGTTGTCCGCGTGGCCCGCTGCTGATGCGGCGGATACGCCCTCAGCGATCGCGATCGGCAGCCGGCGCGAATTGCTGGTTGACGACGTTCTCTTCGATCGCCTGGCCGGCAAAGCACAACTGCAGTTGCACCATCCGGTGCCGCGGGAAGTCGTCCTGAAGACGGATGCGCCGTGGGAAGGAAACGCCTGCGGCTATCCGAGCGTGTTTCAGGACGGTTCCGTCTATCGAATGTACTACCACGGCGGGCACTACCGTCACGGCGGTGCCGCCAACGAGCAACGACCGGAACATCCGTGGGTGCTCTGCTATGCCGAGAGCGACGACGGCATTCACTGGCGCCGCCCGGAGCTGGGGCTCTGCGACTTCGAGGGCTCGAAGAAGAACAACATCGTCCTCATTCCCGAAACGGCCGCGGCAATTCAGGGCGATCCCGCGCACACGTCGGTCTTCAAGGATCTCAATCCGAATTGTCCGGCGGACTCGCGGTACAAATGTGTGATCGTAGGCAAGCCGCACGGTTTGTACCTGCTTGTGTCGGCCGACGGCATTCATTTCCGCGTCGCGGGCGACAAGCCCGTCATCACGCAGGGTGCATTCGATTCGGAGAATCTGGCGTTCTGGGACTCATGCCGCGGCGAATACCGCGCGTATTGGCGGATCTTCACCGAGGGAGTCGCCAACGGCACCGAGTGGCGTCCGTCCGGGATCCGCGCGATCCGCACTGCCACCTCGAAAGACCTGTTGAACTGGACGGAACCGGTGGACGTGCGCTACGTGGACTCGCCGCCTCAGCAACTCTACACGAATCAGATTCAGCCGTATTATCGAGCGCCGCACATTTTCATGGGATTCCCCATGCGCTACACGGAGCGGTCGTGGTCCGATTCGATGACTCAACTGCCCGGGTTGGAGGCTCGCGTGGCGCGATACAAAGCGGCGCCACGTTACGGGACCGCGGTTACGGACGGCCTGTTCATGACGAGTCGGGACGGCACGCTGTTTCGTCGCTGGAACGAGGCCTTTCTGCGTCCCGGACCGCGACAGCAGGGTTCATGGGTTTATGGAGACAATCTGATTTTCTGGGGGATGGTCGAGACTGCGTCTTCGCCGAGCGATGCTCCGAACGAGTTGTCGCTGTTCGCGACCGAGGATTACTGGCAGGGCAACGCCGTCAGCTTCCGGAGGATGACGATGCGGCTCGACGGTTTCGTATCGCTGGCGGCTTCAGCCGAGGGGGGCGAACTCGTGACTCGGCCGCTCGTCTTCGAAGGCGGCAATCTCACTTTGAACGCATCGACGTCCGGCGCCGGGCACATCCGAGTCGAGATCCAGGATGCGGCGGGCAAGCCCCTTCCGGGCTACGGACTGTCCGACTGCGAAGAGATCTTCGGCGACGACGTTGCACGCGTCGTGCGCTGGCGCAAGAGCGGCGATGTGCGTCCCCTGGCCGGCGCACCGGTTCGGCTGCATTTTCAACTCAACGATGCGGATCTTTACGCGTTTCAATTCGTGCCCTACGCGCCGGATCCCGTTCGTCCCGATCCGACGGCACCAACTCCGCCCACACCGGAGAAGCCGGCGGCTACGCCGTAACGAACGCGGCACGGCCTAAGGAGGTGTTGCGATGATTGCGGTCAAGAAGTCAGTGCGCTTGGGGTGGTCTTTGCTGTTCTGCGTTCTTGGCTCGTGCGGATACGCGGCGCTTGGCGCGGATGATCCCGCCGCGCCACCCGATCCGCAGCAGGTGGAGGTAAAGACGGCGGGCACCCGATTGACGTATCTCGACGGCCAGCGCGAGCAGCGCGAAGTTCAGACCGGCGAGCGGTATCGCGTCGTTCGCAGAATCTCGGGATACTACGTCGTCGCTGACGGACAACGACAGGCGATCGTATCCTTGAGCGCCGTGGTCCCGGTTTCTGTGTCGACCGCGAAGGATGATTCGCCTTTTGTGATCACGACGGCCGAAGCGCCCGTGTCGGTGAAGTTCGGCAGACGCAGCGAACCGTCTACAGTGCCTGCCGGCGAAGTGCTCGAAGTGCTCGACAGGCATCGCCTGGGCACGACGCTGTTCGTCCTGCTGCGCAACGGACGCACGGGCGAAATCGCCGAGAACCTGGTGCGCGCTGCGAAATCCGACGAGCGGCCGCCCGAATCCAAGCCGGGACGGCTGGCGGGCCCCGTGCCGCTCGGCTGCGAGATTTCAGTGGACGACCAGCGAACGGTCCGAGTCGAGTACACCTATTTCAATTCGCTGGGAGAACGGCTTGGACTGCAGCCCGGCACCCGCATCTTGAAGGTGAACGGCCGGGACATTCACTCGGCCGCGGACTACGATCAGGCCAGCACGCTGCTCGGAGGCAATCTGCGGTTGCTCGTCCAACGCCTGCACATGGACTATCCGGAGATGATCGAGTACCGCGATCCGCGAAACGGTCCGAACTGAATGTCCTGCGCTGTGGAGGGCATGTTCCGCGAGCTTGACGCATCGGTCTAATCGCACCGTCTTCCGTGTCAACGGACTGGCTTCACGGGCCCATCTGCTTCCCATCCACCCGCATGAACTCCACGCGGTGATTGGAGTCGGGGTTCTGAGGCGACGGACCGGCCACCAGCATGACGATCTTGCCGGGCAGACCGTGCTGGCGGAGCCATTCCTGTGCGAATTCGCGCCAGTTTTCGGGATCCTCGGCAAGCGGATCCGCATGGACGCCGTACGAGAAGACCAGGCCCTGGCAGACAGCGTCGTCGCTGCTCAGGGGCACAATCCACGACGAGTGGTGGAAACGCGAGATCATTCTCGCCGTCGTGCCGGTTCGGGTTCGCACGAACACCGCCGCGCACGGAACCGTTTCCAGTGCATGTTCCACGACGGATGCCATGCCTTCAGCCACTGTCATCACGGGGTGCTCGTTGACGATCGCCCTGATGGCTTCGAGGCGGTTCGCCGGTCGATGAGCCTCGGTATAGGCGGCGATTCTGGCCAGCATCGCGACGGATTCTTCGGGGTACTTCCCTGTCGCGGATTCTCCCGAAAGCATGATGCAGTCGGTGCCGTCGAGGATCGCGTTCGCCACATCGGTGGATTCTGCTCGCGTGGGGAGGCGGCTCGAGACCATGGATTCCAGCATCTGGGTTGCCGTTATCACGGGCTTGCCGGCCAGCACGGCTTTGGCGATGAGTTGTTTCTGGAGGATCGCCATTTCCTCGATCGGTACCTCGACGCCCAGGTCGCCTCGCGCGACCATGATGCCGTCGGCGGCTTTGACAATTTCATCGATGTGTTCGAGCGCATCGGCCCGCTCGATCTTGGCAATGATGAACGGTTGTCTGCCGCAGGATTTCGCGGCTTCCTTCACGGCATGAATGTCGGCGGCCGTTTCCACAAACGACTGGCTCACCGCGTCCACGCCGTGCCGGACCGCAAACTCCAGACAGTCGCGATCGTGCTCGGTGAACGCGCTGATACCGAGATCAATACCGGGGAGGTTGAGCCCTTTGCGGGAACGCAGTTCGCCGCCAACGGCAACACGGCATTGCACGTCGTTGCCGGTCACTCCCTCGACGATCAACTGGACGAGGCCGTCATTCAGGAAGAGCCGGTTGCCCGGTTTCACGACCTGGGGCAGTCGCGGAAAGCTCATCGAGACTCGCTCCGCGGTGCCGATGACCGCGTCACTGGTCAGTGTGAACGCATCGCCTGCCGCGAGTTGGATGGGTTCCGGTGCGATCTGGCCGACACGCATCTTCGGGCCGGGCAGATCCGCCATGATCGCGACCCGCCGGCCGGTAGATTTTTCCGCCGCCCGGATTCGTTCGATGCGCGCGGCATGGCTGCCGAAGTCGCCGTGCGAGAAGTTCAGTCTCGCGACGTTCATGCCGGCCCGGATCAGTCGCTCCAGCATCTCGGGCGACTCGGAAGCCGGGCCGATCGTGGCTACGATCTTGGTCTTGTGGTCTGGCATTGACATCATGCTTCCTGCTTCCTATTCGCTGTAATGTCTGCGGACTGCGCGGCCCCGGAGAGTTCGAGCGCCGGTCATCATATCTCAAAGGGCCGCCCTCAGCGACCGAAGGTCGCGGCGGATGTTACAATGCTGCAAACGACAGGAGAGGATATGCGGCTCTTCGAAGGAACACCCTGGGATCGTCCCCCGCGATGCGACGCATGCGGCCAACTCGAAGCCGACTGCAAATGTCCCCCGCCGCCGGCGCCCCGCATTCACCCTTCACAGCAGACCGCGAAAGTGTCAGTGGAAAAGCGGAAGAAGGGAAAGATCGTGACGGTAGTGCAAGGACTGCCCGCCGAAGGGAACGATCTGCCCGGACTGCTGACAAAGCTCAAGGACTCATGCGGGGCAGGCGGAACCATCAAGGACGGGATAATCGAGATACAGGGCAGCCAAAGCGACCGCGTCACGAATGTGCTGCAGCAACTGGGGTTTCGCGTGAAATAGGAACCGGTCACCAGGCCGTGCCGCGGATCCCGATGTCGTTGCCGGGCCAACCGGTTTCCTCGAAGTAGCGGGCGGAAAATCCGCCGTAGAACTTCGGGTACATCTCGTTGGCATCGGAGGGCCAGTAGTAGTTCTGCGAGTGGTTGCGGGCCTCCGGCGGCCGGTTGCTTTGGCCGAACAGCGGATAGCGATAGACGATCCACGGACCTTTCTGAATGCCGACTCGCCGATTGCGTTCGGCGCGCGCATCCCGCGAAACACTGACCGCGAAGGCCAACGTCAACGTTGACAGAATCAAGATACGTCGCATGTCCGCACCGTCCGTCGCCAAAGGTACAGGCGGGCACCGGCACGATGCCCCGCCATCTATTAAATACACCGCCGCTTATCTATTTCCAATGAAGCGATGCCGGTTCCGGGGAACCGGACGGTGTTTGAGGCCGATTAGACGGACGGGGACGGGATGCAGCGTCCCATGGGGCTTCCGGTCACGACGGTTGCCGATCAGCGGTCGTCCGGACCGGCGATGACCGCTGCGGACAACGACGGCAGTTCCAGCCGGCCTGAGTCGAGGGAATCGGCGCCGGGGTTGAACGTCGCCAGCCTGAGTTGAGAGCCGCCGAGAGAATGCACTTGCTGATCGCCAAGGTTGACCAGCAACTCGAATCTGCCGATCCGCCAGGCGGCGGTGCGAGTTTCGTCGTCGACCCGTTGCAGTTGCAGCGGGTTCCGGAGGGGATCGATTTCCCGTCGCAGCCGGATCAGGTCGCAGTAGAAGGCCCGCAGTTCATGATCCCACTGCTCGTGCGGGGGCATGGGCAACCTCGCCTCTTCGAGACGGCCCAACGGCCGGTCCTGGCTCAGGCCTATTTCCGTGCCGTAGTAGATGACGGGCGGGTTCGGCAGCAGGAACTGCACGAGTGCTGCGACCTTCAATCGGCGCACGTCGCCGTCGGCCGCAATGAGGAAACGGTTCATGTCGTGATTGTCGAGGAAACTCGGCAGCACGAGGCGATCCTGGAAGAAGTCGTTGTGGTGACGCAGTTGCGATTCGAACTGGCTCAGCCGCAGGGTGCCGCGCGCGAATGTCCCTCGCAGCAATTCGCACAGGACGAAGTCGAGGCATCCGTCCAGCCGCCCCTCGTAGCTGCGAATGACTTGCGGCGTGTGAGTGATTTCGCCGAACGCGGCGCTGTCGGGTGCTGCCGCGCGGGTCGCCGCGCGAAACTGCGACCAGAAGCCGTGGCTCAAGCCGTGGGCATAATCGAGCCGATAACCGTCGCAGCCGTTTTCCAGCCAGTGCACCGCGGCTTTCAGCAAATGGTCGCGCACCGCCGGCTGTTCGGCGTCGAGTTCCGGCTGATGCGAAACGTCGAAGAAGCAGTCGTAGGTCTTGGGCCAGCGGCGGAAGCGAAACCAGTTGCGCGTCGGCGACGACTTGGACGCGATTGCGGCCGCGAAAGCCGGATGCTGGTCGGAGACATGGTTCGCGACGAAATCCAGCAGAATCCTCAAACCGCGTTCGCGGCATGCTTCAACGAACTTCTCCCAGGCCGCATTGCCGCCGAGGGCCGGTTCGACCCGGAAGAAATCGCTCACCGCATAACCATGGTAATTCGGCGAAGCGAAAATGGGGGTGAGCCAGATCGCGTTCACTCCGAGCGAGGCGATATCATCGAGCCGGTCAATCAGACCCCACAGAGTGCCGCCGAGCCGGTTGCTCAGATCGCCGTGATCGGCAAATGCGCGGCCGGGTGTCGGAGCGAAGCGATCCACGAACACCTGGTAGATCACCGCGGCACTGAGCCAATCGGGCGGCTGCAGTCGGTCGATCGAGACTGCGGCGAATTCAGGCGACGAGTGACGCTTGCGTATGGGTGACGGGCATGGAACCGATTGTCCGTCCGTCGCGATGCCGACTGCGGCATACCGCAGCAGACTCCCGTCCGGCATGGCGGGTAACTCGATCTCCCAATCCTGAATGTAGCCCCAGGCGAGTGTGTCCCAGACTGCGGCCAACGGCCTGGCAAAGGCGGACTGAGTCGAGTTCTGTTTTTCGAATCGTCCGTTCCATTCGGGCTCTGTGCCGTCGTCGGTCCAGAACACGTGCAGACGCAGAAGGGTCACATCAGCGCCGCAGCGGAACCGGAGGCGAATCGGCTCGCCCGGCTTCGGGTCGAGCGGTTCCAGCGTGGCAAGGTCGAAGAAGCCCTTCCGCTCATGTCTCGCTTCCTCGGTCCGGCCCGCGGAAGTCGAAAGCCGGCCGAGAAGGAACTCCTCAAAGTGGGCTTCGTTGTCCGCGTTCATCCGAGAATCACCATGCCGGCCGCCGGAAGATCGAGTTCAACGTAAGCGCGGCCGTCGGGCGAGTGCTTGACGGGGACGGTCTCGTCCGCGGGAGGATTGCGGAGTTGGGCATCGCTCCAATCGGCGCGATACAGCACGCGCAATGACAAACCCGGTCGATGCAGACCAGCCTCGATAGTCACTGCGGCGCCGCGCGATTCCAGACCGTGCGTGTTGAGCGCCATGATTACTTCGTGATCCGCGAGGATTCGCGACCATGCAAACAGTTCACCCGCGCCGGGCAGCCGAAACGGTTGGCCGCAGAAACTTGTCTCGCGCGGGTAGCAGATGCCCATACGCAGCGTCCGGCCGACGTAATTCTCGGCCTTTCGCAGGCGACCGATCGCCGCGATGCGGAGGTAAGCGGGGTGATCCGGATTGAAGAAATGGCACCCGGTGGTCTCCTCCGCGCCGAACGGGCCGCCGAACATGCATTCGCGGATGTAGCGGTCTTCACCGAATCGCTCGGGCTCAATCGCATAGTCGTGATTCGACTCGCTGCCCGTCAGAGACTGTTCGGTGCCGTAATACACACAGGGAATTCCCGGCACTGTCATCAGGGTCCCGATCGCATGAGCCGATTGCCATGCCCGGTGAGGCGTCTCGTTGTGGGCGGCGAACCGTTCCTTGCGAGAACGGCAGGCCATGTCGTGGTCGTCGAGCACCGTGACGTGTACCCGTCCCGTCTGGACATAGCGGGTCAGTTCGGTGTCCGTTCGGAAACGGCCGAAGTAGCTCAGCGGAGGCTCCGTGCCTCGCACCGCGCCCGACAGCCGGTCCGGCGACTGGTTGATGTCCAGCGCGGCCCCGAGCGCGCGGTCGAAGACGCTGCCGAGCAGGGAAAGGTAATTGATCGATACCGACAGATCCGTGATTTCGCCGACGAGCAGGAAATTGTCTTTGCCGATTGATTGGGCGTATCGAAAGATAGCGAAACAAAACTCCTGGCACAGTTCTTTCGGAATGTGCTTCGCCGCGTCGATCCGAAAACCATCGCAATCGGAGACCGCGATCCAGTACTGGTAGCAGCGGATTACCGCGTTCATCGTCTCGTGGTCGAATCCGTCAAGTTTCTTCAGATCAAAGAAGTCGCCTCGTCTGAATTGGGCGTTGGGATCCATTGGATCGGGGCTGGACCAGTCGCAAATCGATCCGCATCGGTTGTAGGCGTCAAGTCGTTGGAACTCGACGGGCCAGCAACCGTCTTCGGGGGATTGAATCTGCGCGGCGCAGTCGCCGCTGCCCGTTCGCCATCCGCCGAAGCTGTAAGGAGGCGAGTAACGGTAGGGAAGCGACTCCTCGCGGATGCCCGTCACGTCCGGCCCGTAGAACCAGTTATTGCCGGTGTGGTCGATCACGATGTCCAGCACAACCCGCATGCCCCGGTCGTGCGCGTCGTCGATCAGGTCGCGCAAGTCCTGGATCGTGCCGAAGCGGGGATCGATCTCGAGGAAGTTCTGAATTGCATACCCGTGGTATGTGGCCAGATCCGCTCGCTGCTTGAAGACCGGGTTGATCCAGAGTCCGGTGATCCCCAGTTTCTCGAGGTAGTCGAGTTTGCTGCGGATGCCCTGGAGCGTGCCGCCGTTGAAGCCCAGTCCCGCCCGCATCCAGGCCCGCTTGTCCGGCGCGCGAAACCGGTCCCGCTGCGTTTCGTCGTACAGCGGTCGCTGTGCCTCGCGACCATCGCTGAACCGATCGGGCAGGATCTGATAAAAGACGTGGTCTCGCCAGAACGCGGGGCTCGGATAGACTCGCCCGCGCGGTTCGAGGTTCAAGTCCCGAATGGTCGTTGGGGCGGACGATTCGACGCGAGTCTGCGTTGCCATGTGCATTCCGCTATTTTGATGGAGTCGCTGGAGAATAGTTGGGGGAACATTGCGAGTTCCCCACGCAGCTACAAGGATACGCTTTGGTTAGAGTTTTTGCGTCCGCCTTGACGTTTTTTCCTGTGGTAACGGTCTTCGCGGTCGCCACCGCCCCCGGAGCGGCGCGGCCGCCTGTTCGCCGAAAGACCGTGCGGCCAATGCACCGCGGGCTTGCGGCTGCATTCGAGGATGTCTAAAAATCACCATGCGACCGGTACCATATGTCACTACTGATGTCGGAGGAATCGTTGTGGATACAAACGCCCAGATGACCTTGACGGCATTGCACATGGTTGGCCTGCAGGAGTTCCGCAAGCGTTGGGGATTCATCCTCGCGCTCGGCATCATTCTAGTGGCGATCGGCACGGTGGCGCTGGGGGCGTCGCTGTTTGCAACCCTTGCGACGATGGTCTTTGTCGGGTGGCTCATGGTTGTTGGGGGAGTCGTCGAGGCGTCTCACGCCTTCTGGATGAAGAACTGGGGCGGGTTCTTCCTCGATCTGCTGGGCGGCCTGCTTTATCTGGTCGTGGGGCTGATGATCGTAGCCAATCCCGCTGCGACGGCCGTCACTCTGACCCTGCTCATCGCCGTTTTCCTGATTTTCGGTGGAGTCTTCCGCGTTGTCGCGGCGGTGATCATCCAGTTTCCGAACCGAGTCTGGCTGCTGCTGCACGGGGTGATCAACCTGCTGCTGGGCATCAGTATCTGGAAGTCATGGCCCCTGTCCGGACTCTGGGTCATCGGACTGTTTGTCGGCATCGAGATGATCTGCAACGGCTGGTCGCTGATCATGCTGGGACTCGCTGCCAAACGTATTCCGAAGCTCGAATCGTGAAATAGAATTTGCTTGCCGCACCTGTCGTCAAAAGGCTAGGATGGCGATAGAGAATCAAGCGTGACCCGCAGGATTCCCGCACCGTCCGGCGACGGGCGAAGTCGAATCCGTCTTGAGCATGTTGGCGAGAACGTCGGCCCGTCCGCCTGACGGTCATCTTCAGTTCGGGGTGTGCCTGGAATTGCTGCGGCCGGATTTGGCCACGCTTCACTGATCCTGTTTCCGCATCGCGTGATTACAGGGGAGGACGCGGTCATGGCTCGCCTATCTTGCTCGCATCGCGGGGCGGTTCGTTTCGATCAGACTCTGCAATCGCATTTGCGGCGTCGCGCCGGGCGTCTGCGTCTCTTTAGACCGCTGCGGCTTGAGCGGCTTGAAGATCGCAAGCTTCTGACTGCCTGCATTACCGGGGAAGGGGACACCGGAAACAGCGGCTTCATTGACGAAATTGCCGCGGTCGGATTCGCACAGTCCGGTGGGGCTTCGCCCGCTTTGAACAGTCTCGCAGAGGGCGAGGCGGCGGCCTTCCTGCCAGCGAACCAAGTCGTCTATCAGTCGTCGCTGAGCGCCGGCGGGTTGCAGAGGGACCCGGGGTTGGGGATCACCACCGATTCGGCCGGCAACGTCTACTCGCTGGGAATCGTCGAGGGTGAACTGTTTCTCGCCAAATACACCTCAGGTGATGTCCCGGTCTGGACGCGAAGTCTTGTCGGGTGGTTCGGGACCGAAGGAGGCGATGTTGCCGTGGACGCGTCAGGCAACGTCTACGCAACGGGGAGCTTCACCGGATCGGTGGATTTCAATCCGGGATCGGGCACTTCCACACTCACCAGTTCCAACGTGTTTTCCGCTTTTGTCTGGAAGTTGAATGCCAGCGGCGAGTTTGTCTGGGCCCGTCGCTATGGCGGAAACGGGTTCACTCAAGGCAACGGCATCGCTGTGGATGGATCGGGTTCCGTCTATACGACTGGTCAGTTGCAGGGCACGGCCGATTTTGACCCGGGGTCAACAACGAAAAGTCTGACCAGCGCAGGGGCCGATGACATCTACGTTGCGAAACTCGACAGCCTGGGAAACTACTCCTGGGCCGTCAGCGCCGGCAGCACCGCAGAGGACCGCGGCCGGGATCTTGCGCTCGATCCCTCGGGCAATGTCCTGGTGACGGGTTCACTCTCGGGAACGGCCGACTTCGATCCCGGACCGCTTACGTGGTACGTGCCCAGCCTTGGTTGGGAGGACGTGTTTGTCTGGAAGCTGAGTGCCAGCGGCAGTCTGCTCGATGTGGAAGCGTTCGGCGCCGAGCCCACGGAGAATGCGGGCGGGATTGCCGTCGACGGGGCAGGGGGCATCTACATCACAGGGAACTTCTACGGCAGCGTGGACTTCGACCAGTACGACGGAACCTGTTGGCTGGCCAGCGCCGGAGCGGGCGATGCCTTTCTCGTCAAACTCGACGGCAATCTGGATATCGTCTGGGGAGAACGATTCGGCGGCACACAGGATGAAATGGGGAGAAAACTCGTCGCGGATGCACTGGGAAATGTGTTCGTTGCCGGAACGTTCAGCGGCACGGCCGATTTCGATCCTGGGGCAGCCACCGAGAATCTCACGAGTGCGGGACTGACCGACGCGTTTGTCGCCCGATTCAACACGGCCAACGGCCAGTACAAATGGGCCGGGCGACTGGGAGGCACCGGTCAGGAACAGGCAACCGCCATCGCCGCGGGTACCCAAGGACATGTCTACGTGATCGGCGAGTTTCAGCTTACTGGCGACTTTGATCCCGGCGCGGGCGTTCAGAACCTGACGAGCGCGGGCGCCGAAGATCTCTTCGTGGTGCACTTGACCTATTCCACGAATGTCCCGAGCGTGACGATCAATCAGGCAGTGGGGCAATCCGACCCCACCAACGAAGATACGATCGACTTCGTCGTGGTTTTCAGCGAACCCGTTACCGGGTTTGCGACCGGCGACGTGACACTCACGGGAGGTACCGCGCCGGGAACTCTGATCGGCACGGTCGCCCCTGTCGGCGTCGACGGAACAACATACAGCGTGGCGGTGACCGGGATGGGAGGCAGCGGCAACGTCGTGGCAGCCATAACCGCGGGAGTGGCCATCGATGCCGACGGTAACGGCAATCGGGCTTCGACGAGCACGGATAATCGGGTGCTTTACGACAATGTCGGGCCCTTGGCCGAACTCACGGATCCCGACGGAGGCGGCGTGATCGGGTTTGCCGCTGTCAACAGTCGGGGATATATCGACGTGACATTCTCCGACGCGGGCGGAAGCGGATTAAACACCAGTACCGTTACGGACGACGGCCAGGAGTTCACGCTGAGCGGCACTGGAGCAGGCGACGTTGCGTTCAACGGTCGACCCGTTCTCGTGAGCGGCACCACGTATCGCTACAGCTTCACCGGAGCGTTCGTCGCCGGCAGTGTCACGGCCAGTCTCATCGCGGCCTCGTTCTATGACAATGCGGGCAATCCCAACCCGGCCGCATCCGAGGGATTTACTCTGACAGACGTTCCCGTCCTGACCGTGAGCGGCCCGACGGTGACCGAAGGGAACACGGAGTCCACGCCGGCCGTCTTCGTCGTGAGGCTGTCGTACGCCGTGCCGGTGCCCGTAACCGTTCAGTACGCGACGGCCAACGGCACGGCGATCGCAGGTTCGGACTACACCGCCGTGGGCGGAACACTTTCCTTCGCGCCCAACGTCACGCAGCAGACCGTCAGCGTTCCCGTGCGGGGCGACGTTCTGGACGAAGAGGACGAGAATTTTCTGCTGACGCTCTCCAATGCAACCAACGCCGCGGCGGTCGGGCCCGGCGTCGCGTGGATCATTGACAACGACGCCCCTGTCCGCGTGTCGGTTGCCGACGCTTCGATCACCGAGGGCAATTCCGGTACGAGCACCATGCTGATCACGGTCAGCCTCTCGTCCGCCAGCGGCAAATTGGTGCAAGTGCGGTGCGCAACAGCTGACGGCACTGCACAGAATGGCAGCGATTACGTTGCCGGCGACGATGTCCTGGTCTTTCAGCCAGGAGAGATCAGCAAGACGTTTCCGGTAACGATCATCGGAGACATTGTGGATGAAGCCAACGAGACATTCGAGGTGTTCCTGAGCGACGTCAGCAATGCAACGATTCTTGACGGCTCGGGAATCGGAACGGTCAATGATGACGACGGTGCGCCTGTCTTGACCGTGGCAGACATTTCCGTCGACGAATCGGCCGGGGAAGCCATGTTCACTGTCAGCCTCTCGGCTCCGAGCGGACGCGACGTGACGGTCATGTACGCGACGGCCAACGGTTCCGCTGTTGCCCCGGCAGATTTCGCCGCGATATCGGGCACTCTGGTGCTTCCCGCGGGAACCACCGTCCAGACGGTGGCAGTGCCGATCGTCGACGACTCGATTCTGGAACTGACCGAGACTTTCAAGCTGAATTTGTCGAATGCCAACGGTGCGACGGTGGGTCGCAGTTCGGCGATCGGGTCGATTCTGGACAACGAACCCAAACCCACCGTATCGATAGCCGATCGCGCATCGAGCGAGGCTGTCGCCATGGTCTTTACGATCAGCCTGTCGGCGCCTAGTTCGCTGCCTGTCACGGTTCAGTACACGACCGTTCCGGGCACGGCGGCGGCGGGAGTCGATTATCGGGCGGCAACCGGGACCGTCACCATTTCCGCGAACACGTTGAGCAAGACGCTCAGTTTGAGGATCAACAACGATACGAAAGACGAGTTCGACGAGACATTCGAGGTGGTGCTGTCCAATCCGAGCGGCGCGAATCCCGGAGACATGACGGCGACGGGGACCATCCTGGACGACGATCCCCTGCCGGGTTTCGCGGTGACCGACCGCTCCGTGACGGAAGGAGACGCCGGGCAGGTCAACGCAGTTTTCACCGTGAGTCTTGCAGCGGCCAGCGGCAAGCCAACCAGTGTGCAGTATGCAACCGTCGAGTCCACCGCGACGGCCGGCGGCGATTACGTGTCACAGTCGGGCCGTTTGGATTTCGCTCCGGGGGAAAAGTCCAAGACGGTCACGGTGCCGGTGCTGGGCGATCTGATTGACGAACTCACGGAAACCTATTTCGTGAAACTGTCCGATCCCGTTGAGGCCGTGCTGAAGGACGACTCGGGACTCGGAACGATCCAGGACAATGATCCGTCTCCGAAGCTCTCGATCAATGACGTGACCGTAAACGAAGAGGATGGGGCCGCGGTATTCACCGTCACGGTGACACCGGTCAGTGGTCGGGTCGTGACCGTCAAGTACGCGGCGGCGAATAACACGGCCACCGCACCGAACGACTACCTTGCCACGTCGGGCACGCTGACGTTTGGTCCCGGCGTGCCGACGCAGACGATCAGCGTGCCGATCGTGGAGGATTGGCTGGTGGAACTGAGCGAGACGTTTCGCGTGACGCTCTCCAGTGCTGTCGGAGCGGGAATCAGTCGCAGCACGGGCACCGGCACGATTCTCGACAACGAACCCAAGCCGCTCGTATCCGTGGGTGATGCAGTGGCGGTCGAGGGCAACGCTTTGATATTCAGAGTTACGCTGTCTGCGCCAAGCGGTTTGCCCGTAACCGTCCAATATGCGACGGTTCCGGTTTCTGCCATTTCGGGTGCGGACTTCCAGGCAGCGGGCGGAACAGTTAGTTTCGCGGCCAATACCGTGGAAAAGACAATCAGTGTCACGACCGTGAACGATCAGATCACCGAAGCGGACGAGACGCTGGAAATTCACTTGTCGAATCCCAGTGGAGCCGATCCGGGGAACATGGTTGGCACCGGGACAATTCGCGACAACGACGCGGCGGGAATTGTGCTGAATCCGCTGAACGGCCT
>CAIPEB010000061.1 GCA_903863885.1 uncultured Planctomycetaceae bacterium | reverse complement strand
CCCGGTGCCGAGTCGTCACTCGTTGCTGACGAGTCGGGTGCCGGGGACTCGGTCAGATCGTCAAAAAACTGGTCGTCAGCCGCTTTGGCAGCCGCGCGCCGCCCCCGCTCCTGATACTGACGACGCTCCAGACCCGCGCTCTTCATCAGCGACTGGCTCAGAATCTCGCCCAGCGCCGTTTCATCGGGAGGCGGCCCTTCCGCACCCAGGTCCGTCGGAGAATAGCGCACCTCGTAAGTGTGCTTGGCAATCGCCAAACGGTCCCCCGGATCGATCCGTTTCTTGGCGGTCACCCGCAACCCGTTCACCTTCGTGCCGTTCTGGCTGTTCAGGTCCCGGATGAACCAATACCCGTGTTCGACCGTCATTTCGCAGTGATGGGCCGACACGTTGCCGAACCGCAGCACAATGTCGCAGCTTTCGCGACGGCCGAGCAGCAGTTGCGGTTTCACGAGGGGAATCGGATCGCCGCCGCCGTAAGGGATGAGTTCGCCGTACATAAGTCCCGGGATCCTGCTGCGCGTGGTTGCATCCGCCCGTATAAGATTCGCCATGGCGGCCAGACCGCTTGCCGCTTTCCGACAGGTCTCCTACATTCGCCGGAAGCCCTGATTTGGAACCCGAACTCGATCCGGACGCCTTGTGGCCATCGAAATCGAGTCTAAGCGAGGCCACCGATGGCGTCAACGATTCCCGAAAATGCGCCGACCGGCGAGGAAGCCGGTTGGCGGGCCGCCGGCTTGCGGTTCCATCGGTACGGATTTTTCCTGCAGCGGCGGTTTGGCCACCGAGTCCACAAGGTCAGTCTCGACGCCGGGATGACATGCCCGAACGTCGATGGCACCGCGGCGGTCGGAGGTTGCGTGTTCTGCGACAACCGCAGCTTCAGCCCCGGCCGCAGACTTAACCGGCTTTCGCTGAGGGAACAGCTCGAGGAAGGGATCCGGCGAGTCAGTGCACGTTATGACTGCCGACACTTTCTCGCCTATTTCCAGCCGGCCACCAATACTTATGCGCCGGTCGAACGTCTCCGTTCACTCTACGAGGTGGCTCTCGAACACCCGCAGGTGGTCGGTCTGGCAATCGGGACGCGTCCGGACTGCGTGCCGGACGACGTTCTCGAACTGATACAGGACATCGCTGCCCGCACCTATGTGTCGCTTGAATACGGGCTGCAGACGATGCACGACCGTTCGCTGGACTGGATGAACCGCGGCCACCATTTCGACGCGTTCACCGACGCGATGCGGCGCAGCCGGGGGCGAAGCTTCGAGATCGGCGTCCACATAATTCTCGGTTTGCCCGGCGAAACCCGCGACGACATGCTGGCGACCGCAGGCGAACTGGCGCGATACCGGGTGAACTCCGTCAAACTGCACAACCTCTACGCCGTCCGCAACACGCGGTTGGCGGAACAGGTCGCTCAGGGCCGCGTCCGCCTGATGGAGCGGGACGAATACGTGAGCATCGTGACCGATATCCTGGAGTTGCTTCCCCCAACCACCGTGATCGAGCGTATCGGCGGCGACGCGCCGCCCAGCTTCCTGGTCGCGCCGGATTGGTGCATCGACAAAGGCGGATTGCAGACCGCGCTGCAGAACGAAATGGAACGGCGCGATACGTGGCAGGGCAGAAAGTTCCAGGATCGTCAGCAGTTCACCGCGTGATACGACACTTGAAGATAGCTTTTTCAAGCGCCTGAAGGCCTTCTTCGGTAACGCCTGTCTCGGCAAGACTCAATCCTCGCAGGCTCTGCAGCGACGACAGGTGAGCGAGCCCGGCGTCGGTGATCGAAGTGCCGTCGAGGTAAAGCCAGTCAAGCTGCTCGCAATCCTTCAAGGCCCGCAACCCGTCGTCGGTAATTCGAGTGAATTGCAGGCCCAGCGAACGGAAGCGATGGCGTTTGAGTTCCCTGAGCCCGTCGTCGTTGAGCGCGGTGTGGTCCAGTTTCAGCTCCGAAAACTCATGTTCCCCCAGCGATTTCAGGCCGCCGCCTGCGATTTCGCACCCGGACAAATGCAGCGTGCGCAACTGCTCGAGCCCTTCCAACTGCGACAGTCCCGCGTCCGTGATTCGCGTGTGGGACAAATTGAGATACCACAGCTCCTTCAATCCTGCCACGGCCGTCATTCCCGAGTCGCTGACCGCCGTGTTTTCCAGATTGAGATAGTTGAAGTCCGGCGATACGCGTTTGAGGATCTCCATGCCTCCGTCGTCCATCGCGGTGGACTGGAGTTCCAGCTGCTTGAGCGAGGCAAGTTCGAGTTCACGCAGTCCGGCCGCCGAAACCCGCGTGCCGTTGAGGTTCAAGAGTTCGAGATTTCGCAGAGGCTTCAGCGACTTCAGGCCGGCATCGGTAACCTGAGTGTCCGCCAGATCGAGAGCCTTCAACTTTGAGAGCCCCGCCAGACTGGCCAGTCCCGCGTCCGTGATCTGGCGGCAATGCTGCAGGCTCAGAAACGTGAGGTTGCTCAATTCGCTCAGCGCACTCAGTCCCTGCGAGGTGATCCGCGTCCGCGAGAAATACAGGGACTTGAGATTCGTCAGCCCGGCAAGCGATTTCAGCGCGTCATCGCCGATACCGACATCCGATACGCTGATCGTCTCCAACTCGCGGTGCCCGCGCAATTGGCGAAACGCGTCGTCCAGAATGTCCGTCTGCTGGATTGTCAAGGAAACCAGATGCGGCAGGGTGCCGACCATTGCCATGCCGGCAGGGCCTCCCCGGAATGCTCGCCCGAGCATTACGCGAGTTCCCTGATCGGTCTGGTAGATGACGGCTCCCAGTTCCTGCAGTTTGCGAACTGCCCGCTGCTCGAGTTCACCCTCCATGCGCCGCATGGCGTTGGTGATGCGTCCCGCCGCCGGATGGCCGGGCGTGGCGGCGATTCGGGAAAGCGCGTCTCGGGCCGCCCAGGCCAGATCGTCATCCTCGGCCTGACACAACGCCAGCAAAAGGTCGGTTGCCCGACTGCTGACCTCCGCATCCCGGTCGTCCACAGCGTTGAGCAGACTGGGCATCGACCGCGCCCCGGCCCGCAGCAGTGAGAAACTCGCCCTCTGGCGGACCCGGAACTTGTCGCTGCCCAAGTCACGCACCCAGCCGCGAACTTCGTCGTCCCGCTCAACGTTCGCATCCGCTGCAAACGCGCGAATACCAGTTGTCGAAGGAACCGACGAGGAAAACAGCAGAATCGACGCGACCAGCACAATTCGCACTGTGTACCCCATCGATGCGCCCCGCGGCCGAATTTCGTAACTCGGCCTCCCGATGCATGTTCGGATCAAATCACGCCGAGATTGTACCATCTGTTGCCCGAACCTGCTGTTGCCGATGGATCCGGCGACCAACGACCATATTCTTGCCGTAATACAAGGATTTCGCCAGAATACGGAGAGTCAACTGTTTTTTTGAGGGGATTTGCAGTCCTCTCGTCACAAGGAACGGAAAATGGATGTGCTCCGTTTCCCTCGGCTTCAGAATTTGCGGATCAAGTCGCGGAGACCGTTGAGCTTCGAGTGTCTGGAAATCCGCCAGTTGCTGACCGTCGCCGACGGGAATCTTTCACCCAAGGCCCTGAGAGATGTCGTGGCAACGATGGGCAATACTCCCATCGTTATAGAAGTGCTGCGCAATGACTCGGACCCGGACGGCAGCCTCGACGTTTCGACCGTCAAGGTCTCGTCGGGCCCCAAGGCCGGCACCGTCGAGGTACTTGCCTCGGGCAGCGTGAAGTACAGTCCGCCGATGAATCGCTTTGGAATCGACTCGTTCTTCTACACCGTCAAGGACGATGCGGGCGCCGAGTCGAACGAGGCCGAAGTCGTTATTTCGGTGAGATCGATCTGGCAGAATCCGGAAAACCCGTTCGACGTGAACAATGACGGGGCTCTTTCCCCAATCGATGTGCTGCGACTGGTGAACGAATTGAATCAGAGCGGTTCCCGCCTTCTCGAACAACCTCCGACGGGTCCGGCAGCGCCGCCTCCCTTTCTCGATCCGACGGGCGACGGGTATCTGACTCCCGCTGATGTGCTCTACGCCATCAACTGCCTGAATGCCCAGAGCGATGACTCGCTAGCCTCGTTCCCGCTTCCTGAACTGTCGGTCTTCACCGGACCATCCGAGGCCAACAGTGCAACCAATTCGAACGGAAGCACGGGCACACCATCTCCGACGACGCCTTCGCCCACTCAGCCGCCGGACGTGCTGCTGGAAGAAGACCAGCCGGCGGCACCAACGCCTGAGCAGGGTGAAGGGGAATCCTTCGCAGCGTACACCGCAGTTGCCGGTCCGTCCGGCAGCGTCTACGATCGAGCGGTGGACACCTTGCTGAATCACGACTCGCTCGACCCGCTGCTGCCCGACTCGATCGAATCGCTGTCGCTGCTGTAGCATCCTGCCGGGTTTGGCGGATCACGATTCGCATGCCGAATTAACTCCCGCATCGCTTGAGGGCTGCAGCGCCGCAGTTGTGACTCATTGGCGGCTGCCGGTGCCGCCTGGCTCATTCCGTGCAGCAAATGTATTGGAGCGTCCGGCTGTGACGGATGCGGAGAGAGATTCGGGCGAACTAGTCGGCCGATGACGCACGACGTTTCGGAAAATCGACAGGAACCGAATCATGCGAACTGCCGCGACCGCTTGGATTTGCCTTGGCTTTCTCGCCGCAATGCCCGGCGTTCCGTGCAGCATGTTGCGAGCCGCGGAAACTCGCGCTGCTTTCCTGGCTGCCCAACCGCTGGAAAAACTCGGCGACGAAGAACGGGCCGCATGGGAATTGGCTCGCAAACTGGATGACGCCACTCTGGTTATCGCTCGCGGCGGCGGGCAATTCCAAAGCAGTGACGGCAAGGGCGTCGAGCTTGGGGCCTTTCGCACCATCTGGTACCACCAGGGTTCGACGACCGAGCGAATCGCCGTAATTCGTGACGAGACTACCATTAAATCGTTGCGAGACTACGCAGCGGCGGGGAACGGACTGCTGCTCTCAGGAGCCGCTTTCGAACTGGTCCACGAATTGGGAATTGAACCGTGCAAGCCCCGACTGGGCGGACCCGGCGACGATCGCTACGTCGCAGGGATAGTCCCCGCCGTGCCTTCGCATCCCGTCCTCGAGGGGTTGAAGGTCACCGGAGTGGATCTTGACCCGAGCGTCGGAGGAAATCCGAGAGTGGCCAGCGTTGCGATCAACGATCGCGGCTTCTCGGCCTTTGCCGATTTCGCCGGCACGGGCGGCCCCAAGGCCGGAATGGTGATCGCACGCGCCTCGGCGACGGACGAGAACCCACTGGTCGAATATGCCCTGGATAAAGGCCGCGTTCTGGTCCTGGGATGGCGGCTCACACGATACTCGAACGCAGCCAATGTTCATCGCGACAATCTCGAGCGGCTTACGCGCAACATGCTCGCGTACCTCGCCGCGCCGGATCACTGGCAGACCGTTTCGCAGCGTCCGGTCCAGGAACAACCGCCCAAGAAGAGCGTAGCGACCGTCACCGACGCACAATGGGAGGCTCTTCGTCGGGCCGTCGTCGACCTGAATCAAACGTATGGGGACAGGTATCCGAATGGGCGTCGTTATCTGCGACTGGTCAACGGACTGAAGGAGGCGCAGAAGGCGCTGGTCGACGCCGGACCGGACCTCGACAAACTCAACGCATTTCAACTGAAACACATCGGCGACGATTTCCGCAATCTCCAGCGTGACGCGCTGCTGGCCAATCCGCTTCTCGACTTCGACAGACTGCTGCTCATCGAACGTGATTCGAAGCACATCGGCCTTCCGGCGAACTGGCAGAGCAATTCCAGCCTGCCGACCGCCGGATACGAAAACCGCCTTGCCGTGCTCTCGCCGGTCCGTCCCGACGGACAATTGACGACACTGTATCAACCTGAAGGCGGGCGATTCGTGGGCGACGTGGACTTGCACTTCGATGCGGATCGCCTGTTGTTCTCGATGCCCGGCAGCCATGGCCGATGGCAGGTCTTCGAGTTGGGCTTGAAGGACGCGACAGCCCGCGAGGTGCCGCTGATCACGGAACCGGACGTCGACAATTACGATGCATGTTATCTGCCCGACGACCGCATCGCCTTCACTTCCACAGCACCCTTCGTGGGAGTGCCCTGCGTCTACGGCGATTCGCACGTGACCAATCTGTATCGCCGCGATCACGACGGCACGATTCGCCAACTTACTGTGGACCAGGAACACAACTGGTGCCCGGTTGTGAACAGCACGGGACGGGTCATGTATCTGCGGTGGGAGTATACGGATCTGCCGCATTCCAACTCGCGGCGGCTGTTTCACATGAATCCGGACGGCACAGCCCAGATGGAGTACTACGGCAGCAGTTCCTTTTTTCCCAACTCGTTCTTTTACGCACGCCCGATTCCGAATCATCCGACCAAGGTCGTCGGAATTGCGACCGGACATCACGGCGTGGCCCGCGCCGGCCGCATGCTGGTTCTCGATCCGGCCAAAGGCCGGCAGGAAGCCGACGGCGTCGTGCAGGAGATCCCGGGATGGGGAAAGAAAGTGGACGCGATCATTCGCGATCCGCTCGTGGACGGCGTCTGGCCCCAGTTCCTGCATCCTTTTCCGCTCAGCGACAAGTACTTCCTGGTCTCCGCAAAACCGAACGCGGAATCGCCGTGGGGCATTTATCTGGTGGACGTGTTCGACAACATGCTGTTGCTCCGCGAAACACCAGGCAAGGCGCTGCTCGAGCCCGTGCCGCTCCGCAAAACGGCCAGGCCGCCGGTCGTGCCGGATCGCGTTGATCTGCAGCGCAAGGACGCGGTCGTTTACATGACCGACGTTTATCAGGGGCCCGGCCTGAAGGGCATCCCGCGCGGCGCTGTGAAGAAACTGAGGCTGGTTTCCTACCAGTTCAGCTATCGGAACATGGGAGGTCTGCTCGGGACCGTCGGCATGGACGGACCGTGGGACGTAAAGCGCATCATCGGCACCGTCCCGGTCGAAGCCGACGGATCGGCTCAATTCCGAGTGCCGGCCTGCACGCCGATCGCCGTCCAGCCGCTCGACTCTGAAGGCCGCGCTCTGCAATTGATGCGCAGCTGGTTCACGGCCATGCCCGGCGAAGTCGTGACTTGTGTCGGATGCCACGAACGCCAGAACGAATCGAGTCCCAATCTCGTCACGAAGGCGGCCAAGCGCCCGCCCGACACGATCGAGCCCTGGCATGGTCCGCCACGCGGCTTCAGTTTCGCCCGTGAAGTGCAGCCGGTGCTCGACAAACACTGCACACGCTGCCACGACGGCCAGCCTCACGACGGAACCACCGCGGCGGATCTGCGCGGCGGAACCACGCTCAAGGACTGGACGTCGGGAATCGCCGGACATGTCGCCACGGAAATCGGCGGTAAGTTCTCGACTTCCTATGCGGAGTTGCACCGCTTTGTGCGGCGTCCCGGAATCGAAAGCGATATTCGGCTGCTGAGCCCGATGGAGTTTCACGCGAGCACCACGGAACTGGTTCAGATGCTCGCGCTGGGACACCATGGCGTTCAGCTTGAGCCTGAGTCCTGGGATCGACTCTTTACCTGGATCGATTTGAATGCCCCGTTCCACGGCAGTTGGAGCGAAATTGTCGGGGCCGACAAGACAGGGCCGTTGATCGCGAGGGCGAGCGAAATGCGCAGGCGTTATGCGGGCATGGACGATTCTTTGTTATATTTTTTTGTCATTGAAGGCAACAAAGTTGCTCTGTAGGACAACAATACTGCCCTGTAGGACAACACCGTTGTCCTACGTGACACGATTTACAAGGCCATAGGGCGATTCACACCAAGCGTGCGCTCAGGATAGTCATATTGTCTTTGCGCTATACCTGAATCTGTGAGAATTGGCTCGCTAGAATATG
>CAIPEB010000060.1 GCA_903863885.1 uncultured Planctomycetaceae bacterium | reverse complement strand
CGAAGAACTCCGCGAGCGGTCCGTGCAGCGAAAGCAGCGGGCGGACAGCCTCCACCCGAAGCTGGCCGAAGTCGAAACGACGCTGGCGGACTTGCGCCAACGAGAGCAGTCGCTTCGCGAACGCCTGCTGCAGCCGTGAGCGTGCGGCATGTCACTCGGGCGCAAAAACGGTAGCGGTCTGCCGTCGCGGTGTGACCTGTGACGAGGCGGGACTTGGAGATTCGAGCCCGCGAGCTGCTCTTTGACAATTTGGTTGAATGATCGCGAGCCGCCGGGCGTGGCGCACCCGGCGGTTCGTGGCAGCCTTAGCCTCGATCATCCACGGCAAGCGATAACCGAAAGGTCACGGCGAAAGTCGGTGGGCCGCTTCATCGTCGGGCATGCCCGAAAACCGGTTTATCAGAGCGTTTGGCCGCTGGCCGAGTTTGCTAATCACACGCGGTGCGTGCGCACATATCAGTCAAACGGTTGCCCACCATATATCATCAATCGACAACTGCTCGTAGTTTACGTTCGCAGATACTTCTCGGCCTAAAATTTGTGTTAGCAGTGTGCGGTCGATGCTGAAATCATCCTGCGAAAAGGATTCAACGGGCACGGCGGGGCAGTCACCCAGGTGTTTCAGCGCCGTGGCGTAATGATCAGTGAGCACGAACGCGATCGGAACCAATGCGCAGATCAACAGGATTACCTTCCCGCCTTGCAGTATACGCCCCCAGTTTTCGTCGCCCTCTTCCCAATCGATATTCGCGTCATGCATCCGCTCTTTGCACTCCGACAGCGCGGATCGCGTACTGCCCAGGTTCCAGGCATCTCGTTTCTTGATGGCAGCCGCAAACGGCACGTTGAGCGACACTGTCATTGTAGAGCCCTCGGTGCTGCATGACTGAAGTCGTGCTTGTTTCGGTACATGTCCAAAACTCTTGTGAGTGCGGCAATCATTCCGTACACGCCGATAGATCGGTAGGGTATGGCCATGACCCAGTTTCCAGCCCAACGACCCGGCGCATCGGCGAAGGCAGCTGCGTCAAACACCAGTAGGTTGTCGTTTTCCGCGAATAAGACTGATATCCCCTCACGCAACTGCCTACGGAAAGCCACAGCGTCGGATAAATCAAAACCCATCAGGCCGCCCCGCCTGCCGCTTTCCACACGGAGTCCCGTTAGTCCGCATGTGGACACCGGCGGCGGACGCCGACCATGATACACCTACAGCCGCCCGCACTCCGTCAGCATTCGACATTGCCCACGAGCCACCGGCCTGCGTCATCTCGGCTTCCGGCAGCCGAGCCACGCCTGTGAGCGATGGGTGGCGGACGACCGCCTCCCTCCTGACCTTCTTGACGCAAGCTGGGCTACTACAGTTGGGCCGGATCACGCTTTTCATGTCTGTTCCCTTTGGGGCTACAGGCCGCGCAGATTATCGTCGTACCGCCCGCATGGACACGCAAGGCGCAATGCAGTTTCCCCCATGGCTGAAATGACTATCAATTCGCCACATCGGTCGCACCTTACCGTTGTAACCTGCCCTTCACGAGCATGTTCTTCAATCGCCCGTACCGTCACACCAGCCTTCGCCTCTTTGTCCGTGTCTTTTTCTGGTTCCATGTTCAGTTCCGTGTCCGATTCAAATGTGGCAGCTGCGGTAGGAGTCTTCGCATCGCCGTGCCTTCAAGTCTCGCGCGTTCTACTGCATCTCGAAGTAGTTGGTAGCGTTCCACTTTGCTGCGTCCATTTAGCTGGCGGGCAGTTAGACTGGCCTGAACTTCGTCTAACAGTGTGGCCTCTACAATTTCTTTGCCATGTTTCGGCGACTCAGTCGTAGAGCCCCGCACCTCCGGGTGACGGACGGCAATCCGAGTTCGACAAGAGCCCTCCCCGAACGCACCTCCCGGAAATCGCCCCTCTGACGAAGCCCCATTCCTCGGTTAACGATTTCGCCGACGCGTCGCCCGTCTCGCGGTTCCGCCCGCCTCGGTCTCCCGCCTGCCAACGTTTTCCCCACGCCGTCCTACCCGTCCGCGTCTGAATACCGGCAGCGGACGCCACCATGATACACCCGCAGCCGCCCGCACGCTTTCCGTATTCGACATTGCCCACGAACCACCGGCCTGCGTCATCTCGCCTTCCGGCCGCCGGGCCACGCCTGTGAGCGATGGATGGCGGACGACGAGTTCCCAATCGATCGGGCAACGATAGTGCGACCTTCGCCGCTCGCCGCCGCGAATACCCCCAGCACTCCGACGACAAACGATCACGCCGAAGGTCGCCGGGACTGTT
>CAIPEB010000059.1 GCA_903863885.1 uncultured Planctomycetaceae bacterium | reverse complement strand
GGAAGTCATCCAGGCCGAGTCCGACCGCCTCGCCGCGCTCGTGTCGAACGAGGCCGCGCTGCTCCACAAGAATCTTGCGAATCCCCTGACCGACCACAACGGAGAGTATCTCCGCATCGCCTTCCATCTGCTCCATCGTGCGGTGGCGATCGGGCAGCCGCTCGCGGCGAACATGATCATCGACACGACCGCCTACGGGCTGTCCGCATCGGAGTGCTACGCCGACGCCATCGCCGACGAAGCGGCTCGCACGCGGGAGGCGACGTTCCGCGAGATTCTGGCGACCAAGTTTCCCGAAGAGTTTTCCCGATTGTGGACCGCCGACGTGGTCCGCTGGTTCCATTCACAACCGGACAAGGAGGTAGAGGCAACATGAGTCTGAGCGAACTGTTGGAACGGATTTCTTTGCGGCAGCACCGGCGTGACGAGCAGCGGCGGGTCGACTACCACGACCTGGTGCTGAACGTGGCCACCGGCGAGGAGCCGGACGAGGACGTCGTCGATCAGGTCCTGCGGGAAACCGGCATGACCGTCGAGCAACTCGGCCGCGACGTGGAACTCATGGCCAAGCGGCTGAAGTGGCGGGAGACGCTGAACACTCGCGGGCCGTTGATTCGGGAACGCGACGAGATCGGCAAGAAGATCGCCAAGGCCGACAAGGCGCTCGAGGAAGCCGAGCGGAAGCATGAAGAGATGGTGCAGCCGTTCGTGTCGCGGTTGTTCTCGATCAAGCAGGGTCTGCGTGACGCCGACGAAGCGGAGCAGCGACTGCGGGACACGTCCCTGGACAAGGCCGTGCTGACCGAAATCGCCGACGTGTCGCGCCGGGCGAATGACGCCAGCAAGCGCCGGTCCGAACTGGAGGACGAGATTCGCTCGCTGCGGTCGTGGTCGGACTCCGACGCGGTTGGGGCGGAACAAGCTCCGCATCCCGGACACGCCGAGGAACTCCGCGAGCGGTCCGTGCAGCGGAAGCAGCGGGCCGACAGCCTCCAACCGAAGCTGACCGAAGTCGAAACGACGCTGGCGGACCTGCGACAACGAGAGCAGTCGCTTCGCGAACGTCTGCTGCAGCCGTGAGCGTGCGGCGAATCGCTCTTTGACAATTTGGTTGACTCGTTGCGAGCCGCCGGGCGTGGCGAACCCGGCGGTTCGTGGCAGCCTTAGCCTCGATCATCCACGGCAAGCGATACCCAAAAGGTCACGGCGAAAGACGGTGGGCCCGTTTACCCCTTGTTGTTAACAGGAATCCGACACTGCGCAGAGTGCAAAGTGCTCTCACTTGCTCCTCGCGTCAATGTTACTCTTTTCCCAAGTGGAACGATTAAAATAGAATCTGCACTCGACAACGCTGAACCGTTCTTGGAAGAATGCATCCGAGGGACTGGACCAAAGGAGAAAAACGATGCGCTGGCTCAATTTCGGGTGGACAGTGTTGGTCTTCCAAGTGATGGGTGTGTTTGGGGCGACGACAAGCGGGTTAGAGAGCGGAGAGCACAAGGTTGCGATAGCTGCCAGTAGCAAAGAACCGCAACTGCTGAGCAACACAATCAAGCAGTGGTTCCATTCGGTTGCGGCTAGACCTGCGGCTGACGGGATTCTCACCTTTGAGTACATGTATTTTGACTTAACTGACAATCCGCAACTCTACCAAGAGATTGAAAAGCACCATAGCCGACAGCAGAAAATGGAATACGTTTCCCGGTTAAAAAATGAATCGCAGATGACGCATCATCAGTCTCTTGCTGTCGCCTTTACAACTGATGTCCCGCGCGATGTAAAGGAGGAGGGCACGAGTACCGCGCTCGCAGTAAACATAATGGCAGCGGCAAGAAGCGGTCACACATACATCATCACAGCAACCATTAAAGCTTGGGAGCAAAACGATACAGGCGGGCTTGATGATCGACTCACATTACGTAACACGCCAATCGAGCTATCCCTGGGTAAAGCAGCTCTTCTGCACTTTTGGGCCGGAACATACCGGCACAAATCAGATATCGAAAAGAAAAGGATCGAAATCCTATTGGTGACACTTCAACCGCCGATCCCACTGACTACGAGCCATGTTTCGTGCGTGCCGCCTTCTACCCAGACTTTTAAATGCACATCCGGTTTCATGCAACTAATGCAGGTCTTGGTACACATCCAACTATGACTGTGCCGCCCGCAGCCCCGGGCGTCGATCCGAAATGGGAGATCAGGCTTTACGGTCTCGTAAGATCCGGCGACCGATCCGGCGCAATTCGCTTCCTGCAGTCGACGCGCAAGATGACCCGGGTTCAGGCGTCACAGCGCGTCGACAAAATCGCCGCCGACCTGGGGATGGCGTGACGTTCAGAACGGACCATACCTGCCCACGCCCGGGTGTTCCAAAGTCCCGCCTTCCGCCGTCCGCAATTCGTGGCCATCGACCTAAATCAGCACGCTGCGGATGCAACGCTCACCCGTATTCGACATTGCCCACGAACCACAGACCTGCGTCATCTCGCCTTCCGGCCGCCGAGCCACGCCTGTGAGCGATGGATGGCGGACGACGAGTTCCCAATCGATCGGGCAACGATAGTGCGACCTTCGCCGCTCGCCGCCGCGAATACCCCCAGCACTCCGACGACAAACGATCACGCCGAAGGTCGCCGGGACTGTT
>CAIPEB010000058.1 GCA_903863885.1 uncultured Planctomycetaceae bacterium | reverse complement strand
CCGCTTCCGCTCATCCAACTGCCGTCTCATGCTCTAGCCTCCGAGTGCAAGTTGCCGCGTGCCGAAGTTGGCACGACCAACCCTACACCCGAAAACTGAGCCGCGCCGACTGCGCCAAGCATGGCAGTCGTGTACGCTTACCGACTGTGTGCGGCGTGCTCAGGGCAGCAGCAACGGATCGGGCGTCGGGCTCATCCATGGAACTCCAGCGCCGAAAAGTTCAGGCGAAAGCCGAGCACCCCGACGGTTTGCTCACATCCGGCCTCGGGAGGTCGCTACTTCGTGCCGCCCTCGGTTTTCGGTGTGAAGAAGAACGGGTTCCCCGGTTGAACGACCAGCTCCCCAATCTTCACTTGAGTCAAGTACTTCCTGCCGGATTTAATGTCGGGCCCCTCAAGCGGAAGATCAAACGTACATTCGCCGGCGGCCGTAAACCCGAAGCGGTCGTTACTTTTTCGGCCAACCTTGCGGCAGACCGAAATAGGTCCGAGGGGATTTCCGGGGCTGGTCATGTCGAACACCTGAATCTGCGGACAGGCAGGTTGAAGTTTAAATTCCGCCAGGATGCTGTCGAGTACTGTCTGGCTGATCACGCGAGCCTCGTCGCGGAAAAGCCGGAACTTGACGGTAATTGTGGAGCCGAGCTTGATGGTGTTCCCCATCGGCGGTTCGAACGCGGACGCAGAAAAGTGGGGTATGACGTCACCATCACGAACAGGCCAAACCGTGAAGCCGCGAGCCTTTGGGTCGGGATACCACAAGCCACAGCTAAAGCCGAACCACCATGCCCAGTCGGCGTTCAGCGGATGTTCTGTACTCATCCAATAAACGTCGCCGGCGTAAATGTCGCGGAATTCTCTGTAATCGAGGTTGACGAATGGCCCTGAATTCGTAAACGAAAAAGTCTTATTGCCGAGCTCTGTGTAATATAGATGAGCTAACTCGCCTAAATTCCAGGTTCCCGATCCAGTCGGGTCGGGAGGCGGCGGGCTCTTAGGAAGACGCCAGTCATCAAATCCCGCATAGACGAGGTTTTCCACCCAAGCCTTGGCCTCGTTCCAAGGCAATTGTCCAGTTGCATTGACACCCGATGTCTTGACGTATTTCGCATCTCGAAGCCAGGTGATGTTGAGATCGGAGTCATAGATCATTCCACCTCGGCGCTCAATCAATTCGCCCTTACCAGTTCCCCCCGGCACTTGTGATCGATGAGTTCCCGCAATGTCAGCCGGACGCGGAATAATACCGGGTAAGGCGCCTTCGGCTGGGCCGGGTGACCTGCGAACTGCGGGCGCGGCCTTCGCAACACTGGTTGGATTGTGGACGTCCGACCCGTTGTTCGGCAGAGTCACTTCCGCTGAGCCATCTGTGTTGAGTTTAGATTTGGATCCTTCAGACAAGTCCAGGACCGTCTCTCGGCCGTCGGGATATCTGATCTTGAGGACGACGCTTCCGGCCAGCAGCGCCAGACCCAACATACCCGACGCGATCAACACGCGGGGGCGAAGGACCGCGCGCTGCATCGCGGTGCTTAATCGAGCTTTCTGCCTGCTGAAGTCCTGACCCAATGGGGAGGCATCGGTCGTTGCGCTGCGTTTTGCTTTTGCTTGACTGTCCGGCTTCGCGGCCAAGCTGGAAGGCGTGTCGCTGATGGTTGACATCGAATTCCTGGCGATGTCCGCGCTTGAATAGTCATGGTGACGCGTCTTGAGCGGTGCCTCCATCGCCGCGCTGCACAACCGCATCAGGTCGGCCCCGACCGTCAACGCGGCCATTGCCTCGACCACTTGCTGTGGAGTCGCAAATCGAGCATCACGATTCTTGGCCAGCATGCGATCCAGCACGGCGATCAGTTCGCGCGGCACGTCGGCGCGCAATGTGCCGATCGGCGCGGGCGCGTCACGCAGGTGTCCCGCTATCTTCTCGAGACACCCCCGATAATTCGGACCGGCAAACGGAAGCCGGCCCGACAGCAGCTTGTACAACGCGCAGCCCAGGCTGTAGATGTCCGCGCGGGTGTCAGTCAAGTGGCTGTTCGAAGCTTGCTCGGGCGCCATATAGTCGGCCGTGCCCATTGCCATGCCGGTGGTGGTCAGTTCGCCGAACTCATCCCCCTCGCCGCCGTCCAGCAGGGCCAGCCCCAGATCCAGAATCTTAACCTGCCCGCCAGGCGTGAGCATCAAGTTGGACGGCTTGATGTCCCGGTGCACCAAGCCGCGCTGGTGAGCGTACTGCAGTCCCAGTGCCGCTTGCCGCACGATTTCGCAGGCGTCCGCAATCGGCAGAGGTCCCAGCCGTTCCACGAGTTTCGATACGTTTACGCCTTCGACATATTCCATCACGAGAAAGTGCGTGCCATCCACTTCACGAGCATCGTGGGCGCGAACGATGTGCGGGCAGTCCAATTGGCCGACCGCCTCCATTTCCCGCTCGAAACGTGCGATCGCCCGATCGTCCAGCGTCTTGCTCGCGGGCAGTACCTTCAGGGCCACAATGCGTTTCAGCTTGGTATGCCGCGCCCGGTACACGGCCCCCATCCCTCCCTGCCCCAACTTGTCCAGCAATTCGTACTCGCCCAATTGCTGCGGTGGCGCAGCATGTGGCGAGTTCGCCGGCGCGGCTTCGTCTGCCTGCCCCGGGCCGTCCCCCCATCGCAATGTGATGGTTGGCTGGGCGGCCCGTACAGCCTGACGCAGGATGCTGACCATCGATTCCTCGGCATTGCCGAACGTCGCCAGTACGGCCTGGCAAGTCGTACAGGCTTCGACGTGATTCACCACGCTCTCCAGAGCACCGGCCGGCAGGTTGCCCAGCGCGCAATCCCAGAGCGTGTCGCGGTTCGGATGTTCCTCGCCCTGAAACTGCCTGGCTTGGTCACGATGATTCATGGCCTATTCCAAAAGTCAGGTCTTGAGGTACGCCTGTTATCAGTAATGCGAGGACTTAACAGGCTCTTCTTCCGCCTTGCCGTGGCATCGGTATCAGAATGAAATCATTTGCAGGCTCGAGTCTTGCAGATCTGCGAAGGCAATATGGCGTCGGCCGCCCGCGCGGCATGACCCACTTGCCTGCTGTCTCGGTAGACCTTCGTAGTAGATGCCCGTTTGGTCGACGCTCACTGTGTCACCATCGCGATGACCCGTACGTTGTCGGGGATTCCACTACAAGGGCTGTCTGACCATCGCGCGAACAAGCAGCACAATTATCGGTAGCGATCTCGCCGTCAAGCAGGGGACTTTGAGCCCTTGCTCGCCATCTGCCCGGCGTCCGCTTCCGCGGCGACTCCCGCCTATCCGCCCCATCGCCACCCGAGCACTTCAACCGATTTCGAGCGCCGCTAAATAGATAGGTGCAACTACCGCCGTATAGCGGGGCGACTGCGAATCCGAGGGCCGGTTCAAGTTGTATCGCCCCGCTCTCGCCCGACTCTCGTCACCCGCTGTATTACACAGCGGACTCAAGGGGACTTCGAGACACAATGAACATCTACACTTTTCTATAGGTGTCGGATTGTCGTTCTGCCTCACGTTCGATCAATCCGTCGCACATCTGGATGAAGTTCCTCAACCTG
>CAIPEB010000057.1 GCA_903863885.1 uncultured Planctomycetaceae bacterium | reverse complement strand
CTATCGCAGCGGCGACCATTGACGGAGCATTTCATCGAGTTCGCCGCGTCGAACTCGCGAGTAGCCCACCTGTGAAAACTCCCGCATGATCTCGATGTCGTGCCCGGTCGCCCGCTCGTGGACGGCTTGCCGCTGTTGGCCCACCGATAACCCGAACGGGTCCTTGACCGATTGAAAGCAGTAGGCCAAGGCTCGAATGCGTGGAGGCTCCTCAGCCATACATGCAGCCGCGTTCGACCGTCCCATTCCACCCAGAAGGAGAGAACGTGTTCGGCGAGCAGACTCGGGCCGAGGACGCATTTTTCAATGAGCGTGGTAGTGCGAATGGACTGGTCACTGGGCGTTGACAACGGCCTGAGTGCGAAACGAAAACCACTGCCGGTGTTTTCGCCCGCCGCTACCCCGGAACCACAGTCCCAGTTTGACGGCATTGTTCTTTGTCTCTCTCTGCTTAATGCAAGCCAGATGCCCCAGTGTCCCGTGGCGAGGCCGCGAGCGCAAGTGCGTAGGAGCGTGAGAATTGCCGCCGGCCATAAGGCCTGAAAACAGACTTGGTATGCTCGCATTTGTGCAATATACTGCGTTGCAGGGTTGCAGTTCTGCAGTCCCGGCCTGCCGAGCGAAAGGGACGGATGATGAGTGCGATGTCCGAAGAGCGGATCCGGGACGTCATCCTCGATTCGATCGCCGACGGTGTCTTCACGGTTGACGGCGAGTGGCGAATCACTTCGTTCAATCGGGCTGCCGAGGAGATCACCGGCGTGGCGCGCGAGAGGGCTTTGGGGCAGCGGTGCTTCGAGGTCTTCCAGGCTAGTATCTGCCAAACGCACTGCGCCCTGCGGGATACGATGGACACTGGCCGTCGCCGGGTCGATCAACGGATCGACATCTTGAATAGTCGGGGCGAGAAACTGCCCGTGAGCATCAGTACTTCCGTGCTGCGGGACGAACTGGGCCGCCCTGTCGGAGGAGTGGAGACCTTCCGTGATCTCTCGGCGCTGGAGTTGCTCCGCAAGGAGATCGACCACAGCTACACGTTCCACGACATTATTAGCAAGAACCACCGAATGCGACGCATTCTGGAGACCTTGCCGGATTTGGCAGTTGTGGACAGCACGATCCTCATCGAGGGTCCCACGGGTTCCGGTAAGGAACTCGTGGCGCGCGCCGTTCACAACCTGAGCCGCCGGGCTGCGCGGCCGTACGTCGCCGTGAATTGCGGCGCGCTGCCGGACACGCTGCTCGAATCGGAGCTGTTCGGCTACCGCAAAGGTGCCTTTACCGATGCCAAGAAGGACAAGCCGGGACGCTTCGCCCGAGCCGAAGGGGGAACGCTGTTCCTCGACGAGATCAGCGACATCTCCACAGCTTTGCAGGTCAAATTACTAAGGGTGCTCCAAGAGAAGGAGTACGAACCCCTGGGGGGGACAGTACCGGTCAAGTCGAACGTGCGGGTCATCGCCGCTACGAACAAACCGTTGGCGGAGCAGGTCGCGCGCGGCGTGTTTCGCGAGGACCTGTTCTATCGACTCAATGTGGTGCGCATCACGCTTCCGCCGCTGGCCGATCGCCGTGAAGACATCCCCTTGCTCATCAGCCACTTCATCCGGCAATTGAACGCCGAGCTTGGCAAGCGGGTCGAAAGCATCTCCGCGGAGGCAATGGCAGAGTTGATGCGGCACTCTTTCCCCGGCAACGTGCGCGAGTTGCAGAACATCGTCGAACGGGCCGTCGTCTTATGCCGCGGCACCCAGATCGACTTGGAGAACCTGCCGCCGGAATTACTGGACGCGCCCCCCCCGCGAGCGAACTGCAGCACCGCCACTCAAAGTCCGTTGAGCGAATCCGAGGCGGCGACGATCCTCCTCGCGCTGCGGCAACAGGGCGGACATCGCGGCAAGGCGGCCGCCCTGCTGGGCATCGACAAGAGCACACTATGGCGGAAGATGAAGAAGCACCAGATCTCGTTCCCCTGATACACGACGATTGTCGTATGGCAAGCGGGCAAACTCCCGCGTCGGTCGGATCCTTACCTGGTGGTCGGTGTAACGAGGCGCAAGGCGATATCGACATCGATTCGCTGGTCGACGAACTCGAACAGCGGGCGCCCAAGTACGCGCACGAGATCGGCTCGGTGCAAACCAGCGCCAGGTAGACCTCGTTGGCCAGCACGTCCTGCAGTAAGCCCATGGTGTTCCCCTCGCTGCGTGCCGTTCCTGCATCAACTGAAGGTACATTGTCTGAATGTCGTCGGCAGGCTTTCTTACGGGGTTCGTCCGCGCAGGTAATACATGAGGCCCGTGGCGGCCGCTCCTGCAATCAAGAACAACATACCCAAAACTGCGTTTGTTAACGGGTCCACGGTCTTCCTCTGGCGATGAAAAGGTGGCTATTGATTCGCTTTCTTGATGTAATTCTCGATCAAGTACCTCGTGAGCTGTGAGAGTTCCTCTTCGCTTGCGGCCAGCCCTTCGTCGACCATCCGCTTGATCAGGTCGCGCGCGGCGGATTCGGTATCGGGTGGGTTCTTCTCCACCTCGGTTGTGGCGTGGCACTCGGAACACTTGATCTCGAACAGCTGCTTGACCCGTACAGCGTCGTATCGAGCGTCGTCTGCGGGTTTCTCCGACAGGCCCGCCGCCGCCTGCCGCGTCTCGTTGCGGCGCTCCGTCTGATCCCGCAATTGCTGAGCGGACTGCTGCAACTGCGGCGAGAGGGCCACCAGGTAGGCGGTCACCTGCCACTGCTGATGGTCGTCGATCGCATCCGGCAACGTGGCGCGTTCGGCCATGCGGCGCACGGTCTGGCGCCACGCGTCGGGGGTCCGCGGCCGGGCGATCACCGTCCGGAGATCGTGACACGCGACACACTGTTGGCGCAGAATACGCTGTCCGGCTCGCAGCGAAGCGTGGGAGGCGAGTCGGGCGCCGGTCAGTTTGTCCATGCCGGTCTGAACGAGCAGCGTTGCCACCCGTTGGCAGTTCTCGTCGGTAAACAGGCGGCTGGTCGCCATCGCTTCGCGGAAAGCGGGCGGGACCGCGATACCGATCAGGACGGCGCTGGCGATCAACAGCGAGGTGCCCAGCGTCGGCACCAGGGCTGCGTCCAGTCGCTTGAAGAACCGCACGATCAATATCTTCAGCAGAAGGATCACCCCGACCGCCATGGCCAGACTCATGTGCACCACGGTCCGCGCCGGCAACTCGATCTGATACGTCCAGAGCCGAGGTACCATCTGCCACATGAGCAGCAGATAAATCGCCAGAAACGCGTAGCCAATCAGGCGGTGGGCGACGGTCACTCGTCCAGGGGCGGTCCGAACCGGAGTCGCAGGATCCTGCGTCAGGGGCTCGAACACCGATTTGGCCGCGCTGCAGATCGGGCACGTCCAGTCGTGCGGAAGAAACTCCCAGGCCTGGTCGGCTTCGGCTTCGTCATAGACGTATCCGCAAACAGGGCACCGGTATCGCCCGGGGCTGACAGGCCCAACGGGCGTTGCCACCGCCTGCGGCACCCTGCGTGCGACCGTCTGCGACGCGGATCTGCCGGAGTTGGCTGCCCCCAGGTGTTCAATCACCGCCTGGGCTGTCGCTCCGGACGCGAGGAGCGTCCCGCAGTCGCGCCGCTCCTCGACCGCCCTCCTGGCGACCGCCATTAGCCGGATGTCGCCCAGGAGGATGACCCCGACCAGGCGGCTGTCGTGAAAGACAAAGCGACAGTAACTGCCATCCAGTTCCTGCTCCAGAATCGCGCCGCCGGTCTCTGCGGGCGAGATCTGGCCGATGCTGAACATGTCCAGGCCCAGCACCTTGAGCGTATTGCTGCGAGGCAGGCCGGTGAACTCGATGGCAGCCCCAGCCAGGTTCTGCCCGGCCACCGCTCCCTGGGCTTGGGAAGCGGTCCAGAGGCCGTAGACTATGCCGCTGTGCTCGGCCACATCACCGGCGGCCAGAATGTCGGGACAGGAAGTGATGAGACGGTTGTTGACCAGGATTCCGTGGTTCACCTCCAGTCCCGCCTGTTTCGCCAGAAAGCAATTCGAGCGGATGCCCGTTGCGATCACCACCAACTCGGCATCCAGCGCGGTGCCGTCCTCCAGCAGCACGCTGCGGACCTGCCCGTCCCCGAGGATCTCCCGCGTGACGGCCTTGTTGCGGAGTGTGATCCCGAGACTGGCCGCATGGGCTCCGAGAATTTCTCCGGCGCGTTGGTTCAACTGGCGCGGCAGCAGCCAGCCATGGCCTTCGACGAGCGTCACCCGGGCGCCGCGCCGGGCCAGGGCTCCGGCCACCTCCAGTCCAAGCAACCCGCCGCCGATGCAGACGCAGCGTGCCCCCGCTTCACAGGCTTTCAGAACGGCATCCGCATCCTGTATCGTCCGCAGCCCCGTGACCCCTGAGCGGTCCGTCCCCGGAATAGGCGGGATGAAGGGCCCCGCGCCCGCCGCCAGCAGGAGTTTGTCGAACGGCATTCGGCGGCCATCGTGCAACTGAACGGCGCGATCCGGCAAGTGCAGGGCGGAGACTTCCGCTCCCAGCAGAAGCTGGATCCGATTCTGTTCGTACCAGTCCGCCGAATGGACGAACAAGTCCGGCCGGTTCACCTCTCCGGCCAGGTATCGCGTCAGATTAAGGCGGTAGTAAGGAAGCTCTGCCTCACGGGAGATCAGCGTGATTTCGGCATGGGGAGCGGCTTTTCGCAGCGACTCCACGGCCGCCAGCCCCGCGCCTCCGGCACCAACGACGACGACCCGGCCGATGCGGCCGGTCGAAGGAGCAAGCGAGGACATCGAAGCACCTACTTCTTTCCGCGAATCGTATGCTCCAGACAGTGCGCCACCAGACTCGTCCATCCAGTCTGATGGCTGGCACCGAGTCCGGCACCCGTTTCGCCATGGAAGTACTCGTAAAACAGCAGCCGATCCCGGTCGTCAGGGCCGGCCAGCGGTTGCGAGCCACGACCCTGGTATGGTCGCCGCTGTTCCCCATCGGGCAGGAACAGGCGGACCAGACGCCGGGACAACTCCTGCGCAACTTCGTTCAGGTTCATCCGCCGGCCGGAACCCGTCGGGCACTCGACCCGCAGCGTGTCACCATAGAAATAATGATAACGCTCGAGCGCTTCAATGAGCAGATAATTCACTGGAAACCAGATCGGCCCGCGCCAGTTCGAGTTGCCGCCGAACATGTTCGTGTTCGATTCGCCGGGAACATAGTCGACGCGAAACTCCTGGCCGCGGCAGCGGAACGCGTAGGGGTGATCGCCGTGGTACTTGGACAGGGAACGGATTCCGAAGGGCGAGAGAAACTCCCGTTCGTCCAACACGTAGCGAAGCACACGTATCAGCCGTTCCCGCGAAGGGATGGCCAGCAGGTGCCGGCCTTGGGAGGCGGCTCCATCCCTTGATTCCATGTAGGAGATCTGTTTCGCCAGATCCCGGCGATACGTTAGGAACCACTGCAGGCGTTTCCGAAATCCCGGCAGTTCGTCAATGGTCTCGTCGGTCAGAACTTCCACGGCAATCAGCGGAATCAACCCGACCATCGAGCGTACCCGCAGCGGCACGCGCTGGCCGTCGACGTACATCTGGTCGTAGTAGAAACCGTCGTGTTCGTCCCACAAGCCGCTGCCGCCGAGCGTGTTCATGGCGTCGGCGATGTGGATGAAGTGCTCAAAGAACTTCGAGGCGATATCCTCGGCGCCGGGATCCGAGCGGGACATTTCCAGGGACATCGCCAGCATCGTGGCGCAGTAGAACGCCATCCAGGCGGTGCCATCGGCTTGCTCGAGGTGCCCGCCGTTGGGCAGCGGCCGGGAGCGGTCGAACACGCCGATATTGTCCAGTCCCAGGAAGCCGCCCGAGAACAGGTGTTTGCCGCGCGCGTCCTTGCGATTGACCCACCAGGTGAAGTTGATCAACAGTTTCTGAAACATACTGGACAGAAACCGCAGATCGCGCCGGCCGCGGGGACCTGTCAGCTTATAAACCCGCCAGCAGGCCCAGGCGTGAACCGGCGGGTTGACATCGCTCAGGTCAAACTCGTAGGCCGGAATCTGCCCGTTGGGATGCATGTACCACTCCCGCAGCAGCAACGTCAGTTGCTGCTTGGCAAACTCCGCATCCAGTCGAGCCAGCGGCAGCATGTGAAAGGCCAAGTCCCAGGCCGCATACCACGGATACTCCCACTTGTCCGGCACCGACAGCACGTCCCGATTGAACACGTGCGGCCAATCCGCGTTGCGTCCCCGGCGACGGGACTCCGGCGGCGAAGGCAAGTTCGGATCTCCCCGGAGCCAGTCCTCCACGACGTAGTGATAAAACTGCTTCGTCCATAACAGGCCCGCATACGCCTGCCGGGCGACCAGACTTTCCTGCGGGCCCAGTTCGGCGGGAATCACGAGGGAATAGAACTGATCGCTTTCCGACTTCCGCACAGCCATCGTCCGGCGGAATCCCTCGCCGAAGATCTCCGGAGGCGTTTCGGATGCAGGGAACAGTCGCAGGCACACCCGCACCGTGGACCCTGCCGCGATCTCCAGCCTGTAGTGTGCGGCAGCCTTGGTTCCCATGCCGCGAGGGTTGACTGCAGCGGACTGGCCGTCGACGACGTATCGATGGAAGGCGTCCTTGACGTACGGCCGTTCATTAGGCACGCCGTACAGACGATCCACATTGGTTTCGTTGTCGGTGAACAGCCACTCGCAGCCGGTTCCGTCCGAGGCTGCGTCAGCAGCCATGTGGAAACTGCCCAGCGTCGCGTGTTCCGCCTGCAGGGTCCCGCCCTTGCCACGCCGGATCACCGGTTTGATCCAGCATCCCTCATGAGCGCAGCCCCAGATCCAGGTATTGCGGTACCAGAATGTGGGCAGCAGATGCAGGACCGCCTTGTCCGCGCCTCGATTGGCGACCGAAATCTCGATCAGCACATCGTCGGGAGTTGCTTTCGCGTATTCGATCCCCACATCAAAGTACCGGTTGTCGGCAAAGACGCCCGTATCAACCAGCTCGAACTCGGGCTCGTTGCGACTGCGACGCCGGTTCTCGTCGACCAGGGACTCATACGGAAAACGTCGCTGGGGATACTGGTACAGGGCACGCATGTACGAATGCGTGGGAGTCGAATCGAGGTAGTAGTAACACTCCTTCACATCCTCGCCGTGATTGCCCTGGGGGCCCGTCAATCCGAACAGCCGCTCTTTGAGGATCGGATCCCGCGTATTCCAAAGCGCCAAGGCGAAACACAACCGGCATTCACGGTCGGTGATTCCCAACAGTCCGTCTTCCCCCCAGCGATAGACGCGACTGCGGGCATCGTCGTGCGAGAAATGCGTCCAGCACTGACCGTCGGGCGAGTAGTCTTCGCGGACCGTGGCCCATTGACGCTCGGCCAGGTACGGCCCCCACCGCTTCCAATTCGCCTTCCGTTGGCCGTCTTCTTCCAGTCGCTTCCCTTCGTTCCCGCCGCTCAAGTCACTGAACATGCTCTGGCCCCCGATCCGAATGCTCGACTCCCCGATGCGGCAGTCGCAGGCGGAAACATCCGTCAATACTCTCCGGCCGGTTCACCGCCCTGCCGCGTGCAAAGCGCAAAATAGGTCTGTTCGGCGATGGTCTCCGCGATCAGCTTAACGGATCCGTCACCCGACAGGAAATTGGTTCCCGACGGATGGAAGCTGCTGAAGTTGTGAAAGTAATGGGCCGGAGTCTCCTCGGAGTTGGGCGGGTAGGCGCCCACACCGGCAACGCGGGCGACGCCATGCAAACCGCCGGTTACGACGCCGACCCAGGTGGACGGAGCCAGCTTGGAACAACGCTCACCCACGATGAGCGTATTGCTCAAGCCGTCGCGCAGGTCCGCGAAGCGGTTCTGGCGGTTGAGATAGAACGTTCCGTTACCGACGCAACCGTTGAACTCGGCGGAACTCGGATTGCAGACGAAGTGGAAGTCGCGCGTGCCGAAGACGCCAATGTAGTTCCCCGTGGCCATCTCAACCGGGAACGAAACAGGCGTCCCGACCGAAGCAGCTCCACCGGTAAGTGAGAACGTGGTTCTGCCGATATCGGTCGGGCAGCGAAAGACCTTCAGCTCCAAAGTTCGAGTCGTCGCGTTGGCGGGATCCGTAATGGGGAGTTCGAAGTGCACCAGACCGTCGTACAGGTTGGCCTGTTCCATGAAAGGCAGAATGCTCGGGCTCCACGCCCAACCCGGCAGGCCAAACCAGAATGGCTGCTGGGTCGAGGGATCGTAGCCTCGCCAGCCCGCCGGCAGGCAACGGTAAGTATCGTGGTACATGTGCAGCCCGAGGCCGACCTGTTTCAGGTTGTTGGTGCAGGACGTCCGCCGCGCCGCCTCGCGGGCCGCCTGCACGGCCGGGAGGAGCAGCGCCACCAGGATACCGATGATTGCGATCACTACCAGAAGTTCCACTAACGTGAATGCACGGCGCCGTTTGAACATCGCATCATGTCTCCGCGAAGAATGCTGTGGCAAGAAACGCAGCAATTCAACTCGATCGAGACTGAACCGCCGCGAAATACCGGAATGGGAGCGGGAGCGTCAAGCGGCGGAGGGCGGTGCGCGTATGAGGACGTTCTTCGCCGAATCGCTGAGCCGTTTCGCGATGACCAGACAGGCTGCGTCATCACGCGGAGGGCCAAGAGAGTTGACGGTGACGCTGCCCGTCCCGATCACCTTCTGCGCCAGAAAATGACAGATCGGACAGGCATCGCCGTCGTGTTCGAGGCTGTGTGAACTGGCAAGGCCTGCAGAATCTCCGCTTCCTCGGAGGGCGATCGGCCCGAGTTGCTCTTGCGGTTCGGCCACGGCCTGAACGGGCACAAGACCGTCGTCGTGCGAGTCGTGGGCGATTTGCGACGGCGCGGCACCTCCGCAAGAGTGATGCACATGGCCGATGCTCCCCATCAAGCCCACTAGATAGCAGGCAAGTGTCAGGGAGGCGACGGTTCTGTTGCGATGTGCCTGCACGGAAGATCCCGGGATCGCGGCGAAAATTACTGCCCAGGCAGACGGCCGGACTTAGGAAATCCTCCCCAGCCAGCCCAAGGCAAGTGCCCGTGGACGTGCGCAGAAGAATCGTGAAAGGTTCGAAAAAGGCCGCCGGGCATTCGGGAAACCACGTCGTCAAGGTTCCCTCTTGACCGGATCAAAAAAACGCTCATCGGCGATGTGAATATTCCGCCTGGCGTCGGAATTATCGAGCCAGCCGTTGCGCTGAGCGGCGTAGCTGTCGTATTCGGAAACATACGGTTTGATATCAAGGAGTGGTGTGCCGTTGAGGATGTCCACTCCCGCAACGTGGAGTACCGTGTCGCGGATGCCGAGCAGCTTCACGGCGGACATTCCCACGGGATTAGGCCGAGACGGCGCTCGTGTGGCAAATACGCCGTGCGAATGACAGTCGCGGTAGGGGACGACCGACAACTGCGCGGCGCGGGCCTGGTGACACCAGAACAGCAGCCAGATGCGCTCGAAACCCTCCAGGTCCCGAAGCCCTTCGGCATATTCCGGAAAGACCTCGACCCGCGCCTCGATGCCGGATGCGAAACAAGGCTGGACGGGTGTTCCCGCGGCTGTTCCGCAGGGCGAGTGAATGATCCCAATGGGCACTAGCTTCACGATTTACCTCTGCGTTCTCCAGCAGGATATCAACTGCCTCAAGCATCCATGTTCACGCACGCGCTTCTGCCCCGCGTACCGCTGGATTAACCGGCCAGCCCAGGGCGACTCGGATCGGAATCCCGCAGTCGCGGGTGCACGATGGACGACGATAGCATGTCCCAGTCCACGATGACAGGAATTGCTCCGCTCATGGCTGTGTTGCCGGTTGCAGGCCAGGGAAAGACTTATCGATAAACTGTCCCGTCGCGGCCGCCACGGTACGTCCATTCTGACGAATCTCGCCGCGCACTTTATAGACAATGCCGGCAGACGATTCGATCCAGGCACGAACCGTCGCACGCGTCTCGAGTTTCAGAGGGTGGCGAAAGCGGACCTGGAGATCGACCGTCACCGCCACGCGTCCATGGGCAAACAGACAATTGGTCATGGCACCGTCCAGGAGCATGCAGGTCACGCCGCCATGAAGCATGCCGCTGTAGCCCTGCCCGCTTTTTCGGCAGTCAAATTCCGATTCCACCACCCCTGGCTCCGGCATACGGAACTCCAACGCCAGACCGTGCCCGTTCGAAGGGCCGCAGACGACACATGCTGGATGATGCTCGAATTGCAGGCGTCGCAACAGCTCCGGTGGATCCGTGTTCACAATCATGCCTCTCTGCCACACCTCGTCCGCCAATGCGATTGCCGGCGCAACCCCGCACGGCTCGAAAATCGTTTGAGCTTCCAGCAATCGCGATGCCAGTTGACCAAATGCCGGCCGCTGCAGCTGCAAGTCCCTGAGTTGCAGCGATTACGGGCTGGCTCGCAAGCTGCGGGCATGATCGTCGTCTTGCATATGTGCAATGCCCTGTGTTGCAGAATTGCTTTGCAACCGAAACGCGACGGAGCCCCATCGGAACCCAAGGGACGCGAGCACCTGACGCATTTATTCCAGGTATTCCAGGGCAACGGTCGTAGTCACGCCGAGGAGAATCAGCAGGGCATGCATGAGCCATGGGCCGAATCCCGCCCGACCGCGATGCGTCGGAATCAAGTCGGCCAGTGCGATATAGATGAAGTTGCTCGCGGAAACACGCAGAACAAAAGAATCGGCAGGAGTGTCATGATCTCACCACTGCGGCTGCGGGGATGCACTCACGTCTTTCCGACCGCGCGTAACGCCGCTTTCAGCGCATTGGCAGCCAGCAACGCACAGTGCTCCGATTCTCTGGGAAGGCCGCCAAGGGCTCGCAGAATATCGGCCTGCTCGATCTGCTCCGACTCTTCCAAGGACTTTCCGGCGGCCAGTTCGGCAGCCATACTGCCCGCCGCTCGCGAAGGTCCACAACCGGTGGTGGTAAAGCCGATCCTGCAGACGCGTTCACACTCGATCTGCACCCAGAATTCCATGGTATCGCCGCACGGCCCGGTAATCCGCGCACAACCGTGAAACCTATCCAGGGGTCCGTAGTTGCGAGGCTTCTCGAATCGTTCCAGCGCTAACGGCGATACCTGCGTTTGTTCGAAAAGAACGTGATGCGACATCATGGCATTCCTGGTAGATCTGTGTGTTGCACAACTGCGACCATGCGACAACGCGCGGAAACGCAGACGATGCCTGCGAAACAGGGTGCGCCGGCGTTACGGGGCGCGCTGGTCAGTTCCCAATGCAAGCGGGATGCCGGAACTCTGGTCCTTGCCGCGATCAGCGACATTTCCACGTCTTCGCAGGTGAAATTGCCGAGCGTGCACCCGTTTCCGGGCAGCGTCCGCGAGTTGCCGAACGTTGTCGGATGCGCCGCAATCATGCGCCGGGGAACACGGATTGATCGGGACTGCCTGCCGCCGGAATTGCTCGGCAGCGACCTGCCGTCAATTCGCGGTTCCGCGCCGCAGAGCCTGCTGCACGAGTTGGAGGCAGCAACCATCGCGCCGACGCCGCGGCAACACGGCTGCAATTCCGAGCATTGATTAGGAGCACGCTCTGGCGAAAGAGAAAGGAACGCCACCTCTCCTTCCCTAAGTCCGATCTGTTGTTTGCGGAATGGCATCTGCCATATTCCGCACCGGACATGATCCGGCCCCGCCACATACAGAAGTCGATCCCTCGATCACTATTCTGCAACTAATGCAATGCAATGCATTGCAGATCTGCAATTTCTTGAGTTGAACTGCACCGCCTTTGATCCGTGCTGCACGATCCCTAATCGAATGCGTAGAGCTTGCCGCACAGGACCTTGCGACCAGATCGGAAATCGCCTAATGCCGGGCGCGAGAATTGCATTTTGGCGTATTGACCGTCCACGAGGCGATCTGCTGACAAGACGGGAAACGGACTATTTTGACTCAAGGAGAATTCGAGCATTCCTGCACGACGGGAGGATCAATACTATGTCAGTCGAATATCAAAGAGGATTTGAAGAACCCGGATCGATGGCTGGTCGAGGCCACGGTTCGCACGCCGGATCAGGCAATTCAGGGTGCATGCAACGAGGCAGATTCGGCCGAGGAGGGAACGGTTGGAGGCATGGTCGGAGGCACCAGTCTCACGCCACCGGCCTGAACGGCCGGCAGCGTGCTGCGGCGGAAAATCCTGTGCCGCCACTGCCTGTCGGGCCCGCATCGACGTCGGAGGACGCAGATCTCCAATCGCTGCGAGCTCAGGCGGAGGCGACTGTGGCCACACTCGACAAACTGCTTTGCAGGATCGAGGCACTGTCGGCAGTAAGGCGCTCCGGTAACGACGAGCAATAACCATCGAAGCCGGAATCGCGCCCGTCGGTTCGGACTGTTTCACCAACACGGGAGACAGCTGGTGCACCCGGGTGTACGCGGTGGAATTGTCGACCTTCAGCGCAGCCAGCAGGTCGGGCATCAATTCGGCTTTGCGTGCCGCATCATCGGAACGCGGTCGCCCTCGAACCGGCTCGAACATGGTCAAGCTGGCCCGTCAATCCACGACGTTGAGATGCAGTTCCGGCAACACAAACGAGAACCGCAGCGGCAGTCCATCGCAAGTGAAGCGATGCCCGTGTTCAGCAGACCCTCGCGACTTCCAGCCGGAGAAGCTCGCCCAGCTTGGTGATCTTGGAGGCGATGTGGCCCACTCCGACCGCGCAGTGATGCGCCGGTCCCTGCGAGTTCCACTCGTTGACGAACCGGCGGGCGCCGATCGGAAACCGGTAACGGCTGTTCGTGTTGCCGATCTCCAGAATCGGACCGGGCACCGACTCGCCCTCGGCGACGAGCAGCTTGAGGCGGCCCCCCGAGGTTTCCACCACCGAGAGCAGCGTCGCCTGACCGTGCCTGACAGACATCTCGACCGAGAGGCCGCGGCCGACCTTGCCGTGATAGACCCTGAGCGGGCGGACCTTGGTCTTGCCCTGTGCGATGGCAATGTGGCCAGGACCGTCGTGCCCCATTAATACCACGTCGTCGTGGTAGTCCATGGCATAGTATTCCGTGAACGAGCCGCCGGTGCCGAAGCAATCCATGATCTTCATGGCCTGCACGTTCTTGATTTCCATCTCGCCAGCCACCGGCACGCCGCGGGCGGTCAACAGCGACGTACCGAGGATGATCGAGCTGATCGCGTCTTCGTTCGCCGGGCAACCCGTGCCCATGTGGTAATAGGCCAGCGAACCGAGCCCGTGTTGTTCTACCAGTTGATCCAGCGCCACCGAAGTGCGTGCTGCCCGCGCGAGTTCATCCGGCGGGCAATCCGGCTGCACGTCAAAGGCTTCGTGGAAGTGGGCGACGCGGGCACGGATATCGGCGTCGCTCACCCCGGCGCGTAACGCCGCCAGATCGTCCACCTCGATGATCTCGATGTGGCCGCCGAAGCTGGCGCACTGCAGGGTAAGGTCGGTATAGATGTCCAGCATGCCGCCGTAATAATGGCCCATCACGCCGAGGCGATTGTGCTCCATGGCGTGGGCGACGCGGGCCGCTTCCACCCAGGCCGCGACTTCATCCCAGCACGCCGGATCGTCTTCCAGCATGCCCGTGATCTGATGGAACGGGATGCGGGCACGGCTGAACACGTTGGCGATTTCCGGGACAGGGCAGGCGGCGCAATAGGCAAGCCACTCGCCCGTCATCCGCGTGCGGTCGCCAAGCCGGTTGAACCAGGCATAGTCAATGGCCGGTTCGGGCGACAGGTTGAGGATGATGACCGGCACCTTGGCCCGCCGGACGACCGGCAGGACGGTGGACGACAGCGCGTACGTAGTGGCATACAAGAAGATCAGGTCCACGTCGGCCTGCCGGAAGCGGTGTCCTGCTTCACTGGCTTTGCCGGGCGTATCGATCAGGCCCAGGTTGACCACCTCGACGCCGGGAGTCTGCAACTTGGCGGCGACGCGCCGCAGATAACCCTGCAGACGCTCCTCCAAACCGGCGAACTGCGGCCAGTACACGTCCAGACCGATCCCGAACAACCCGATCCGCAGCGGGCCAACGTCCGTCCGGGAGGGATCACTCATTGCCAGTCTCCTGAAGTCAGAGGGAGATCGCGCGGCGGCCGTCGCAACGCATTACACTATGTGGTGTCATTATGGGGAGTCGAATTCCCCATGGTAAATGCGCAAAATGCCCTTGGATTTACGTAAAATGACCGCAGCGAAACCGCCCCGCGGCCGGCGAAAGGCCGAAACCTTCTTCCGCTACCTGCCGGCCAGCGAAGGACTGCGGGAGTGGGGCCTGTACGTGGCAAGCGTGGGATACTCGCGCATCCCGCAAGGCCACCCGTACCCGCCGACCCAGCATCCGGCCGGCCATCACTTCACGTGGGTCAAGGGTCGTGTGCTTGCCGCGCCCACCCTGGTCTACATCACCCGCGGGCAGGGCGTTCTGGAGTCGTCGGCCAGCGGTTCGCTGAAGGTGCAAGAGGGCAACCTGTTCGTGCTCTTCCCCGGCATTTGGCACCGCTTCAGTCCCGACGAAGCGACCGGCTGGGACGAACACTGGGTGGAATTTGACGGCGACTGCGCCCAGCGATTCCTGACCCAAAAGGACCTGCGGCCCTCTGCGCCGGTTCTCGATGTGGGGTTGGACGATCAACTCGTCGAACTGTTCGGGGCGATGATCGACTGCGTTGGCCAAGAAGCTTACGGTTTCGAATACCGATTGGCCGGACTGGCGCTGCAGGTGTTGGCTCTGGCCATCGCCGCCCAGGGACGGCGGCGTTTCGCCAGCGACGCTGTCGGCGCGGTGGTCAGCCGTGCCAAGTGCATTCTCGTCGAGCGTCTGACTACCAACGTCGATCTGCCTGCGCTGGCGCGGGACTTAAAGGTCAGCTACACATGGTTCCGCAAGGTATTCAAGGAGTACACGGGCTTCTCACCGCGTCAGTTCCAAATACAGCACAGGATCCATCGGGCCAGCCAGCTGTTGACCGACACGACGCTGCCGGTCGGAGTGATCGCCCGGCGGCTGGGGTTCCAGACCGTCTACTATTTTTCGGAACTGTTCAAACGCCGCATGGGCTGCTCCCCCCAGTCCTACCGCAACCAGCGAGACTTCGCGCGCGCGTCGACTGGCGCGTCCTCTCCGGGAAAGCGGCGAATCAAGGGGCCGGTAGTCCCGGCTCCGCCATGGATGGATTGACTTCATCTTGCCACAGGGCGTACCAGATCGGCCCGCCGGCACCGTAAATCTCCTGGCCGACGACACCGAGCTTGGAGTTGTTTTGCCACCATTCGATGTCCGTGCCCCAGCCGGCGCGGACGTCCTCCAGCGGAATCATCTGGTCGAAGCGGACCTCGCCGCAGTTGGTTTGCGTCTTTCCCTCGACCGCGATGAAGGGCCTTGCCCCGTCCGCGACGAGGAGCGGCGGCAGGCAGAATCGCGACTGGGTCAAGCCGCGCTTCCAGCCGTCTTCGAGCATCGAGGCAACGGCGGGAGGCAAGTCCTTGCCTGACAATTCGAGGTACTGGCGAAGCGCCAGCCGCGTCCGGTGGCTCTCGAACTCTGCCGAGCTCGGCGCCGCGGGGCAGCCGCTGAAGGCCCAGAAGGTCGTGGTGTGCCTTCCCACGCCGTAATCGCTCTCCCATAGCCACGCCTGCAGGAGCGTGTTGGCCAGCGGAATATTCGCCAGATCGCGGTATCGCCGCTGACCCGTTGCCCGGTAGAGCAGCTCACACCCCACAACGCCCGCAGCGCTCATGTTCACCTGCCAGCCCAGGTCCATGCAGCGGTCGGCGAGTTTTTCCGCTGCCGCTGCGGCTGCCGACAGCGACTCCGCGTCCTTGCCTTCGCTCAGCTTGTGGTAGGCCATCATCAGGTATACGTATTCGCCGGTGGCGTCAAACTGGTAATAGACACTCTGCTTGGAGAAATCGCGGAGCCAAACGTCGGCGAAGACGTACTGACACCGGCGGCCCATCTGGAGATAGCGATCCCGGGCGTCCAGCAGCATGGCCTTCGCCTCGGGGTGGCCCAGCAGGGCCAGGTCCGCCAGCATGTGCGCCGGAATCAGAATGTAGACGGCCGTGTAGAACATGTCGGGGCTGCACGGCGCGGGGTTATTGCCGAACCAGTGGAGTTGCTTGTCCCAGAAGATCGGCAGCGCCGCGCTGAGCCGGTCGCGCAGCGCGGCAGCGTCCTTGTCCTCCGGGTACCGCTTCGTGAACAGTTCCAGCGGATGGAGAAGGTTCAGCACCGTCCAGAGCTGGGTATCGTCGTGCTCGTAGCAGACATAGGCCTTGGGAATCACGAATTCGCCGCGTAGATGCGTGGTGTTTTCGGGACGCTGGACGTCTCGAACCAGTTGAGGCACGACATCGCGGCGCCAATCAGTGGCGATCTGCGGCGGCTTGCGGATGTACTGATAAACGTCGGCCAGCATCTCGACATAGTTGCGGCATATGCTGGCGTTGTCGGTTTCCGCCACCGGGCGCAGGTAGAGATAAGTATCTCCCAGCGCCAACTGATCGCCCTGTCGGAGCCGGCAGCCGCGGGGCCTGCGGAAGCCAAACTCCCCGAAAGCCTCGACTTTCGGTTCGAAGGGCTTTGGCTCCAGTCTGCTGCCGTCTGGAGCGGCAGCCGCCTGGAACCAATGCGATGCCGGTCCCATCGCCACCGCGCCGGGGTTGCCGGCGATCGGGTAATCGAACGGCACATCGCAGCCGGTCGTGCGGTACAGATCGCTCAGCGAAGTCAGATCCTCGAAATAGAACACAAGGCTGCGCATTGCCCGGTCCTGGAAATAGACCACCGGGTTTCCCGGACCTCGCTGCACCGCGTAGCGGATCACCTCGTGGCTGGTGCGAACGATCTGCTTCCCGTCGGATGAAGGTGTGACGAAGTGCGCGTCGGGTGTGGCCTCGCCGGAGAACGCGCGGTCCTGCAGCACCGTGGCCGTGACCGTCCAGTGCAGCAGCCCCGGATGCTGCTTGAAGGCGACCAGTTGGCCTTCGAAGTCCGCCCATTGCCGGTGTGAGAGGATGGTGATTTCGATCGTCGCGGGCGTCTCACGACACGCAAGGGAGCGGAAGATGCGAGAGTCTTTGCGCGAGCCGGGTTTCCATTGGTAGATGTCGCCCTCGCCGGCCCCGGCCGCGGTAATGTCGAGGCCCTGTCCCTGGGCGAGTTTGGTGCCGATGGCGCTGCCATCTCCCGCGCGCGAAATGACGATCCAGCCGTCCTGCTCCATCTGCGGATCGTAGCGGACGCGATACTCGCCGCTGGCCAGTTCGAAAGCGTGGTCGCTCTGAGCGGTCAATTCGACGGCCGCTGCGTCAGCGCTCCGCGCACTCGAGACGAACGAGTCGATGCACGCTGCCCATATCACGACCTGAACGGCTTGCAGGAGTTGTGTCATCCGATGTATCTCCGAGACCGGGAGGAGAACCGTCGCCGTCCATGCCCGTCGCGCACGGATCACGCTGCATCGATTCTACCGGGAGGGCTCTGCCTGATGGCGTTTCCAGACCGCGAGCATTGCTCGATAGTTGTCAATGGGCACTTCGCGCTGCACGGCGTTGCTCGCCCCCAGGACGAAACCACCGCCCGATGTGCAGTCGCCGAGCAGCGAGTCCGTGGCTCGGCCGATTTCGTCGGGATCGCCCGAGCACAGTAACCCGCAGTCCACATTGCCGCACAGGCAGAGGCGGTCGCCGACCTGCGCTTTTGTGGCGGCCATGTTCATGCCCGCGACGGGATCGATCGCCTGCAGCGCGTCGACCGCGGTATCGGCGATCGCGTCCAGCCAGGGTGGCGGGAGGAGCCCGTCCGTGTGCAGGATCGAGTAGAGCCCCATGGCCCTGCACTGCTCAGCCCAGCGGTCGAGATACGGAAGAATGAAGCGGCGCATGTGGGCCATGCTGAAGAACGGTCCCGAGTTATCGGCCAGATCCGACGCGGTGAACACGGCTTCCGCGCCGGCGTCGCGCAAGCGCCGGGCAGCTTCCAGACCGCGGTCGAGCCACTCGCGGGCCAAGGCGTCGATCTCTCCCGGCGAATTGATCAGCGCCTCGCAGAACTCGATGCGGTAATCGGCGGCCAGTACTGCTGTGGCATGCCCCACGATCATCACGTCGTCGCCGGCCGCCTCCCGCAGCGCAGCCGCCTGGCGGAATCTCGCTTCCTCGGGAAGGATGTAATAGGCAGGGTCGCCGGGCGCTTGCTCCCACGGCGGAGTCGGCGAGCTGACTGCGGCAAACTCCAGGTCGCGGCACACGGCAAGAATCAGTTCCGCGTTGCGACGCAGAGCGAGCTCCTGGGACGCTGCCGGAAGCTCGGCGAATTCCGCTCCGAGCACCAGGTGGCCGCCCGAGAACGCGTCCCAGAGCTGAAACTCCAATTCCCACAGAGGCACCGCGCCGCGTGGCGGCCGTCGTTCGAGCGCGGCGATCATGTCGGCCTTGCGTCGCATCGGCAGTCACATCGCTAAGGAGCCTGGTAATCCACCACCACGCCATCAACCAATAGCCGCGCGCCGTCGCGCGTCTGCACTCCGCCGGAGGGAACGAACACGAGCACGGCGGCCGTGTCCGGGGCCACGGGAACGGGTGTCACGCCGCTGACGCCGCGGCCAACGAATTGCCTGGCTACGGCGTCGTACAGATCGACCTTGCGCGGCCCCGCGTCGATCCGCAACGAACTCCGGTCGACTGAAGGATTGTAGACCAACAAGGTCGGATAGCGGCCCGCGGCGTAGAAGTCGGTCTTTCCGCAATCCAGCGACACCGCGGACCCGTCTTCTGCCGGGAGCTTCCCGATGATTCCGCCGAGCACGCCGACGTACGAGGAACCGTACAGGCTGCAATTGGCCGCTTTCGGCCAGACCGCCGGCTTACCCTCGGGCGTGAGGATGTTCAGCCACTTGTCGGTCTCGGCGGTGGGGATCGGGAAGTTGCCGTGCATCGACCGCGCGGTCAGTGCCTCCGTACCGATCACGCCTCGCGTGAGATCGCGGTACTCGGGAGCCACCTGGTGTTCTTTGGGAAGATAGTCGGGATAAAAGTACCGGGCGTGGCAGGCAACGTTCTGCATCCAGCGGCCGATCGGCCGGGCCAACCGCGGATCGTACCGAACCGCCGGTACCAGACACTTCACCCACAGAAACGTCTCCATCGCATACACTCGTTGGCAGCCTTGCATCTCGATCAGGCCGCTCACGTCGTATTCGCCCCACTTGCCCGCATGCGCCCCTTCGATGCAGACGCGGCCCCCGGCGAAAGCCCAACGCACGTGCTTGGCCACGTCATAGTGCTTCCCCTGCTCGGCGTTCGCGCGGGCCATCGCGTAAATTCCGTAGGGCAACATACAGGCATAGACCGGGTTCTCCTGAAGCGAGTCGAGGTAGTCCAGGCATCGAAGAGATGCTTCGAGGTACTTTCGGTCCCCGAACCGCTGATGCGCCCAGTAGAGCAGGGCCGCGAAGCCGCCCGCCGCATCCCGCTGGACCGGAACGATGTTGCGCACCGGTTTCATGAGGCGGAAGTCGAAGGTGCTCCAGGCAAACTTCTCGGGCGTGGACAAGAGGACGTCCGCGGCGCGGACGAATTGATCAGCCGTGATCCGCAGCGGCTCGTCGAGGGTGCGTTCCTGGGGATAACAGGCCGCTAATTCCATCGCCAGCAGGCTCGGCAGAACGTCGCCCCAGAAGTCGAAGGCGTGACAACCGCCGATCTTCCGTGCGTCAAAGTCGCGCACATGTTCCATGAACACATTGCGGCCGTTGGCACGATTGAAATACGCGCGGCACATGCCGACCCAGTTGCGTCCCCGATAGGCCCGCATGTCGATGCCCGCCAGGGTCGATCCGAGCACGGCTCCCATGCTTCCGCTGGCAATGTGGTAGGTGCCGCCGGCGATGCCGGGCCCTCCGCGCGGATCGCCCACGGTGACGTATAATCCAAACGCCTCTTCGGGGAAGTTCGTCTGCGTTTTGTCGATCCAGATCAGCGGCAGGTACTCGCCCTTGGCTTCGAGATCGAACGCCAGATCGGCGTAGTCGCGGGCCAGTTTGTTCCAGTCAATCACCGTGAACGGCGTCGGCCGGGCAGGCATCTCGTCGATCCGCGGGACGTCAATTTGATTGCGAGGCTCAACGGCCTGCGCATGCAATCCGCCGATCCGTCCGGCGGCAGTCAGCGTGACCAGCAAGAGCCCCTGCAGCGATGTTCGCAGAATCGCAGACATGGACCACTCCTTCGTTTCCGGTTTCCGGCGCGCGATGATCTCGGCCCCCACGATCCTACCCGCGGCGAGCGGCCCGTCCAGCACGAAGAGGTCGTTATTTGTGCAAGAAATCACGCGTTTGCGGCTGGCCGAGGCCAAACGCATGCTGCTGGAAACTGATCTTAAGACGATGGCGATCGCCGTGAAGTGCGGGTTCCGAGGGGCTCGACACCTGAATATGACGTTTCAGCGGCATGAACATATGGCGCCTTCCGTATACCGGCGCAGGCGACTGCCGCGCGAGCAGGACGGGGCCCGACGTTGACTCCCGGCATGCGGCCGCCTCCCATTGCACGCATCTGCGTGTATTTTGCACGGAATAGTACCGCATTGTGCCGGCCTGAGACCGCATTCGCATTACAATCGCGGGATAACGCCACTTGATCCCGGCGGGAAGTTCCATGCCTGAGTTTGCCCCGGCGATTACGGTGCATTGCGGGGCGGCCGACTCGTGCGTCTGCGGCGCGCAGTTCTGCCGGGAGAGCTTGTTGCAGTCCCTGGAGGAAGTGCCTCGATGACAACACACGTGCCCGACTACCGGCAACTTGTGGCGGCGGCGCACAATCGTCGCCCGACGCATCTGCCGCTCTACGAGCACCATATCGACGAACAGGTCGTTATGGCCTCGATCCTGCAAACCGACATGACACGGCCCGCAACCGCCAGCAGCGAAGAATGGCGGGCCCATTTCGCAAAGGTATGCCGATTCTGGCGTGCGATGACCTACGACACGGTCAGTTTCGAATGCGGCATCTGCCCGATTTTGCCCGACCACGGGGCGATCGTGGGCGGGCGGCCCGGGCCGATCCAGAATCGCGCCGATTTCGAGCGATATCCCTGGAATGAACTCCCGCGCATCTTCTGGGATGCTTATCAGGTGCAGGTCGAGGCTCTGGCCGCTGTCATGCCGCCGGGCATGAAAGCCGTGGGCGGTTGCGGTTTCGGGGTCTTCGAGGTCGCAGATGATCTGGTCGGCTATGAGCCATTGTGCCTGCTGCATCATGATGACCCGGAGCTGTACGCCGCGCTGTTCCGCAAGATCGGCGACCTCATGACGTGCCTCTGGTCGGAACTGCTGCGGCGCTATGCGGATCTCTTCGCGGTCTGCCGGATGGGTGACGATCTGGGGTTCAAGACTTCGATGTTGATCCGGCCCGAACATGCGATCCTGCATGTTATTCCGCAATACCGACGGGTAATCGAGATCGTTCACCGCGCGGGCAAACCGTTTCTGTGGCACAGTTGCGGCTGCATCTTTCCGGTAATGGACGCAGTGATCGACGCGGGGATCGACGCGAAACATTCCAACGAAGACCAGATCGCGCCGTTTTCCCGCTGGATCGAGCAGTACGGCCGCCGCATCGGCCTGTTCGGGGGCATTGATGTCAATGACCTCTGTCTGAAGAATCCTCAAGCGGTGTTCGAGTTGGTCGTCGAGCAAGGCCGGCGGTTCCGCGCCGCCGCGCAAGGCTATGCGTTGGGCTCCGGGAATTCCATCCCCGACTATGTGCCCGTCGACGGCTTCCTTGCCATGATTGAAGCGGCGAAGAAGATCCGGATGGACGAGGCTGGACCATGACGACGATCGCGACACCTCAGCCCGACGCCGCCGCCTCGCGGCCCGCCACGCCGTACTTTGTGTCGATTTGCCTGATCGTGGGCCTGAGCGGCCTGCTTTTCGGCATCGACACCGCCGTGGTGTCCGGCGCCCTGGCGATGGTCCGGGCAACCTTCCGCCTGGATTCCGACGGCGAGGGCTGGATCGTCAGTTCCGCTGTGCTGGGTTGCGTGATCGGCACCTTCGCCTCCGGGTGGCTCGCCGACCGCTTCGGACGCCGCGCGATCCTGCGCGCCGCGGGCGTGCTGTTTCTCTCTTCGACCGTCGCCTCCGCCGTGCCGCCCTCGGCGATCGTCCTGGTCCTGGCGCGGATCGTCGGCGGTTTGGGTATCGGGTTTGCCTCGGTGGTCGGACCGCTGTACATCGCCGAGATCTCTCCGCCGCGTCTGCGAGGGCGGATGATCGCGACGTTTCAGTTGGCAATCACCGTGGGCATCTTGACGGCCTTCGCCTCCAACGCGTTGATCCTGCGCTTTGGCGATCGTTGGGCTGGAGACGTGCAATGGTTGCGATGGCTTCTCGTGGATGAAATGTGGCGGGGCATGCTGGGTGCCTGCGCGCTGCCCTCGCTGCTCTTCCTGCTGCTGATCCTTATCATCCCGGAAAGTCCGCGGTGGCTCCTCAAGAACGGACGCCCGGATCAGGCGAAGCGGGTGCTGATTCGCCTGTCGGGAACCGGCGACGTGCAGTTGGAACTGGCGTCCATCGACCGGTCACTGACGACGCAAACGGGATCTCTCTCCGAACTGTTCAGCCGGCGCCTGAGACGCCCGTTGGTCATTGGCGTGCTTCTGACGATCTTCGGCAATCTCAGCGGCATCAACGTGATCATGTACTATGCCCCCAAACTCCTGGCTACGGCGGGCGCCGCACCGGAAGGCGCGATGGACGGGACCGTGGCCATCGGCGTAATGAACCTCGTGTTCACTCTCGTCGCCATGGCGCTGGTCGACCGGGCCGGCCGACGACCGTTGCTGCTGACCGGCGTCGGAGGCTGCGCAGCGGCACTGAACACCGCGGCCCTGCTTTCGCCTTCCATGTCGAAACCGGGATCAGGCTGCTCGTCCCGCTGCTTGTGCACGTCGCCTGTTTCGCGTTCTCCTACGGCGCCCTCGGATGGATTGTCATTTCCGAACTATTCCCCACCCGAATTCGAGGCAGGGCGGCGGGCTTCGTCACCATGTTCGGCTGGGGCACCGGCTTCTTGATCTCCCAGTCCCTGCCGCGACTCCTGGAGAACCTCGGCGGCGCCGGCGTCTTTGGCATCTATGGCGCCGCCACGGCCGTGGCGGTGCTGTTTATTGCCACAATGGTCCCGGAAACCAAAGGCAAGACCCTCGAGGAAATCGAACAATTCTGGAGCAGTCGCCCCGCTGCACCTTCATGATCGAGGCAAAGGGCTATTCTCTCGACGTCAGCGCCGTCATGCCCAAAACGCCAAGGACACCCTCGGTGCACGTAGCGCGGATCTCGACGCTCTTGAGTTCCTGCGCCGAGTCGCATGCGATCTCCAGCACGTCGGCATGCGGTGACATCATGCCGGCATGAATGAACCCGGCCGGCCCCAGTGCGCCGAAAGGCACCGGCGTTCCTTTCCGACTGAAGTGCTGGAAATAGCAATCCAGGTTGAACGGAGGCACCAGCGATTCGATCTTCCGGCGGCCATCGGCATAGTGCAATACGACCTCGCCGTTGGGAATGTAGTTCTTCATCGGATGGACGTAGCACTGCAGCAGGAGCCACACGCGTTCGCAGTGCAGACCGACATCCACGACCGCGGCGCCGGGAAGAGGATGGGGAGGCCAACTACTCAGCGCCAACCTGTCTTTCGGGGCCGGCGACAGGCCGGGACGCGGCCGGCCCGCTGTCAGGAACAGCACGCCGTTGGACGATTCCACAACGCGCGGCGTCGGCGGCAATTTCAGGGACGGGTTTCCCCACCATCCTTCGATCGGCTGTTCCGGACCGCTCGAGCGAACGCCCGCGATTTCAAGTCCGCCTTTGTCGTCGTACACAAATCGCATGGCGGTCATCTCCTCGGCCGTCACGTTGCATGCGGCGGACAGGTCGAACAACACAAGCTTCGCGCGTTCCTCGGAGCTTGCGCCGCGTCCCCGCTCCTCGGCTGCGGGAGGCTGCTGCTCGGCGAGAATCGTGGCCGGGTGCGCGGGGATGTCTGTCGCGGCCGGTCTCGGACCGACTCCCACCGTGACCGTCGAATCGGACTCCTTGGAAGTTGTCACGGCTTCGCCGCCCGGAAATCCGCGCACCGATTTAACCAGTGGTCTGGATGTGCGAATGCGCACGACCAGTTGATCGTTCACTCGCCGGCACTCGCAGTGGAGATCCGGAGTGCGCAGGCTGGCCTCGGACCATGAGGAAGGCAAGGCGGGACAGATCTCGATGCGGTCCTCGTACAGCGCCGGGGTGATGCCGAACAGTCCGCGCGTCATGGCGTGCACATGGGGATCGACCGAATCGACATCCTCTCGATCACCGCCTCCGGCACCGAAGTTGGATATCCCCATGTTGATGCCGGGGAACTCGCTCTTGAACGACGACCGGATGACGGTTTGGACATACGGCCACCAATGGTCGGTGTCGCCCGACCGCATGCCGGCCATCGCCGCCAGCAACGTGTCACCCGTCGGTATCCACTGGGTACTCCAGCGGATTGGAAACCAGTCGCTGCAGGAAAGCAGATGAACACCCGGCTGCGGTTCAAAGCCGTAATGCGATGACAACCAGCGCATGGCCCGGCGGCCCGCGTCAGGACCGAGCAGTCCCGCGTTGATCGCCAGGTACTCCTCCCAAGTCTGCGGATGGCCGCGCCAGATCCCTTCGCCGCCGATCGAACCGAGCCGCCCGGCATCGTCGCGCCAGAGTTCCCGAAGGATCGCCTGCCGGCTTCGTTCGGCCAGTTGGCGGTACTGCGATTCCGCCTCCTTGTCGCCGGCAACGGCGGCCAGACGCGCCGCGCGATCCAGCATGGCCCACGACATCGCGCTGGGCGCCGCCGCTTTCGGACCTTTGCCGTTCGAGTCGCAGTTCCAGTACTCGTACCAGTCCTGAAACAGGCCGTCCCCGTCCGGGTCTTTGTGTTGGCATTGCCAGGCCACTGCTTTCCGCACCTGCGGCCAGAGATCGAGCACGAACTGCCGATCGCCGGTCCAGGCATAGTGCCACCAGACGTGATCAACCCAATACGGCGTGTTGTTCTCGGCATCGAAGGGCGTCAGCGACGGCGATACCCAGCGGATGAAGCCCTCATCCGACTGCATCGCGGCATAGAGTCGCAGGCAGTCATCGAGCGCCGCGTGGTCGCCGCCCCATTCCTTGCCGTACCACCCCGTGGAAATGTGCGAGTACATAATCCAGTACTGGCCGCCAAGCACCAATCCGGGCCCTTGCCGATGGTACTCGGTGGTGCAGCGACTCCAGTTGATCAGCGCATTGAGATGAGGATCGGGCGTTCGGATCTGAAACTCATCCCGCCGCTTGTCCCACGTCGTGCGCGTACGCTGCAGTTCATCGGCCGGATGCGCGATCAGCGTCGCGAAGTGAGGTTCCGGGTCGAGGGCCGGTTTGATGTAGCAGTCGAACCAGAGTTTCTTCAGGCGGTCGATGGCCGCAGTCCAGCCGACCTTCTGCTGTTCGAGCCGCTGCATGACCCGCTGCGCGTAGTCCCGGTCGTAGCCGGTCACGCCCCAAGTGACGCACACGTGGTACGTCGCCTGCGGTTGGCGGGAGTCGAACTCCGCCTGCTGCCCGTGCGGGACGTTTGCCGATCGCAATTCGCCCGGCTGATCACAGCCGGCAACCGCGATGCCGTTGGGCAGGTTCGGCTCCGTGATTCGCGCATGCGTGCCCGCCACCTCCACGCGATTGGCGTTCGCGTCGGACTCGCGCCACCATATGCCTCCGTATTGCCAGTGCAACGTCAGGGGGCGATCGAACTCCACACGACAGATCATTCCATGGAAGTCCATCGCCGGCGCGACGATGATCTTCGCGCTCCAACCGTCACGCCCCGAGCGCAGTGCGTACTCGGTATAACCTGGACGAAATGTCGCGGTCACATCGGGTACTGTATCCAACCACAGAAGCTGGCCGTCGGAACCAGGTACGGCCAGGCGCAACGTACCCATGCACGGATAAACCGACCCGGATTGAATGTCGGGACGCGGCCAGAGCGGGAAAACCCGATCGCTGGCATAGGATCCATTCCCCGTCGTCGTGTCGAGGCGGAAGACCGGCACGTCTCCCGTCCACACGCGGTTCTGGCCGTGGGCAATCGGACGATTGAGACGGCGTGTGCTGTTGGCGATGCGAAATCCGCCGTCTTCGAGCGGTTCGTAGGCCGGCTGGATATCGCCGAGCCCTTCGCCGGGGGCCATGAAGGGCGAACGTCCGAGCAGCACGCTTTGCTCGAGTTCCGGCATCTGCAACGGCTGAAGCGGCCCGGGCACGGTCTTGACCCGGGGCTTTGTGACCCGGAGTCCCTTGAGCTTTTCCGCGTCCCGCTGATTATCTTCGTCGGTTTGGCGACGACGCAGCGCCACGTATTGGGAAACCGGCTTGGATCGGCTCAGCAGCGTTATTCCGCGCAGTTTCTCGGCCGGCGGGATGTTCAGCTCGGAAACCGCCAGATCCTCAACGGCGACCGCGTCGGAAGTCGCCCGGTCGTGAAATGTCACGACCGTCCAATCCTGGCCGTTACGATCTCCGGCCGCGATCGCGGCCGGCTGATCTGCCAACAGGACGGGCACGCCCAACACGCGACGATACCGGCAAGGAACTGCCGGCGGGACCAACCGGCCGCGATTCGAGTTGCACTTCGCCAGGTACTTGAGCAGGTTGCCGAACAGGCGTTCCAGGTTGGCACGATGCGGGTCCGATTTTGTGGTGAAGTCGGGCAGACGCCAGCCAACGAAGATCACTCGACCGGCACCGAACGTGTATTCCACCAGCGGCCGTTCTCCGACTCCCGCATTGCCTTCGGCGAGCAATTCGCCGTGCGGGCCCGCCGTACCGTAGAAATCGGCCAGTGCGTTTCCGCCGAAGGAGGTGAGCAGAATCGTCTGCGACGGATCAAGCCCCTTGAATGCGTCATGCTGCTTATGCTGCGAGTGAACCTGGATGCCCGACAGGTACGGAGCTGAAGAGGTGCCCAACACGCGGACCGGCGTTGATTCGATGCCGAGGTCATTCACCAGCCGTCCCGCCGCTCCCGACAGGAGCAACACGCCTCCCATTTCCAGATACCCGCGCAGATCCGCCGACGCGGATTCGGGGATTGCCGCAGCGGCCGGATCGTCGGCCTGATGAAACCAGACCACATCTGCTTCTTCAGGCGCCCACCATGCCTCCGTTGCGTCTTTCCAGCCTCCTTCCGGTAATGGCCGGACGCGTGTGACCTGGCCTTGTGTCAGCGCATACTCCAGCGCTGCGCTGTTCTGCACCGAGGGCGCTGCCGGAACTGACGCATCGAGAAATCCGATTCGCAGCCGAGGCTCCGTACCCGGCGAAGACTCTTTGCTCTGAGCGACATTGCTGTCCGCCGTTTGTTGAAACCCGCCGGGGAGCGGCTGAGGCGCGGCGGCGTTAAACCCGGTCAGCAGCATTATGACGAGAGTTGTGTTCATGATGGGTCTTCTCTCATTCAATGATCAAGACGCCGTGAATCTGCACGCTGAAGATTGCGGACGCGAGGATGCGGTCAGCGCCAAGCCCGCCTGATCTCCCGGCCTTCCGGCTCCCGGCGGACGGCGGCGGGCGTCTGCGGCACCCGCGGCGGAGCAGCAATCGGACCGAAGGCCGGATCGAAATACGCCCGGCGCCCCCACACAATCGTACCGAATGAAATCCGGCATGGCGCGGCGCAGGAACACGCTAATGTACTTTTCACCTCCGTGCCGACACGGCACCGTGGCGGACCTGTTCGGGAAAGTGTCAAAATGGACGCTGAAGCAGCCACTCTTGCGCCGTTCGAGCCGAGCACCGGCGCCGAGCATGCATGAGAACGTGTTTGGAAAATCGATTGCACCCTCCCAGAGAGGTCGTGCGGTTTAGGGACCATTTGGACATTACGACTTGGCTTCACCCTCTCGCGTGCGGGAGGGTCGGCCGCGTAGCGGTCGGGGAGGGTCTTTCGAACCAGTGGTGAATTCTACGACCAGCGGCGCGACAACCCTCTCCGGGCCTTCGGCCCGACTCTCCCGGAGGGAGAGTGAAGCATGAATCACGACGGTGCAACCACTTCCAAACCGCACGACCTCCGGAGGGAGAGCAAATCTTGAAACACCTTTTAAGAGAAAGAGCGAGTCTGCGACAGCTGCGAAGCCTGAGGCCGGCGCCGAGGTCTCCCGCGAGCTGAGCAAGATGCATGGCGACACGAAGCTGAGCCGGCAAACCCAACAAGGACATACCATGAACACCCCCAGCACATTCATCCACCGAGCCGCTCTCCCGCGCCGCACGTTTTTCCAACACGTCGGGCTGTGCGGGGCGGGCGCGGCCCTGCCGGGTCTGGTGGCAAGCACGGCCGATTGCTCCGACCAGAACGCCGAGCCGTCCGGAATGATGGTCACGGACTTCGCCCATTCCTATCTTCGCTGGACGCTTGACACGAAGCTGAAGCCGCCGAAGACCGTGTCCAAGCCGCTGTCCATGACGCTGAACCGGGTGCGCATGCCGGTGGAGGCCACGGTGACGCTGAAGCACGAGACCACGGGCGCCGAGGAGTTCTACGCGCTGGGCTCGGAGTGCCGCGCGGAGCAGGTTTGGGTGAAACGCGATGTGTGGCACGATCCGAACGCCGGCATGTGCATGATCGGCGGCGAAAGACACTGCCTGATCGAGAAACACTGGGCCCGCGCGGATTTCGAGGCCACGCTGCACCCGCCCAAGCTGGGTGCCCAACCGGAACGCCAGCTGATTGATCCGCGGGAGGCCTTCGCGGCATTCTCCATCGACGTGGCAAGGGTCCGCGCTGTCGAGCTGTTGAGCACGGATGACATCCTCAAAACGCTGGCGGGCAGCGCATCGGTTGTGTCGCGCACGGAATACCGCGCCTGCGGATACGCCATCACGTTGGAGTATCCTGTGAAGACCGTGAACCACAGCGAGCGGGAACGCTACTACCAGGTCGACACCGGGCCGGTGCTCTTCCCCGGCGTGTCGGACATCGGAGCCCGCGGCGAGCCACTGCTTGCCGCCTGCCGCCCGGCCTATGTTGCGCACAATGAGCCGGACTGGGCCGAGTTCATCGTCTGCGTCCCCACGCCCGTGACGGACGGCCTCAGAGTGCATCACTATTCGAAAAGCGTGCGAGTCGAGGGCGCTTGCAACCGGTTGTTCCGCGTCGAGTGAGCGGGCGCTGCACCACAGATCATCCATTCACCCCATGGAGAGACCATGAAAGCCAACATCACCGTTCTCATGATCCTGTGCCTGCCCCTCGCCGCAGCGGCGCAATCTCCTCCGGCCAAGGCTCCGGCCGCAGCCGGGAAGACCATCGTCACCGTCAGCGCGAGCACGAAGGACTGGCCTCGCAAGAGCGAAGGGGATGTTGTCGAGTTGCAGGACGGGCGGCTGTTGCTGGTCTCGATGGAATTCGGCGGCGACGGCAACGACTTCGCCACCACGCGGCTCGCAGCGCACGAGTCCTCCGACGGCGGTCTCACCTGGAACGGGCATCGCGTGATTACCGAAACTGCGCCGGGTGATGTGAACGTCTATGCGCCGAACCTCATCCGTGCGAAGGACGGCGGCATTCTGCTGTTTTTCCACCGCAATCATGCCAAGGACACGGGCAAGGGCGCGTCCTGCACGCTGTACGCCTGGAAGTCGGCCGACGAAGGCCGCACGTTCGCGCCCTTCGCCGAATTCTTCGCCCGATCGGAGCACTCGCTCTGTAACGCAACGGTGAAACGCCTCAAGTCCGGGCGGCTTCTGCTGCCGGTGAGTCCGGCGGTGCCCGGCGATCATGGCCCATGGGGCCAATACGCCGCGACCGTACTGTTCAGCGACGACGACGGCCGCACCTGGAACGAGGCCGCGAACCGGCTCACGTTGCCAAAGCGAGGCGCAATGGAACCGCACGTCGAGCAGGCGGGCGACGGCCGCGTGCTGATGGTGATGCGCAACCAACTCGGCACGCTGCACCTCTCCGAATCCAGCGACGATGGCCTGCATTGGTCGGAGCCGAAGAGCACCGGCCTCACCTCGCCGGAATCCTGCCCGGAGCTGACTCGCATCCCTTCGACATCCGACCTGCTTATGATCTGGAATAACAGCTTCGATCCCAACTTTGCCTCGCACTTTGGCAAACGCAGCCCGCTGACCGCCGCCGTGTCGAAGGACCATGGCCGCACCTGGCAGCATGTGCGTGACATCGAGACCGACCCGAAGCGTGCCTTTTCCAATCCCGGCTGCCGCTTCACTCGCGACAACCGCGCCATCCTCAACTACTGGACCTGCGAGTATTTGCCCGACTGGCACATGCAAGACATCATTGACCTCCGCGTGGCCGTCATCGACACAGCCTGGTTCTATTAACGGGCGGAAAGGTCATCCTGTCGGCTGCAGGGAGCGGATCAGTTGAAGCACGGCAGGATCACACGGCCCGCGGACGATGAAGACCAGCGCAGGCGGCGGATCGCCGTCGATTTCCTCGCAGGTCCAATCCGTCCCGGAGTAGTCCACGCGGCAGCGCCGGCCGCCGACATCCGCGAAGCCCTTGATTCGATAAACCTCATCCGGAAGCTGTTCGACCGCCTTGCGCAGGCGATCCAAGTCAAACGCACCGGTTAGCGGAATGTCCAACGTCACATAGCTGGGGTCGACGCACGGCGCCAGTTCCCCATGCGCCCCCGCGGGTGCCTGCGTCGCGAACACGTCCACTTCGGATCGGCCGCAACGGGTTTGCTCGATGGGCACATCCGGATGGATCTCGCGGATCGCATCCGCCGTCTGTTCGACCGTCGACCGGCAATAAAGGTCGGTCTTGTTGAGCAGGACCAGGCTGGCAGCCTCGATCTGGGCGCGGATGTTCGGCAGCGTGTGCAGCAGCTTTCCGAAAGTGCCCGGGTCCACGATCGCCACGACCGCCGTCATTTCGTACAGCCGGTCGAGTTGCGTCTCGCAGAGCATCCGGGCCGCCACGGCCGGATTGGCCATGCCGCTGGCCTCGACCACCACGCCCTGCAGCGGCGCGGCCGGCGTCGCGAACCGGTCCGGCAGGCTTCGCAGCCGGTCGATGAACTCCGTCACCAGGCATCGGCAGAAGATGCTCCCGCCGGAAATCGCCACCACGTCCGGCGTCCGGGCCAACAGCCGCGCGGCATCCACGTCGCGAGCCGAAAACTCGTTGACGAGATAGACGATCTTCCGCTGGCGATGACGGTGGACCAGTTGCTCGAGGAACGTCGTTTTGCCGCTGCCCAGGAAACCGGTGACGAGGACGAGCGGGATTCTCACTTCCGCTTCCCCCCGATCTTCGCTTCGATGGCTGCCACCAGCGTGTTCTGATCGGGGATGATGGAACTGAACGCGACCGTTCCGTCGAGGCAAATCGTGGGGATGTTCTTCACGCCCAAACGGGTCATCATGCCGATGCCTTCGCGGCTGGTGATGCGGTGTTCCTTGACGATCACGGGCCGCGACAGCCGCTTGGTGGCCCGATGAACGGCGTCCATCATGTATTGGCAGGGGGCACAGGAAGCCGAGTCGAGCGTGATCACGTCAACCGTGACGTGCGGTTCCGCGACGTAATCCGGCAAGGCGACTTCGGCCGCGTGCTCGGCCGTCTTGGCGATGATGGTGCGCTTGGCCACTTCGCGGCGGTAGCCGTCGTGCACCATCTGGGAGATTGCCGAAAGATTTTTCTCGGGCGTGTTGAACGGCAGGTCGCAGCCGGGAGCGAGCACGAAGCCGCAGCCGCCGCCCACGTCGATGCAGCGGACCGCGTCGAGTTGCGCATCTTCCTCGTCGCCCAGCAGCAGCACGCTGGTCAGCTTGAGATTCCCGCCAAAAGACTTGTTCCGGCCGCGCGTAAAGTCGCGTATCCGCTCCAGGGCGATGTTCTCGTCAATGCAGATATTGTCGCAATCCGTCCGGCACATCACTTCCAGGTTGCGGGTCGCGTCCCCGCAGACAAACAACGACGACAGCGCCTGACGGTCGCGGATGAAATCGAAGATCTGGTTGGCCATCGGCGACACAAACTGCTCGAAGTGCTCCGGCGAAATCTGGCTCGTCATCGGGTCCACCACGGCGATCACGTCCGCGCCGCTCTCCAGGTAGGCTTGAGCGACTTTCTGGCCGACGGAAGCACAGAAGCCGATGACGGCCTTGACGTAATCGGGATGGTCGAACATCTGCAGGAAGATGTCGTTGCCCATCAAGTGCAGGGCCAGCGTGAATGGCCCGCAGAGCAGCCCATAAAGCGCGACATCGTTGCCCATCTCCTGCTTCGCGCGCCCGAGCGCATCCAGCACCATGGGAAACCGGCCCATGCTCGCGTCAAACACCGGCAGCGACTGCAGCGACTTGCCCTGTTCCAGCGGATGCGTGCAGACCGAGGGAGGCGTCTCGTCGGCCCACCGCAATTCGCAACCAAGCACTTCCGCCTCCAGCTGCAGGTCGAACACAATCGGCAGGCCGTCCGGTTGATACAACTCGTTGGCCCTGCGTAGCCCGGCAACGATGAGGTCGCTGGAGTGCAAGTAATCGCGTGCTGTCCGCCCAATCAGTTTGGCGCCGTGGACGCCCACGAACGGCACCCAGGCCGGACGCGGTGTCGTTTCGTTGCGCAGCGCTTTCCGTAGCAGATCACGTCGGTTCATCGCGGCCATGGATGGTATTCCTTGGTATTGGGCGGGTCACGGCTGTCGGCATGAGCGTCGGCCGGGGATTGATCTTTCGATCAAAGCGCAAGAGCAGGCCCTCCCGGCCGTCCGGGCGGACCTCGAGCCGTGTGTATCCGGCGTGCATGCCCTGCCGTCGCTGTCCCCGATTTTAGGGTGCGGCTTTTCAGTCCGAAAGGTCCGTTGGAACCCGCTGGCGGCACGCATTTCGACGTCGATATTCAACAGCACGCGCCGAGAGCTGTCGGCCCGCGGATACTCGCCGGTGCTGACTGTTCGCCTTCGTCCGGCAACACGCCGGGTTCTCTCGCCTTTGAAACCTCGCGAATCAGTAGCGCAGAAGCACCACTTCGTGAATATCATTCACCGTGACCTCAACCCGTCCATCGTGCTGCACGAGCACGGTGCTCGGATTGAGGACTTCCACGCGCTGGAGCGGCGAATCCAACTCGACACCGGCACGGAAGAGAGGCGCGTCCTCGATCAGCCCAGGCAGCACATAAGGGCGTTCGCGGACCGGTGTGGTTTGCGGCGGGGAATTGTAGCCGAGCAGGTGGACTCGCACGGTGCGTCCGGCCGGATCATCCGTGACGACGGCTTCCACATTGGCCGGCGCAACGACGCGAACGCGGGGCCGCGGATGCAGGAAGCGCACCGCAGCGGCGAGAAGTTTGCGAGCTTCCGCGATGTGGTGTTCGCTCGCCACCGCGAAATCCGGCGAGCAGGTGAATGTCAGCACGCGGCCTTTCCCGACCGTATTGAGCAGAACCGCGGGGCCAACCGCCGCATCCGCGCTCATCGGCCAGTCGGTGCCTTCCCGGCCTTCCAGCTGACGCGTGGTGCGGTGAGGTTTGAGCAACTCCCCGAAGGGTTGCGCCGTGGTGGGTGCAAAGACACCCGCGGGGCCCTTGACCAAAAAGGGCCAGTCGGCCCGCAGCACGGACGGCGGGAGCGTCAGCGAATCAAGCTGTGCCGGGGAAAAACGAACCCAGTTGTCGAGTGAATTGAGCTTGCGTTCAAAGCGTGCGCCGACGAGCGTCTCCAGCGCCGACCCGCTTTGCACCTGGCCCTTTCCGTCGTAACACCCGCTCAGCCCCGTGACGAGCAACTGTCCGCCGTCCTCCACGTAACGGCGCAGCAGACCGATTTCCTTCTCCGAGAGAATCCCCGTGTTCGCCAGGATGATCACCGGATACTGCCGCAAGGACTCCTGCGTGGCATTCTCTTCGAGCAGCACGCCCCACGGGATGTGCTCATAGACCATGGCCTTGTGCGCGCCCTGGAAACACTGGAAGTAATCCGCCGGTTTCTCGCGCCCGACCCAATCGCGAGTGCGGCTGCTGAAATAGAGGCCCACATCGCGCACGGGCCGGTGCCCGAAATGCTCGCGCTTGGCGCGGGCTTCGGCAAACGCCGCCCCGACGCGGTCGTAGGCCACGGGGTCGAGCCAGCCGTCGAAAGCGGTTTTGTCCACCATGGTCACGAAGGCACCATGCGTCAGCAGCGTGAGTAACTCCCAGCGCATATCGGCCAGCGGGCGAGTGGTCTGGTCGTGATACATCCGCACCCCGCGCTGCATGGCGACCTGCACGCGCTGCTGGGGCACGGCAGCGCGATAGAACTCGGCGTTCAGTCCGACCGTCAGCGCGCTGAACCCCCAAACGCCGGTTTCACCCGTGGTGAAGTCCCCGTTTCCCGCATGCTGCACGGGTCGCTGGCCCACTTCGAACGAGAACGGCGGGTTCCCGTGGTAGTTGAAATCCACCGAGGCAAGCGGGCTGAGCGACTTGATGTGCGCCGCCAGCGCCTTTTCAAATCGCTCGCTGGAGCGATAACGGAACTCCAGCATTTCGTCCCAGGCGGCGTCCCACGTAGCGCCCTGGGGCATCGCGTGGCCGAACTCCTGTTTGAACTGGGCCTGGCAGGCGCTGCACCAGCAGCCGTAAGGCGGGCCAAAACCCTGGTCGAGCATATCGATGTGGAAACCATCAATCCCGGTGGCGAGTTGCTCCGCCACGATTTGTTTCATGCCTTCCAGATATCCGGAGTTCAGGCAGAAGCGTCCGACGGGTTGGCCGTCCGCCCCGCGCATCTCCCACTCCGGATGGGCCTTCAAATAGTGACCGCCCTGTTGCACCACGCAGTACGCCAGCAGCGGCAACTTGTGGCGGCGGGCCTCGTCCACTGCGTCGCGCAGCGGGTCGCGAGTGCCCAGCCCCGGCGCCTTGGGCAACAGCTTGGAGTCGTAGTAGGCGTAGTCGCCATCGCGCACCCATAACACCAGATACTCGCTCCGCGCCGCCACCGCCTGACGGACGATCTCGCGTCCGTCAAACCGGGCACAGTAACGCGTGTCTTTCGGATCGCTGTGCCCGAACTGTGCCCCCGTCGGGCCGATCTCCATTCCGACCAGCACCCGATCGAACCAGGGCGTTGCAGCCCGAGCGGGGACGCCGGCCGATACCAGTGCGATCAAGAGCAGGAAAGCAGGTGTTCTCATGGGGAATACCCAAAGGGGGCAGAGGGAATGAAACAGGAACTCGATACCGCTGATCCCGGTTGCTCCACGGATGCGGCGCGTCCCGCGGACGCTGTCTGGCAGGTTCGGAACGGTCCCCGAACGCGGCCCGATTTGTGTCAAGTGTATCAGGTTCTCGAATCTGCCGACCATCACGGGTGGGCGAAACCTCGGTCATCACGAGGGCGTTTGGTATCACGTAATCGAACCCGTGATCGGCCGAATTGCGAGTGCCAAATTCATTTGATAACTTTCAAAATGGTCGGAGACGTTGTGGCCGCACCTCGTCGTTGATACACGTATCAGGTTGCCAAAAGAGGTTGGATGTCGGGACACAAGCCATGACGCACCCAGATGACGCTGAATCTTCATTCAGTCATTCTCTGCGCCGTCGAGCCGAAGATCGATTGAGTCTGAACCCCGTGGACGTTTCGGCCGTGTCACCCGACCAAGTACAGGCTTTGGTCCATGAGTTGCAGGTTCACCGGTTCGAACTGCAGATGCAGAATGACGAACTCCGCCGCACCCAGGCGGAACTGGCGGAACTCCGCGACCAGTACTTCGAACTCTTCGAACTCGCTCCGGTGGGTTACGTCACAATCGGGCCGGAATACCGCATCGAGCGCTGCAACCTGTCGGCCGCTGAACTGCTCGGCATGGAACGCAGCAAAGTTGAAGGTGCGGTATTGGCTGCCCTGGTCGCCCCCGAGGACCGCGACCCCAGCTTCCTCGCGATGCGCGAGACGCTGGAGTCGGGTGCCCCGCAGACCTGTGAGTGCGCCATCGTGCGGACTGCCGGCACGAGGCGACATGTTCAGTTGTCCATTGTGCCCGTCAACAAACAGAGTCCGGCCGACGGATGCCGCGTCACGCTCACCGACATCACGCGGCGCAAACTGGCGGAAGAACGCCTGCGGATGGCCATTGACGGCGCGCATCTGGGGATCTGGCATTGGGATCTTGCGACCCAAGAAATAAACTGGTCGGATGCCTGCCTGAGCTTGTTTGGGGTGGCCCTCGGCGGCGGCATCCGCCATGCCACGTTCGAGTCGGCCGTGCATCCCGAGGATCGTGAAGCCGTGAGGCAGGCAGTGCAGACGGCCTTGCACGAACGAAGCGATCTCCACGCGGAGTACCGCGTCGTCTGGCCCGATCAGTCGACCCACTGGTTAAAGGCTCTCGGCCGCGTGTACTGCGGGTCGGACGGCGAACCGAGCCGGATGGATGGCGTGATCCTGGATATTACCGTGCGCAAAGAAGCGGAGATTGCGCTGCGGCAGGCGAACGAGCGTCTGGAATTGGCCAAGCAGGCGGCTGGGCAGGGAATCTGGGACTGGGACATCGTCAGCGGCCAGATCGTCTGGTCGCCCGAGATGTTCAGGCTATTCGGCCTGGACTGCCACTCGCACACAGCGTCTTTCGCCGCGCTGGAACAGGCCTTGCATCCCGAAGACCGTGCCGCGGTATTCGACCTTATCGACAGATCTCTGCGTGATCACACTCTGTTCAATACCGAATATCGCATTCTGCCTCGGGGAGGTGAGATACGATGGATCGGTGCGATGGGCAAAGCGGTCTACGATGATGCCGGCCGTGCCGTGCGCATGACCGGTATCTGCATGGACATCACCGATCGCCGCGCAATGCTGGAGAAAAGCCGGCAATGGAATGCCGAACTGGAGCAGACCGTGGCGATCCGCACGGCGGAGCTGACCGCCGAACAGGCCCGCACCGCCCAGGCACTGGAGAGGACGACGGCTTCGGAACTGCGATTCCGCACCATCTTCGAGCAGGCTCCGCTGGGCCTTGCGATGATCAACTCGTTGACCGGGCAGATCGATGAACTGAACGAACGCTTTGCGGAAATCGCCGGGCGGACCCGCGACGAGATGGTATCGGTCGATTGGATGAGCCTCACGCATCCGGACGATTTGCAGGCGGATCTGCAGAACATGGCGGGACTGAACTCCGGACAAATCTCCGGATTCCAGATGGATAAGCGATACCTCCGCCCCGACGGTTCTGTGGTTTGGATCAGCATGACGATCGCGCCCGTGGCCGCGGACGCCGGCGAGAGTCCCTGCCACCTCTGCATGATTGAGGACATCACGGACCGCAAGGAGGCGGAGGACCGGATTCGGAGCATCACCGACGCAGCGCAGGACGCAATCATCATGATGGGGCCGCGCGGCACCATCACGTACTGGAATCCCG